>CAYUCU010000130.1:0-11920 GCA_964443345.1 uncultured Chitinophaga sp.
GAAAGGATGCGGAAGAACGGATCAATTCTTTCTCCAGCATATTAGCTTGTTCTTCCAGTGCAGCCACCTGTATTTTTCGTTCACTTACCGGTCGCACATACCAGAAAGCCAGCTGCTCTCTTGCTGCGATCCATTGATTATAGGTGGCAGTAAGTGCCGTATCGCCGGCATTGCTGATATGCTGCCGCAATTGCTGCGAGGCATTTACCACCAGGTTTTTGTTTGCCAGTGATATTTCATATACATACACCGCTACTTTATCTTCCGGCGCATCGGTAATGAATGACAGGAAATAACTGCGGTACTCATTTACCTTGGCCAGGTAGGCCTGTTTCTCCGGTTCTGTAGTAAAGCGGAAGACCTTTTGCAATAATGCCTGCTGTGCAGAGAAGGCTTCTGTAAACAGATTAATGGCCATCTGCTGGTTGCCGCTGCTGCGATAGATATTGGCAAGATTGATACAACTCTTCAAGTAATCCGGGTGGGCCACTCCTAATACTTTTTCCCGAATTTGTTTTGCCTGCAGTTCCAGCGCAGCTGCTTTCTGGTATTGTTCCATGGCTGCATAAAGAAGTGCAAGATTATCACACCCTTCGGCAAAATCGGGATGTTCCCTTCCCAGCACTTTCTCCCGGATAGTGTTTGCTTCTGTAAATAATGCTTCTGCAGTGGTGTATTCATTTTTTTCAAAATGGACCAGGGCCAGGTTATGACAGGCCTTTGCATATTCCGGATGTTCTTTGCCCAGTACTTTTTCCCATACCTGTTTGGCTTCAGCATAAAGCGGCGCTGCTTTTTGATAATCATTCATATCCATATATACAGCACCGAGGTTGTTGCAGCATTTGCCGTATTCAAAATGGTCTTTGCCTACGGCAGCCTCAAAAATATCTTTTGCTTCGCTGAACAATGCGGCGGACGCATCGTACTGTCCGAGTATTTTATAAAGTAATGCCAGGTTATTGCAGCCTTTGCCATACTCAATGTGTTTGGTGCCGAGTGACCGTTCTCTTATCTGGCGGGCTTCTTTGTAAAGGGCTTCTGCTGTTTCATAGTTGCCGATGTCCATGTATAAGATGGCAAGGTTATCGCAACTGGCAGCATACTCCGGATGTTCCTTACCCAATACTCTTTCCCGTATTTGTTTTGCTTCTATATAAAGTGGTTCGGCTTTACTGTACTGGCCCATATCAAGATACAATGCCCCGAGATTATTACAACTGGCCGCATAAAAGGGATGTTCTTTACCCAATACTTTTTCCCGTATGCGTTTTGCTTGCAGGTACAGCGGTTCGGCTTCGGCAGGTTTGCCTGTTACCGTGTACAGTATTGCCAGGTTGTTGCAACTGGTGGCGTAGTCAATATGTTCCTTACCCAATACCCGTTCTCTTATCTGCATAGATTCCATATAGAGTGTACGGGCAGAATCATACATGCCTGCTTCGAGGTACAGTACGGCCAGGTTATTACAACTGGTGGCATAATCAGCATTTTCTTTACCAAAGATGATTGCTCTTACATTTCTTGCTTCGATCAGCAGCGGTTCTGCTCTTTCATATTGCCCCATCAGCCGTAGCAGGCGGCCAAGGTTATTGCAGCTGAGCGCATAAGAAGCATTTACTTTTCCCTGTATTTGTTCAATGATGGTTTTTGCAGTGGTATAATAGGGTTCTGCTTTGGCGTACTGGCCCATGGCCGTGTGCAGGTCACCGATATCCGTGTTATTTTGATAAAAATGAATGGTGCTGGCGGAATCATTCTTAAGTGGCTCATGTGCTTTTAAAAAAAATTCCAGGGCTTTGCTATTATTTTTTTGCAGCAGGTAGTGCCGGGCACTGTCGGTATCTGCTTTCCACTGTTGCGCATGAGTGGTCTGCAAAATGACTAAAAGAAAAACGGGTAGCAGGCGTTGGTTGTGTTTCATGCCACAGGTCTTTGGTAAGTGTTGGTGGTAGGAAGTTACATTTTTTTAAGATGTAAGAAAGCTACAACTCATGACTATCGACTATCGACTATTGACTCCCGACTATCGACTCCCAACTATCGACTCCCGACTATCGACTCCCGACTCCCAACTATCGACTTCTCATTCACTTCCTTACCTTTGTCCTTATGCTAACAATCTCCAATCGTGGCCAGCAGATGCCCCCTTCGCCGATACGCAAACTGGTGCCCTATGCAGAGGCTGCCAAGAAAAAAGGCATTAAAGTATATCACCTCAATATCGGTCAGCCGGATATAGAAACGCCTCCTGCCATACTGGATGCGGTGCGCCATGCAGATATTAAAACATTGGAATACAGTCACAGTGCCGGCAATGAAAGCTACCGCCGCAAACTGGTCCGGTATTATAAAAAAGTGGGGATCAATGTGTCGCATGAGCAGATACTCATTACTACCGGTGGTAGTGAGGCCATAATGTTTGGTTTCTTTACCTGTCTCAATCCCGGTGATGAAGTGATCATTCCGGAACCTTTCTATGCTAATTACAACGGGTTTGCCTGTGCAGCCGGGGTAACGGTAGTGCCTATTACCTCCCGGATTGAAACAGGTTTTGCATTGCCCCCGATCGCCGATTTTGAAAAAGTAATTACCAATAAAACAAAAGCGATCATCATCTGCAGCCCGAATAATCCAACCGGCTATCTCTACAGCAGGGAAGAAATGGAAGCGCTGAAAATAATTTGTATCAAACATGATCTGTACCTCTTCAGTGATGAGGCCTACAGGGAGTTTTGTTATCCTCCGGAAGGCGGACACAGTAATAGGGAATATGTAAGTGCCCTCCACCTGGATGGATTGGATCAGCATGTGGTGCTTATGGATACCATATCCAAACGATACAGTGCCTGCGGCGCACGGCTGGGTGCTTTTGTAACTAAGAACAAAGCCGTGTATGATGCGGCAATGAAATTTGCACAGGCAAGATTAAGTCCCCCGGGACTGGCACAAATAATGGGTGAAGCCGCAGTGGACCTTCCCGATTCTTATTTTGATGCGCCGAAAGCGGAATATTTACGAAGAAGAAATTTACTGGTAAATCGGTTGAATGCCATGCCGGGAGTGTATTGTCCCAAACCGGGTGGTGCTTTTTATGCAATAGCCCGGCTGCCTATAGATGACAGTGATGCCTTTTGCCAGTGGTTGCTGGAATCTTTCTCCTACCAGGGGCAAACAGTGATGCTGGCACCTGCCACGGGATTTTATGGTACGCCTGGATTGGGAAAGAATGAAGTGCGACTGGCTTATGTATTAAACCTGGATGCTTTAGATGCTGCCATGAATTGTTTGGAAAAAGCGCTGGAAGTTTACCCGGGAAAAGTGGCAGTACCGGAAGTGGCGGCTGTTGCCACAGAATGATCTGGCATAACTTATTATTAGTTTCAAAGCTGCTGCAGCTTTTTTTTTGCCACAGATTATCCGGGAGATCCTTTGTACACACCGGATCAACACAGATTTTTAAACCCAAAGATGGCTGGTATAAAAGCTGTGAAGGACCCAATCTGTGTTAATCCGTTAATCTGTGGCTATGTCTGTATTTATCAACATCCATTTTTCCACTACTTGCACACAACATTGTCATTTTTACCCGGCCTCCCGGCCCAAAGGGGTAATTTTCCATTATATTTAGGCCTTCTTTCTATTAACCAAACTATAATTTATGAGGAAGGCCTTCATCTTGTTTCTTGTCCTTTTTTTTACGGGACTGGCAGCTTTTGCGCAGCAAAATATTACTGGTAAAGTAGTGGACCCCAATGGTATTCCACTGGCTGGTGTGTCTGTCAAATCTAAAAAGACAGGTAAAGGAGTCGTTACCGCAGCCGATGGTAGTTTCCGGATTTCTGTTGCCGGTGATGATGAGCTGCTATTTTCTTATGTTGGATTTGTTTCGCAAACGGTTAGTGCATCTGCTTCCAGCTTCAATATAACCATGGAAATAGCAATTGATGAATTGGGCCAGGTAGTATTGGTGGGTACCCGTGGTACGGGCCGTGCCAAACTGGAAACACCTGTGCCGGTAGATGTGATCCGCATCAACCAGGTAGGGCAACCTACCGCCAAAATGGACCTGACCTCTGTACTGAATATTGCAGCCCCCTCCTTCAACTATAACAAGCAAAGTGGCGCTGATGGTGCCGATCATATTGATCTTGGAACACTAAGAGGACTCGGGCCAGATCAAACACTTGTATTGATCAATGGAAAAAGAAGACACCAGACCGCTTTTGTTGCCCTATTCGGAACAAGAGGCCGTGGTAATTCCGGTGCCGACCTGAATGCTTTTCCTGAATCGGGTGTTGACCGTATCGAAATATTGAGAGATGGCGCTTCTGCACAATATGGATCTGATGCAATGGCCGGTGTTATCAATATCATTTTGAAAAAAGATATTAACCAATGGACCATCAATGCAGGCTGGGCCGGGCATTATGATAAAAAATTCAATGCCTACCAAACAAGGGCCGGTAACCAATACTATTATGATAATGCTATTGACGGAGGTACTTTTTCTTTTTCTGCCAATAATGGTTTTGCATTGGGAAAACATGGCGGGCTGATCAATTTTTCTTTGAACTACCTGACACATGGCAAAACTTACCGCCAGGTACCAGACACCAATGTGGCCACCAACCCCGAAGCATTGCCGCTGAACTCCGGCCGCCGGGCTTTTGGTGATGGCTCTATCTCTACCTATGGTGCCATGTTCAATATGGAATTACCAACAGATCCTGCCAGTAAAACTGTTTTCTATTCTTTTGGCGGATATAACTATAAATCATCTGATGCCTTTGCTTATACCCGTAACTACAGTGCCCGGCCCGACCGCTTTCCTATTGATGGTTCCGGCAACCTGATATTTGACGGTAATATCATGCGTACGGCTGTTGATGGTGAGATCTATTACAACCCGCATATTCAAACTCATATCAGTGATGCCTCCATAGCTGTTGGCATCCGGGGTGATGCAGGCAGTGGCTGGAACTGGGACCTGAGCAATACACTCGGGTATAATGATTTTCATTATTTCGGTGATAAGACATTTAATGCGTCGATCGTTGGTGCCGCCACTCCTACCCATTTTGATGATGGTGGTTTTAATTTTGTACAGAATACAGTAAATATTGATTTCAGCAGGTCATTCAAAACAGTGGCACAGGGAATGAACCTGGGCCTGGGTGCGGAACTCCGTTATGAACGCTACAGTATTTACAAAGGTGAAGAAGCTTCTTACAAAGGATATCCCAATAGCACTGACCAGGCGCCGGGTTCACAAGGTTTTCCCGGGTTTAGTCCTGCGGATGAAATAAAATCAAAAAGAGGTAACGTAGGTTTATATGCCGATGCGGAAATAAACATCAATAAAAAATGGCTGGTGGATTTTGCCGGCCGACTGGAAAACTTTTCTGACTTTGGCGCTGTACTTACCGGAAAATTTGCCACCCGTTATAAAGTTGCTGACAACTTTAATATCCGGGGTTCTTTCAGTACCGGTTTCCGGGCGCCTTCTTTACAACAAACTAATTTCAGCAATACACTTACTTCTTTCAGCGGCGGCCAGCTGGTACAATCAAGAATTGCCCGCAATGGCGATGATGTGACCAAAGCTGCCGGTATCCCTGATCTGAGAGAAGAAACTTCTGTAAGTGCAAGCCTCGGTTTTTCGTGGAAAGCCGCTAAAGGATTAACGATTACAATAGATGGTTACCGGGTAACAGTTGATAACAGAATAGTATTGTCCGGTTTATTCAGTGCGGATGATGCAAGCCTTCCTGTTGCATTTACTTCCAAACTCCAGGACCTGGGTGTGGCTACGGCACAGTTTTTCAGCAACTCCGTGAACACCACTAATAAAGGCCTTGATATTGTGGTTGAGTATAATAAGAAATGGGTGAATAAAAATTTTAAGGCATTGCTTACCGCCAACTTCCAGACGATGGAAGTGGATGAAATAAATATTCCTGCTGCGCTGGATGACAGTTACCTGCACCGTAAAACATTTTTCAGCGACCGGGAAGAGGCTTTCCTGCTGGCTTCCGCTCCAAAAGCAAAGGCTGGTTTAAGTCTTGATTACAACATCAACAAATTAGGCTTCGGCGTCCGGCTTACATATTTTGGTAATATTAAAACAATGGGCTTTGGCTGGACAGGTCTTGCCAGCCAGGCAGGAACAGGCGGCCCCGGTGATCCTGCTATTTCCGGGAGCTTTACCGGTATTGACCCTTATGTGGATATAGACGGATTTGCTGATGGTGTAAACGTGGTGCCTGAAGTATTTAATTATACCGGCAAAGTGACCACCGACATTTATGCTTCGTACAAGTTCTCTAAAAAAATAAGTTTATTTCTTGGTGCGGATAATTTACTGAATGTGCATCCGGAATATGCTGCTGTGAAGAATGCCCGTTACGAATCATTTGATAATGAGACCGGCGGCCCGTGGGAATCAGTGCAAATGGGTTTTAACGGATTAAGGTTGTTTACAAAACTGGCTTTTAGTTTTTAAGTAGTTTTTCAAAATAAAAAAGGCTGCCCGGTTTAGGCAGCCTTTTTATTTATTAGAAATACCATCAGGGAGTTTTCTTTTTAATGACCACATTCCAGTCGGGGCCACTAAATACTCTGTGTGCTACAGAAAAATTATCCATGTTCAATGCAAACGAAACATTAAGTAAACTGTTCAGGTAACAAAGTGGCTTACCGGTTTCCACATCGGAGAAGGTGGCTGCATAAGGCATCGCCTCTTCATAGATCTTTTTTTCTCCCTGCCATATCTCCACACTAACCAGGTCGCCAAATGTCAATCCCAGTTTTTTAAAGGTGGCGGCATCAATATTCGTCCACACATTGCCATACTGAATATCCAGGATAGGAATATTCCCTTTAACAATGCCATTTTCAAAAACAGGTTTTTGGAAATCAATCGTAACTACAGAAGAAGGCAAAAGGGGGCCCACTTTATTCAACGTGATAACGCCTGCTGCCAGCCGGGCGCCGGTGTAGGCATATACATCCCGGCCATGAAATGTGTAGGAAGCTTCAGAATTTTTTCGCCGGTTCACCACTTCATCTATCTCATGTATGGCTGCAATGCCCAGGCTTTGGGCTATTAGTGTAAATTGACCGTTATCCGGGCCAACAAAATAATGCCCGCTTTTTGTTTTTAGTACTACTGATTTTCTTTCGGAGCCCACTCCGGGATCTACTACAGAAACAAAAACAGTTCCTGCCGGCCAATATCTTGCTGTTTGCTCCAGGCGGTAAGCTGCTTCCCATATATTGTAAGGTGGTATCTCATGCGTAAGGTCATATATTTTCAGGTCGGCTGATACGCCTGCAGCCACTCCTTTCATAGCAGAAACAGCGCCGTCTTTCAATCCGAAATCAGTTTGAAAGACCAATATCTTTTTTTGTGAGAAAGTGGTTTGAAGATTGATCACAAAGAATACCACCACCAGGAATATCCAGCGCTTGTTTTTCATAGTTCTTATTTATTGTTGATTAAAGCCACATTTCTGCTGAATGTAGTTGTAAGAAATGAGGGTTCCAATTCCCTGAATTTTACAGGAGCAGCTGGCTCATCACCAAACTCATTAAGTATTAATCGCCACCAGCCTACATTTTTCCACTTGCCCAATTTGTACCCCACCTGTTCATAAGTAGCAAAATAAGTGAAACCCAGTTTTTCATGAAAAGCGACACTCTTGTCGTTGGGCAAATTGATGACGGCATACACGTTTCGGAAACCCTGGTAAGTCAATAACTCAAAAAGCGACTGATATAAAGCCCGGGCCACTCCTGCCCGCTGAAAATCATCGTGAATATAGACCGAGCTTTCTACAGACCATTGATAGGCCGCTCTTTCCCGGTGGCGGGCTGCATAGGCATAGCCCGCAATCTGCCCGTTTATCTCACATACGATCCAGGGGTAGTTTTCGAGGTAAGTACTGATTCTTTCTGCAAATGCTTCTGTGGAAGGCACTTCTGTTTCAAATGTAAAAGAGGTGTTCTCAATATATGGTGCATATATGGAGAGGATGGCTTTAGCATCAGCTGGCTGGGCGAGTCGTAGATTTGTCATAGTTGCAATGCTAAATTAAGCTCAAATTTCATTTCAGCCTTTAGCCTGAAATGGCTATTTTTGCCGCCCGTATTTAGGGGAATTAGAAGCGGGGGTATCCGCCACGGCGGACGGCAGTTCAAGTCTGCTCTATTGTGCTAAAGATGGAACAAATGCGGGGGTATCCGCCACGGCGGATGGTTAGAGCATCGGATTCATATCCGCCACGGCGGACGGCAGTTCAAGTCTGCTCTATTGTGCTAAAGATGGAACAAATGCGGGGGTAGCTCAGCTGGTTAGAGCATCGGATTCATAACCCGAAGGTCGGCAGTTCAAGTCTGCTCTCCCGTACAAAAGCGGACGACAATTCAAGTCTGCACCCGTACATAAAAGCTCCCAAAAGGAGCTTTTTCTTTTTTATGAAATTCACCGTTTATATCCTTTACTCTGAAACAGCCGATAAGCATTATACCGGTTATACTTCAAATCTTGAAGCGAGACTATTATCTCACAATAGTTTGGGAAAGGGCTGGACAGCAAAGTACAGACCATGGAAACTAATTTATACAAAGAGTTTCGGCGAAAAACAGGAAGCAACTGCTTATGAAAAATGGCTGAAAACAGGAATTGGAAGAGATTTTCTAAAACAACTCCCACATTAAGCATCGGATTCATATCCGCCGCGGCGGACAGCAGTTCAAGTCTGCTCTCCCGTACAAGAAAGGCTGCAATGATTGCAGCCTTTTTAATTTAGTCGTTAACCTGCTCCGCCTTTAATACACAAAACCCGTATTCAAAAAGCGATCTTACAATTTTCTTCCCGCCACTGCAAACAAAAACCTCCCTGCCTTTCAGCAGAGAGGTTTGTTTTGAAACCGTCCATAACACGATTAGTTTTTCACCAGGTCAAATTTTTTGAAAATGGCCCTTACGCTATTCTGAATTTCTTTGGAAGTGAGATTTCTGCTGCTTACTTCATCCGTTGTCCAACCCTGCCAAACCGTTTTATCGGTCCTGCTGTCAATCATCGAAATGGTAACTGTTCCCTCCCTGATTGGACGTTCATCCCTTTCATATCCTACAAACTGTGAGGGATAATAAACAGTGGTGTACCGGCGGGTGTATGGGTTGTAAATCACTCTTGAGTAGGGCCTGGAATAAACTGGGTTACTGCTTTCTTTGGTACCCTTTTCCACCAGCACATCATAACTCAGCAATACATCGGGCCTGTTCTTAACTTCCCTCCAGCCTGATGTTTTTTCCAGCTCCCTGTTTACGGCTTCCCGTATCTTTTGTTCGGTGAGATCATTGCGGCGGTTGTTGTCATCCTTACCTTCTCCATCTTTATCAATCCACGCAAAGGTTTTGTACCGGCTGAAATCTGCATTGTCGTCTTTTTCAATATGGGCCGTGGTACCACAACTTGCAAGCAAGAAGACGAAAGAAATATATCCAGTCCACAGCATACTTTTCTTCTTCATATTTTTCCGTTTTATAGTTAACAAAATGTTTAGCTACTAATAAACGGAAAAACCATGCGGCAGTTTACTAAAGAGATGTGAAAAGAAAGCATTGCTTTGTCAGCGCATTGTCAGCCAAGCCCGATCTCGGAGTGTTGTTCAGGAATTTCCACGTCTGCAAAGCCTTTTCTGATAAGGCGTTGTTTAAAATCCTGCTGTACTTCATACTCTCCATGCACAAGAAATATTTTTTTTACCCGGCTGCTATCCTGGCAAGCCAGCCACTGGCACATATCCTCATAATCACCGTGTGCACTCATGCTGCGGATACTGCCGACCTCTGCATGCACTTCATGCAGCACACCAAACATGTTAATTTCCTTATCACCCGCCATTAACCGGCCTCCAACGGAGCGGGGCTCACAATAGCCGGTCAGTAAGATCGTATTGCGGCTGTTCTCAATATTATTGCTGATATGGTGCTTTACCCTGCCCGCATCTGCCATACCACTGGCAGAGATAATGACCATCGGCCCATTCTGAAAATTGAGTTGTTTCGATTGCTCCACCGTTTTTATAAATCGTAATCCTTTAAAAGCAAAGGGATCGTTATCTGTTTCCATCACTTTGCGGATGGTCTTATTAAAATACTGCGGATAACGTTTTACAATTTCTGTTGCTTCCACACTCAGGGGGCTATCTACATAATAATCGAGGTCGGGCAGGCGGTTCTCCTGTTCCAGTTGATTAAGCGCATACAGCAGTTCCTGTGTGCGGCCTACACTAAAAGCAGGCATTATAAGTTTTCCTTTTTTCTGCAAACAGGCTTTTTCTATCCAGCGCAGCAACATTTCGGGGGTGGTCACATTATTATCATGCAGGCTGTTGCCATAGGTGGATTCCATGATAATATAATCGGCCTGCGGAAAAGTATCTGGTGACTTTAATATGGCATCCCTGTACCGCCCAATATCACCACTGAAAGTGATACTTGTTTTCTTGCCACCTTCATTTATTCTCAGGTGCACACAGGTACTTCCGATGATATGGCCTGCATCTGTGTACATGGCTTGTACCCCATCAATAACATCAAACCATTCGTTGTAACCTCTTTCTGTTAAATGCTCTGCGGCCCTTTCTGCATCTTCTGTAGTATAAAGCGGTTTCAGGTAAAGCAAATTGTCGGCAGCCCGGCGCTTGTTCTTGTATTTAATTTCATCTTCCTGGATTTCGGCAGAATCTTTAAGCAATACGGTTGTCAGATCCTTTGTAGCCGGCGTACAAAAGATAGTTCCTTCAAATCCTTCAGCCACCAGGCGGGGTATCAATCCACTGTGGTCAATATGTGCATGAGAGAGGATCATCACATCCACTTCTTTGGGATCAAAACCAAATTCCCTGTTAAGCATGTCAGTTTCTTTGCCCATACCCTGGAACATACCACAGTCGAGCAGGACCTTTTTTCCATTCTTTAAAGTTAAAATGTGCTTTGACCCGGTAACTGTTCTGGCTGCGCCGTGAAATGAAATTTTCATATCTCTTCGTCCTCCTGAAAGGGAACTAAACTGTTCTGCCCAGGAGATTTTTTAATTGTTATAAATATTACTTCTTGCTCTTTGCTTTAAATGACCAGGTGATAGTAAACTCTGCCACCATTTCTCCATCTTTATTACGCCCAACAGATCTTGCTTCTATTGTCTGTGCTTCGCCGGTGGCAATGGCTTCTTCTACTGCTTTTTCAAACAACATACCATCGGCACATACAAAGCTGGTGCGACCCGTAGCTTTTTTATGATACCGGGCTTCCAGTTTTACCACCAGCATGGATACGGCAGGCATACGCTTATGCAACTGCATCAGGCCTAATAAACCAGTACTCATTTCCGCAGCCATTGCCAGGCAGGCAAAATAAGTTGACTTAAAAGGATTTTGTGAAAACCATTTGTAGGGCACCGTCACCCTGCTTTGACTGGCATCAATATCCCGCAACCGTACCCCGGAGAAATAAGCACTTGGTAATTTGAAAAACAGAAACATCCTGAACTTAACAGGATGTTTCATCAGCTTTATAAATGCAGGCGCCTGCGGATTCATTATTGCTCTTTGTATTGTGAAGGGTCGAATGCAGCCTTGACCCAGTTTTTAAGAAAGTCGATCACCTTCAGTTTGTTATAGCTTTTGGCTTCCTCCAGGTAGGCTGAATTCTCTGTATGGATCAACTCGCCTTTTTCATTCAATATCAAAAAAACCGGGAAACCAAAGCGTTGCGGAAAACCATATTTGGCGAGCACTTCACTGTTCCTGTTATCAGGGCTGTAATTCAGGTGATACACCACATAATTACTGTCCACATAAGAACGGATAGCGGCATCTTCCGTAATAAAATTATTAAACCGGGCAC
>CAYUCU010000131.1:0-11870 GCA_964443345.1 uncultured Chitinophaga sp.
TTATTTCGCACTTCCACCCTGGCTGTACTTAATACGTTGTTCTCAATCATTTCACCTTCCACGGTTAGCACAAAGCCATTTTCATACAGGGTATTGGCTACCGGTGTGGTAATGGTAACAGAGCCTGGTTGGTCGGGCGGCAGGGCTGGAGCCTCCTCTTTTTTACAATGAATGGTGGCGAAGCTGATGGCGATCAAAAATAAAGGGAGGTGTCTTACCTTCATATCAGGGGTTTCGGTAAAAATACAACTATTGTACATTTATCAATATTGTGTTGAAAATGAAACAGTCCGCAGGTTAAACTTTTTCCCGATTTTCAATTCATAGCGCCCAGCCACAGCCTGAAAATGAGACCATCATCACCACTGCCAGTAAAAATCATCCTTTTTTCCTTCCTGATCTTTTGCAGTTGTCACTATGCCCATGCTCAATTCAATTGTGGCACGGACACCTATACCAGCCTTCTGATGCAGAATAAGGAGTTTCTTCAAAAATTTCAACAGGTGAAGAATAGTTGGGTGGCCTATAAAAGAAATGGAATTGCCAGCAGGACGGCTGAAGACCTCTATACCCTGCCGGTAGTGTTTCATATCATTCATAAAAATGGCCCGGAGAATATTCCGGATGCCGTTGTGATGGATGCCTTTCAGCGATTGAATGATGCCTTTGCCAACCGGGCCTCTTACGATCAGGGCTCTGGTGTGGATACTAAGATCCAATTCTGCATGGCGAAAAAAGATCCGGATGGAAATAATACAACCGGTATCACCAGGACCTATGCCGACCTGTTAACTGTAAATCCAACTGTGAACCAGGACCTGCTTGAATCCCTGATCAAATGGGATCCCACCCGGTACATTAATATCTGGGTGGTAAGTGAGGTGGACCTGGCAATTGAGTTTAAAAAGTGTAATTACACAGACCTGGAAGCGGCCGGCTATGGCGGTGGTGGCCATGTGGTGGCAGAAGCGGGTGCTTTACCAGCGATCATTGTTCATGAAATGGGACATGCGCTGGGGCTGACTCATACATTTAACGACTGGTGTGTGAATAATGACTGCCTTACCGATGGAGACCAGGTTTGTGATACACCACCGGAAGAGACTATTACTATAACGGGTGGGTGTAACGCCCCAGAGAATAGTTGTCATACAGATGCACAATCCGGGTTCACCTCAGATCAGCTCGACCTGAAGACGAACCATATGGACTATGGTAACAGAGATTGCCAGCATGATTTTACCCAGGGCCAAAAAGAACGGATGCGGTTTGTTATCGAAACCTTTCTTCCCGGTTTGCTTACTTCAGATGTATGCACCAATGATTGCTCCCAACCTGCAGAAGCAGAATTCACCTTCAACGCTTCGGTTGAATATTCCATTGGCAATACACTCACCTTTACCAATACATCTTCCGGAGCAACCACCTATGAATGGTTTGTAAATAATGACCCGGTTGCTACAACAACGGATCTTACCTATACTTTTCCCGGCCAGGGATGGTATAAGATCAGCCTTTTGGCCAAACCTTCTCCTGATGAAGTGCAATGCCGCAATATGCAGGTGAACTGGATACGGGTGTATTGCAGTATTAAATCAGAAGTAATGGCCAATAAAAAGAGAGCTATAGTGGGAGAGACGGTCCATTTTTCAAGCACCATCACGCAAGTGGTGCCACTGCCTGACCCTATTGCCTATGAGTGGTATGAGAATGGAAACCTGTTTGGCAACACGGCTTCCTTCGATCATAGTTTTGCCATTCCCGGTATAAAGATATTTTATCTCGTTACCATCCAGGGCGGATGCAGGGATACTTCCATGAAAAAAATGATAGATATAAAAGACCTGCCCGACTATAAACTGAACATCGACCACCTCATTTGTGATAACATAAAGGATAATAAGGTCAGTTTCTCTGTTTGTAATGAAGGGTATATTGATATGCCCGCAGGTGTGCCTGTTACTTTTTATGCCACCAACCCGACAACGGGTGCAGCAACCATCGTGGGCAGTGTCTTTTACACAGATGAAGTGATCGGTAAGTTTTGCTGTAAGGATTATGAAATGGAACTGCCCGCCGGCTATTCCGGTAAATATATTTATGGTGTGATAAATGATGATCATTCCATTGCCACACCTTATGACCTGGCAACGGATTTCCCGGTAACCAGTTTCCTGGAATCAAGATATACGAACAACCTTGACAGTCTTTCCCTGGAAAAATTTACGGTCACCATCACACCGGGAGAAGCCACTACAATAATTGGTTCAGCCGTTACCCTGACGGGAACATCCAGTCACCCCGCTACTTTCACCTGGAAGGCCGATCATGGAACTTTTTCCTGTACGGATTGCACCACTACTTCTTTCACACCGGCCCGGTATACACGGGTGATATTAAAGGGAGTGTCGGCGGGTGGTTGTGTAGCGTATGATACGATCATTGTAAAAGTGCTGGCCAATGGAGAAGTATTTATCCCTTCCGGCTTTACACCGAATAATGACGGAGTGAATGATTATTTCTATGTGCTGGGTGGAGAATCGGTGGCAAGGATCAGGAGTTTCCAGGTGTTTAACCGCTGGGGAGAAAAAGTATTCTCACGGGAGAACATCGTACCGAATATTCCGCATTTGGGCTGGGATGGGAAACTGAAAGGAAATCCTTCTGTTCCCGGCGTGTATGTGTATTGGATGACCATTGAATTTGTAAACGGTGTTCAGAAACGATATAAAGGGACAGTGTCGCTGATTCAATAAATACTGCAACCGGTTGGCGGAGCTAATTTTGAAATTGAATTTTATCGCCCCATAGGGGTGAAATGTTAGTAGAAATATATTTAGGTGACCTGTCAGAGCCCCATCGGGGCGAAATGTAAAATATTTCGCCCCGATGGGGCTCTGTAAAATTTAATATGGATCATTGTTTCTACTAACATTTCGCCTCTACGAGGCTGAGTAATTAACTCTGCCAACAGGTTCTGCTGCTAAAAATGTATGGCATTCACCTTGAAAGACCCATTAGAAAACTCCAGTGAAGGGGTAGGAAACTTAAAAGCACTCAACACCATTAGCAGGAACTTAATTCCTTTTTTATTTGCTTTGATCCTGGTCAGGTCAATATCCGGTGCCAGGTACCATTGCCGGTATCGTTTGATGTCTGGTCTGTTGAAGATGGTATTTCCATTATCATCCTTTCCGATATTTTCTGTTCCGCCAAACATACCTTCAGCGCCATAGCCGAGTGACAGGCATAACCACGGTGGCAGATTACTTTTTGGAAAGAAAGATCTGAGGTTGATGCTGGCCCAATAGGTTTGGCCATTATAATCTTTTAAGAACCGTTCCGGAGAACTTTCGCCAAACAGCACATCGCTGCGCTCATTGAGTTGCGGATCGCTATAGTTTTTGCGGTGAAATGACCATTTCAGTTTGATACGTTGTTCATCCCAGGCCAGTTCCTGCGCTATAAAAGTGCCGCTGCCGAGGACATTGGCGCCAAAGTCGGCCCAGCTCCAGCCCCATTCAGCGCTTTTGCCATCCAGGTATTCGATCGTGGTTTGGAATGCAAAGGAGGTAAGGCCGCTTATCCAGATCCTTTTTTTTCGCTCCATGCCCGTCCATTTCCACAGTTCATTGTTGGCCCTGCTTTCGATCCAGGTGCCATAGTAATGGCCTACTTTATCTACCTGCTGCCACTCCCGGATGTCGTTGAAGGAATGGAGCGGGGTTTTTGTGTACTGATCATACCAGGCGGAAGCAAGCAGCGCCATGATGCCGCCATAGCCCACTACATTGGCGCCGCCAACAAGCCAGGTGCGTTTTTTCTTTTGTTCGGGGGTGAGGGTAAGTGGTTTATTGAAGATGGTGGTGTCTGATACGTTCTTTGCTGTGACCGGGCCAACTAAGAATTCATTGTTGAGAGAATCCTGGCCAATGGAAATATACACGGAACAGGTAAGTGTTAGTAATATGATGATTTTTTTTATCAAAAAGGGAGGGTTACTTTTTTATCCGGCTCAGTTTTTTTCTGGGGTGCTGCCATGTGTTGAAAATAGAAATTATGATGACGGTATCTTTTTCTTGTGTGTAAACAATGACATACGGGAAGGTACTGACGCCGGTTTGTCGGAAGCTCTTATATATTTTTTTAAACGCAAAAGGGTTTAACAGAATCCTGTTGAAGCCTTCCTCAACTGCTGACAGGAATTTCGTATCAAGATTAACTGCTTTGGGTTTGTACCATTGCATAGCTTCGGCAATATCCTGAAGAGCTTCTTCTTTTACTTCAAGCCGGAACTTCATGATTATTTCTTAAGGAGCGTTCTTTTGGCATCAGCCCATGAATACGATTTTGATTTGCCATTTTTATGATTGGCAAGCCGCTTGTCCAATTCTTTCTTTTGTGCAGCCGTCAATTCATATTCCGAATAGGCTTCCATTTGTTTTTCCAGAATTGTATAAACAGCTTGCAATAAACCGGCGTCATCAATCTTGTCAACGGCTTTGTGAATATTTTTTTTGAGATGAACAGTCGTCATATTTCCAGATATTTACTGCTAAATTACAATAATTTATATAGAGGCTTTGCTTTCTGCCCAATCTTCCCGAATTTAGATTTCAATTAAAACAATTTTCAATGGACGCAGCAATACAATCCAAAATAGACACCTGGCTTTCCGGCAACTTTGACACCGATACAAAGGAGGATATCAGCCGCTTGCAAAAGGAAAACCCCGGTGAACTGGCCGATGCTTTTTATAAGAACCTGGAGTTTGGTACCGGCGGTCTTCGTGGCCTGATGGGAGTGGGCACCAACCGGATGAATAAATATACTATCGGAATGGCCACACAGGGCTATGCCAATTACCTGAAGGAATGCTTTCCTGCAGGAGTAAGTGTGGCGATCGCACACGATAGCCGGAACAACAGCCGCTTCTTTGCAGAAACCACTGCTAATGTTTTTGCTGCAAACGGAGTTAAGGTTTATTTGTTTGAAGCGTTGCGTCCCACACCGGAATTGTCATTCGCTATCCGCCAACTGAAATGCCAGGGCGGTGTGGTGTGTACGGCTTCGCATAATCCGAAAGAGTACAATGGATATAAAGCCTATTGGGATGATGGATCTCAACTGGTGCCACCGCATGATAAGAATGTAATTAAAGAAGTGGACAAGATCGCTTCAGTGGATGATGTGAAATGGAGCGGCGGTGAAGACAATATCACACTGATCGGAAAAGATATGGATGAGGCATATATGGACATGGTAAAAAGTCTGAGTGTGTACCCGGAAGTGATCGCCAAACATAAAGACCTGAAGATCGTTTACACACCGATACATGGTACCGGCATCACGCTGCTGCCGCAAGTACTGAAACGGTTTGGTTTTGATAATGTACATATCGTAAAAGAGCAGAGTGTGCCGGATGGCAACTTTCCCACGGTGGCCTATCCCAACCCGGAAGAAAGTGAAGCGATGAGCCTGGGATTAAAACTGGCAGAAGAACTGGATGCTGATATACTCAGCGGTACCGACCCGGATGCAGACCGTATCGCCATTGGTGTAAAAGACAGTGCCGGTAAATGGGTGCTGATGAATGGCAACCAGACGGCTGTGCTTGCCTTCAATTACCTGATAGAAGCCCGTAAGGCAATAGGAATAGCCAGGCCCAATGACATGGTGATAACGACGATAGTTACCACACCAATGATTGATGCGATAGCGGCAAAGAACGGCGTGAACTGCTACCGGGTGCTGACGGGTTTTAAATGGATAGCAGAGATGATCCGCCAGAAGGAGGGAATTGAGAACTATATTATCGGCGGGGAAGAAAGTTTTGGATTGATGATCGGCGATAAGATACGGGACAAAGACGGCATCAGTGCCGTGGCCCTGCTTTGTGAAATGGCCGCCTATGAAAAAGAAAAGGGCAGAAGCCTGTATGAGAAGATGATCGATCTGTATGTGGAGTATGGATTTTATAAGGAACACCTGATCTCCATTACTAAAAAGGGAATGGATGGGCAGCAACAGATAGCGGCGATGATGGAAGGCTACCGCAATAATCCGCCAAAGACCATCAACGGTTCACCCGTGGTGATGCTGAAAGACTATGAACTGCAGATAGAGAAGAACCTGGCTACCGGCGAAGAGTGGAAGATTGACATGCCAAAATCGAATGTACTTCAGTTTGTGCTGGATGATATGACCCTGATCTCTGCCCGGCCCAGCGGTACGGAGCCAAAGATCAAGTTTTACTTTAGTGTGAATACAACGTTGGACAATGCGGCTGATTTTGATAAAGTGAATAAGGAGTTGGATGAAAAGATAAAGGCGGTGATTGCAGATATGAAATTGGGCTAAGAGATTAAAAGAGGGAAAGAGGTAAGGAGGTTTTTTGGAAATTACACTTTCTGCTCAATAACCGGTAGTGTCTCTGTTTGAAAACAGGTTGTCCTTAAATGCCTCTGAACCACATAGAAGCATAGTGACATAGGGCAAAACATAGAATTCTTTATGTGTATTTCTATGTATCTATGCTTCTATCTGCCTGCCGGTAGGCAGGTGTGGTTCAAATTTATTTCAAAACCGGGACACTACTCAATGAACTCTTAGTATCAAAGTCGGAGCAGGTGTTTAGCGTAATAGCTCTTTATCTTCTTTTACTTTTTTAACCTCTTAGCTATGTATAGGCTACTTCAACCATCCGTATCAATTGCCATCCTTCGTATACTTATGGGTGGAATCTTTATGGCACATGCCACTATAAGACTGGTTGATTATACCCTGCCTGGGTTTGGTGAGTTCCTGGGCAGTAAAGGCTTTCCCATGGGATTTTATCTTGCCTGGGCCATCACCTTGTTTGAACTGATTGGAGGGTTGCTGATGGTGCTTCGGAAATTTGTCCGGTTATTTTGTATCGGCGAGATCATTATCCTGGTAACGGGCATTGTACTTGTTCATTTACAAAATGGATGGTTTGTTGTAGGGAAAACGTTGGGCGGTATTGAGTATAGTGTGGTGTTGATAGTGGTGCTGGTGGCGATTTTTCTGGCGGAGAAAAGAGCGGACAAGAGTTTATAGAAACTAAATTGTGGTAAGACAGAAATACCTCAGCGTGAAGCAAACGCAGTGCTTTCCCTTTTCCTCTTTTGTCTCATTTATCCTCTTATCCTATATTGCACCCAGCTTATGAGACCAACTGATGATACTTACCGCCATAAAGGGCTTCGCAAAAAATTAGTGGACGGCATCCGTGCCAAAGGCATTACTGATGAAAAGGTGCTGGATGCCATCAATAAGATTCCCCGTCACTATTTCCTGGATTCGGCTTTTGGTGAAAAAGCGTATGAGGATATTGCTTTTCCGATCGGGGAAGGGCAAACCATCTCGCAACCATATACAGTAGCTTATCAAACACAGTTACTGGAATTAAAACCCTTTCAAAAAGTATTGGAGATCGGTACCGGCAGCGGGTACCAGGCTGTAGTGCTGGCAGAAATGGGCGCCCAGGTCTATACCATCGAACGGCAAAAGAAATTATTTGATGCTAACAAAGAGTTTGAATTCCTTAAAGCATACCGGTCCATTAAATTCTTTTATGGCGATGGCTATGAGGGCTTGCCTACTTATGGCCCTTTTGATAAAGTCATCATCACAGCAGCAGCACCGGCAATCCCTGAAAAATTGATTCAGCAACTCAAACCCGGTGGCATGATGGTGATCCCTTTAGGCGCTGGTGATGTGCAGCAGATGATGCGGATCACAAAAATCAGCGAAGGTGTTATGAAAGAAGAAGTGTTTGAGAATTTTTCTTTTGTGCCGATGTTGGGGGGGAAAAGTAGTCAATAGTCGATAGTCAATAGTCGATAGTCAATAGTCTTTAGTCGATGGTCGATGGTCGATAGTCGATAGTGGGTGCGGTGTCAGGAAAACTTTTCGGAGTTATTGATCATATACCAGATCAAACGGGCTGTCTCATCATTCTTTAATTTCAAGTCGTCATACTTTTCTTTTGACAGGTAATTGCATGCTAAAGCAAAATCTAACCAAACCTGGGTTTCAGCATTTTCAGTTTCTGAGTCATTGAGTTTTGAAATAAAATAACTTTTATAGCGTCTCCGCTTATATGCTTCAACAAGATTTGTGCATACTGACCTGGATGACCTTCTTACCTGGTCTGTTAAACTGTATCTTTCTTCCGAAGGAAAGGATTTAGAAAGTTGGTAAATGTCCATAGCCAATGAAAAACTCTTTTCATAGGCTAATAAAGTACGGTAATCTCCCATAAGAAAACATTTAAAAAGTAATAAATATAATTTCAATGGAAGTGCCGGCTGTTGACTATCGACTATTGACCATCGACTAAAGACTATCGACTAAAGACTATCATACAAACTGCTCCAGCAACTCGATCCTCTTCTCAATCGGCGGATGTGTGGCAAACATATTATCCCAGGAAGCGGATTTGTGAACGGATGGCTTGGGATTGTCGATAAATAATTGGGCCACATCGCGGCTTTCCACCGCCTCTATCAACGGATCGCCGGATATCTTGCGTAATGCATTTGCTAATGCATACGGTTTCTTGGTCATCTCTGCAGATCCGGCATCCGCTAAGTATTCTCTTCTGCGGCTGATGCCAAAACGCAGGAGGATAGAAATGAAATATGCTACTGCTGTTACCACAATGGCAATAAGGATAATGGCGCCACTGCCTTTGCTGTCCTTGCTTTTTTTGCCTCCACCTGCAAAACGCAGGCTCCGGAAAGCCAGTTCTGCCAGGAAGGAAAAGATACCGACGAAGATGATGGAAACGATCAGCAGGCGAACATCCCTGTTCCTGATATGCGTAAGCTCATGAGCGATCACCCCTTCCAGTTCATCATCATCCAGTTTGTTAACGATACCGCGGGACAGGGAAACGGAATAACTTCTTTCATTGATGCCGCTGGCAAAGGCATTCAATGAATCATCTTCGATCACATACACTTTGGGCATCCTCATTCCTTGAGAAATGCATAGATTTTCCACCAGGTTATACACCCGTTTGTTTTCAATACGGTCTAATGGTTTGCTGCCGGTTGCCATCCGGATAAAAGCAGAATGACCTGTCCAGGCTATCAGGAACCAAACACCTACGGCACCTAAAACAACAGGCATAGCGCCGAGGAATAATTGATTGGGATCTTCCTTATGTTCTCCTTTGGTAAAATAGAGCAACGCATACACCATTGCAAGCAGCAATGCCGGAAAAGCTATCAACAGAAGAACAGAATTGAAATTATTCTTCCGGATCTGTTTATCAAGACCAATGTATTGCATCAGCAAACTGATTGAAGGGTTTAAATCTTAAATCTAAAACCGTCAATCTAAAATTTGATTTGCGGTGGTTCCTCCATCGTTTTCCGCCTGTCTTCTCCAAGGTCGAACATGATCTCCCGTTTGAAACCAAAGTTTCTTGCGATCAGGTTGCTTGGGAAAGACTCTACTGAGTTATTGTATTCTGTAGTGGCGGCATTGAAGAAGCGGCGGCTGGCAGCCAGTTTGTTTTCAATATCGCTCAATTCTTCCTGCAACTGCAAAAAGTTCTGATTCGCTTTCAGGTCAGGATACGCTTCTACCTGAACTTTCAATCCCTGCAATGCAGTAGTTAGTTGTTGCTCTGCAGCGATCTTTCCATCAATGGTGGTGGCTCCCATGGCTGCTGTTCTTGCTTCCGTTACTTTCAGCAATACTTCTTTTTCATGGCCGGCATATCCTTTTACCGTTTCCACCAACTGGGGTATCAGGTCATGCCGCTGGCGCAATTGCACATCGATATCTGCAAAGGCATTTTGTCTCCGGTTGCGTAACCGGACCAACCCGTTATACAGGCTTACCACCCAAAGGGCGATGAGGATGAGGACACCGACTACTATTAATACTGGCATAGTTGTACTTTTTATTTGAGAATGAAATTAGGGAAAAATAGAATAGCGGCTGCTGATGAAAAAACCTCCGGGCTTTCCGGAGGTTTGAAAACGATTACTTATTGAGCAGAAGGTCACTTACTGTCGGCAGTAGGGCCGTACAAACCAGGCACTGCATTACCTGTTGCCCGTAAATAAACGATCAGCTCCCCACGGTGATGATACATGTGATTCATCAGGAACCCACGAACAACTTGTATGCGGGGCATCGGGGGAAAGACTTCCTTATCACCCACCACCATTTTCCAGGTGTCCATCATAGAAGCATCTGTGGCTGTTTCAAGAGCAGTCTGTGCAATTTTTACATTCTCTTCAAACCTGGCTACGATATTAGCGGCTTTGGTAATATCGCCTTTGTCATACTTGTAGGCTCCCATGTCAAATACATCCTGGTGAAGCGTACCGGGATACCAGTTGTATACTTCGGCAATGTGAGAGGCCAGTTGTGCGGTGCTCCAGTTTTTTTCAGAAGATCTCCAGTCCAGTGCACTGTCGGGAATGGCTTGTAATAGTTTTCGGGTGTTTTCAGCTTCATGCTTGAATTCACTTAATAGGGCTTGTACAATAATATATTTAAATTTTTTCAAATCTATTTCTTTCTTTTGTACTTTGAAAAACAATCTCAGTTACCTTTATATCAATTAATTACTATCTTCCATCCTCATCAGTTTGCCTATGCGTACCGTTCCTTTTTTGGTATCAACCGTTGTTACCGCCGGACTCGTTTTTGCCCTCAACAAACAGTGGGGCGCTATTCCGCCGATGGGTAAATTTCTCAGTCCGCAACATGGTCTTTGGCAAAATGCAGAACCAGCCGGCCAGAGTTTTGATGCCGATCTTAGTTTTTCTGATCTGAAAGGGAAAGCGGATGTTTATTTCGATGAACGGCTGGTACCGCATGTGTTTGCAGAAAATGATGAAGACCTCTACTTTATACAAGGTTATTTGCATGCTAAATTCCGATTGTTCCAGATGGACCTGCAAACAAAAGCCGCCGCAGGAAGGGCCAGTGAAATAGCAGGGAAAAAAGCCATCAATTTTGATAAGGAACAAAGAAGACTGGGTATGGTGTTCGCCGCAGAGAACGCCATGAAAGAAGTGGAAAAAGACCCGGTCACAAAAATGATGTTTGATGCCTACACAAAAGGGGTCAACGCTTATATTGGTTCTCTTAAAGAATCGGAATTGCCATTGGAATACAAACTGCTCAATTTTAAACCGGAGAAGTGGAGCAACCTGCGTACCGCTTTATTATTAAAGATGATGGCAAAGATGTTGTCCTCCGGCACAGAGAGTGATCTTGCCAATACAAATGCCCAGTCCGTTTTTATCCCCGATGAATTAAAGACACTCTATCCCCAGGTACATGATTCCCTGGTGCCAATAGTACCAAAAGGAACTGTATTTGATAAACCCGGCATTGTTCCGGTACAACCAACTACTGCAGACTCTTTATACTTTGGAAAAAAAGAACCGGTAACAGCATTTGAAAATTCAAAACCAGATATTAATAACGGAAGCAATAACTGGGTAGTGGCAGGAAGTAAAACGCAAAGCGGCGCACCTATCTTATGTAATGATCCGCACCTGGAACTGTCTTTGCCCTCTATCTGGTATGAAATGCAATTGCAAACACCCACCAGCAATACTTATGGTGTTTCATTGCCGGGCAGCCCGTTTGTCATTATTGGATTTAATGACAGTATCGCCTGGGGTGTTACCAATGCCCAGCGGGATGTAAAGGATTATTATGAAATAAAATTTAAAGACAATACCAAACAGGAATACTGGTATAATGGCCAGTGGCAAAAAACAACACTTAAAGAAGAACTAATAAAAGTGAAAGGCGGTGCTGATGTAAAGGACACCGTGGCATACACCGTTTTCGGCCCGGTATTATTT
>CAYUCU010000132.1:0-11831 GCA_964443345.1 uncultured Chitinophaga sp.
CTGAAATTTCAGCCGGAAGTGTCTGTTTGCAGGGGGTCGTTAAAATTGCCCATAACGTCCGGGCTTGCTGCTCCCGGATAAGCCATGCTTCCGGCAGGTAAACCGGGGCAAGTAATGCAATTGGCTGATGTTTGTTTGTCAAGCCATCCCGATAATTAGCGGAACACAAAACCCAATGTTATCGGATGTGTTTCTGTATGCATCAAGTCAGAAAGTTTGATTTTTATGTATCACTCCGTTTCTTTTAGTGTTAGAGAAGCAAGAATCCATAATAGAAAAATATACCCTATAAGAATAACAAAATCCAAATAGGTATTAGCCAATGAGTATTCTGGTTTAATGATTTCGTGAATTATATTAACTGCATAATGCAAGGGGAGGCATTTTCCGATAAATGCAGCCCAACCAGGAAGAGTATTTGTATCAATAATTAATCCAGTCAAAAAAACTGAAGGAAGAATGACAAGCGGAATAAAAGGAAACACATGTCCTTCATTTTGGGCAAATGTGGATATAAAAATTCCAAGCATCACTGATACAATTGCAAGCAACCAAATAACAAGGAACAAAAGAAAAATTGTCTGTCCGCTGTAATCCAAATTAAAAAGCCAAAGTGATTCAAAAAGTACTGCTGCTGCTTGTATAGTTGCCAGTCCTAAATACCCAAAGGTGTAACCTCCAATGATAGATGTTCGCTTGTACCCGCTGATGAGCATTCTCTCCAATGTTCCTTTTGTTCTTTCCTGTACAAGAAGTATAGCGCATAAAAGAAAACTCAAAAAATGTACGATTAAAGCACCAATAGGGATGGTAAAATTTGTTATTGGAACATTTGGCGGAAATGCATTAAATAGAAGTTTTAGAAAATAGATGATGATGAGAGGGGCAATAATAGAAAGTGCAAGGTATTTTTTATCGCCTTGCATTTGTTTTAATATCCGTTTAGCTATGATAAGTGTATTCATTGCCCGGGTTGTGAATTTTCTTTTTCTTTAATGATATCAAGAACAACATTCTCAATGTTATCTGAATGTAAAGACATTGATGTGATACTTTGCTTCAGGCCAAATTTCTGTAATTCTTTTGCCAAACTTTCAGGAGTTGAATCAATAATGCTTTCCTTTATTTCTCCGTTTTCTGAAAATGTCAATATTGTTTTGCCTCGTTCCAGTATTTTTTGAGGTGTGTCTACCGCAATAATTTCTCCGTTTCCGAGGATAGTTACTTTGTCACACAACAAGGCTTCATCCATCAGGTGAGTACTGATAAATAACGTTATTCCTGTTTTAGCAAGTTGCCGAAACAGGTTCCATGATTGTATTTTTAAATGTGGGTCAATAGCAGCAGTAGGTTCGTCAAGGAAAACAATTTTTGGCTGATGTATAAGTGCACAACAAAGTGAAACTCTTTTTTTCATACCTCCGGAAAAAGTCCGAACAAGGTCATTAGCACGGTTCGTCAGTTCCGCAAAAGCTAAAATATCGTCTGCCTTTTTTTCTAGATCAGGAACATTTTGTGCCGCTCCAAAAAATAATATATTTCTTTTTGCAGAAAGGTCGTCGTACAATGCAGGTGTCTGCGGCATATAACCGATTTGTTTTCGAAGTTTCCATTTATCTTGCAATGGGTCTAATCCCAAAACTTTTATAGTTCCGGTCGTAGGCTTTAGCGTCCCAACCAATGTTTTTATGAGAGTGGTTTTCCCTGCTCCGTTCGGGCCAACCAATCCGTAAATAGTCCCTTCAGGAACAGTGAGCATAATGTTATTTAATGCACGGAGTTTGCCGTAATCTTTAAACAGGCTTTTAATTTCTACGGCATTTGTCATGTACTTTTTTTAAAATTGATGTTTAGAATTTGTAGGGTCGCATTGCATATCCGATAACGGGCAGGGCTTTGGGCAGGTGTTGAATTGACCAACTGGCCGCCCGGCACCGCTGATGAATAGATTGCTGATGTTGAAATTAAGAACTAAAGTTCAAAGTTGCTTGTCCAGTTCCGACAGAATCTGAAACTCGTCAGAGTCATCAGACCAGTATAGCTTCAAACCCCATGTTAGCTGCAGGTTGGCAGGTTCATTTATCGAACCCGGAAAGCAGGGGCATTTGCAAATTTTTTTTAAACTTGTGTAACAATATACGAAATGGAACGTATATCTTTTTTTATTGGCTTTATAGTAAATAAAAACCACTACATGAAAAAACATGCCATCAATAGCATTTCGTTAACGCTGATGCTATTATTATTTACAGTTAAGTTTTGCTATTGCCAGGCTCCCAGTAATTATGGCAATAACCCGGATGCAGGAAAATATTTTACTAATAATGGTGTAAAGATCTACTACGAGATTTATGGTGAAGGCACTCCTCTGGTTTTACTCCATGGCAATGGTGGTTCCATAAAAAGCCGGGCCCCGTTTATCGACGAATTCTCAAAGAAATATAAGGTAATAGCCATTGATAGTCGTTGCCATGGTAAGTCCGATTGTCCGACCCAATATCTTACTTATGAACAAATGTCGGGAGATGTGTATCAATTGTTGAACGAGCTAAAAGTTGACTCCGTATTGATATGGGGACATAGTGACGGAGCTATACTTGGTTTATTATTGGCGATCGATCACCCGGAAAAAGTTAAGAAACTACTGGCCACCGGGGCTAATCTCAGGCCAGATACTTCCGCCATTGATCCCGAACTTTTCCCCTTATTAGATATAATGGGTAACCGGGTGAAAAACGACAGTGTGTTATCAAAACAATTCAGGCTTTTGGTTGATCAGCCACATATACCTTTAACAGACCTGCACAAAATACAAAGCAGTGTGCTGATAATGGCAGGAGACAGGGATGCCATAAGGAATAAACATACACTGGAAATATTTGAGAATATACCCCATGCACTATTGTGCATACTACCAGGTACTACCCATTTTGTTTACCAGGACAGGAAGAAATGGTTCACTGAGATACTCTATGACTTTCTTGATAATCCACCAAGGTTGGAAACTACTGCGGAGATAATGTTAAAAGCCTATAAGAAGTGAACCAGCATGACGGGATTTGAGAAATGAACTTGCAAATGCGGGTTCAATTACAGCTAACGTCCAGCTCTGACAGAGTCTGATACTCGTCAGAGTCATCAGACCGGCATGGCAGAAAATCCCATGTTGTGTGTAGCATTTAGTATAAGAGGTTCTAATTCTAATTGTTTTTATAGATTGGAATTTCTACAGGCTTCGGATTCGCTTCCTCTTTCGTTAGCAAAAACAATGAATTGCTCCAAATGGTATACCAAGTACTTTCGTCATCCATAGCCAGATCATAACCCTCAAAGCCGTTTAATTTCGGTTTAAAAACATCATCAATAATGACTAATCCTAGTTTGGTAGTTTCAACCTGTCTACCATAAATACAATTGGAGCAGGGGAAATCAAATTTTAGTGACTTTACTAACGTAGCATGGTATAATTTACTTTCACCGGGCTTTATTTCAACAATCGTAGGGAAATTATGATCTACGTCACGACCGGCGAAATAGATGTAATTATTATTTATTCTAAAATTTTGCTCCCAGAAAGTACTCATTAACCAAATGAACATTGATCTGGACGATGAGTTTCTTAGCGCTACCTCTATGTCAAACCTTTTTTCATGTACAGTATCCTTGGTGATAGTCAATGATTCAGAGCGATACCTGAATTCGTAGTATTTCTTGCTATGGACAACTTGGTATTCTTTTTTGATTTTAATGTTTAGTTCTAATGAGTCGGATGAATACTGGGAAAAAATATGAGCAGGAGAAGATAATACGAAAACTAAAGACAAAAATATACGCATGTTTCAATAACGGAAATCGCAATTAAATGTTGCACACAATGGCCAGGGCTTTCTGCTATGCTGATACCTGTCCCGGTTTACCTGCCGGAGGCATGGCCTATTCGGGATTCGTCAGCAAAGCCGTAAAAAAGACCAGAAATTGTTTGATTTTTTACACAGATTTCTATGACAAAAACAAATCTAAAGGTTATGTTAGCTGGCGTTTCAGTCTATAACATATTGCTTGATACTATTTACAAGGGCATAGAAGCCGCTTAGCTCAGCTTTTGTATTGCAAAACATACCTAATTTTTGGAGTCCGCCCTCTATTGTTAGTTTATTCATTGTCCCTAGTGAGTAAGTTTCTTTTTCGGACATTTTTTCCTGATTATTTAGGATACTTGCGTAGAATTTACTGAAATTTAGCAGTGCAATTCCAAAGGAGGAGTTGAGATGCACTGATTTGATAGGCTTATTAAGGAATTGGTCATTTAATGTAACCAAATATTTTCCAGGAATTTCCTCTACAATCAATGAGGTTGCATTATAATGGAAACAGCCATATGATTCGTGAGTTATCTTAATTTTTTTACCAAGTAATAGAGTTCCATGAAGGGTGGAAGTTGGATTGCTTGATTCCAGTAAAGGTAATGGTCTTTGTTCCGCTGTAGGGTCAATTACTCTTTTTTCATCCTGAGCATCTTTACATGATACAACAGTCAAAATGGAGATAATCAGTAGAATATATCTAATATGCAGAGTCATAGTTTGCCTATTAACGTTCGAGGCTTGCCGCAGGGCTGGTATTTTATAGTTGTCCGCCCGGCAACTGAAGCCAATTAAAAATATGATGATGAAGTTAACAAGTAAAAACCAAACCTGCCTGCCGGCAGGCAGGTAGAATTCCGCCAAGCCCGATAATAACTGATAGTAGTATCCCGCAGGTGCGGGATTATTCCGTCCGCCAGCCTTGCGGCTAATCTTTTATTGCCTTCTGTACATTGTCATGTACTTGGCATGTTATATCGCATAAACCATAATAGCTGGTTAAGAGCTTTCAAAATTTTCTGATATGAATAATTCTTTTGTAATGATGCGGCAATTTTCAGCCAACTGATTTAGTGTACAAGTAATAAAATCAAGATTTACAGGCAGCCCTTTTTCGAGTTCCATAAAATCAAAATAAAGAATATTTTTTTCGCTAAAACTACGGGAACCTTTTAACTGCTTGAATATATCCAAAGCACGATGGCGATTGTTTCCAATAAAGAATTTTGCAAAGCTTTCGAGCCCGTTATGTGTCTTTAATGTTATGGTTATATAAAATTGTGTTTCCATAAAATATTAGTCAAACTTGTTTGAAACTATAAATGTTTCGGTCTGGCTATTGGGGCTGATTTATTTTTTTTAAAAGCAAACCAATTAATAAAATACTAAGCAGTATTATTGCAATACGCTGTAGCAGTAAATTAAAGTTAAGTGCAGATAGCATTTTCGTAGGTTTGTATTTTAAATAACAAAAGTTGCCTTTTATTAGGAGGCAACTTTTGAAATGAAGAAGCTTTTAATTAAGAAATTTGAATAAGCCTTGGTGGTTTTTGTTTTGCTTCTTCTTTTTTAGGGATAAGCAAATGCAGTAAACCATTTTCATACTTCGCCTGGATGTTATCAATATCTACTACATCCTTTTGCAAGGTGAAAGTTCTTTGGAAAGATTGATAACTAAATTCCTTACGGGCATAACGTTCACCTTCGTTTTCTTCTTTTTGATTGGTCCTTTCGGAACTAATGGTCAGAGAATTTCCGTCCAGTTCTACTTTGAAATCTTTTTTAGTCATTCCAGGTGCAGCAACCTCCACCTCGTAATTCTCGGCGGTTTCTTTAATATTAACCGCAGGAACTGTAGTGTTAGTGTCAGAGAAATTTGAAATTCCCCAATTAAATAAGTCCCGATTAAAGAAATCATCAAAAAGCAAAGGCAATGGAGTTACTAAACTTCCATTTTTTTTTACGAGTGTCATGTTTACCTCCTTTTTAAATGGTTAAAAATGATTTTGAAAACAAAAACCCAAGTGTTGTGCCAGTTCAATTTTTAGCCAATTAGAAATGAAAAATTGTCAGTAGGTGTAAAAAAATGTCAGTAAAAAAGTCAAAATTTCAGTACTGCTTGGGTGGCACCTTTTGTCGACTTTGAATTTTAGAGTCTGTCCACGTATAGCAGGCAACGGCTGCGGCTACGGCTTGGCGATCCTGGATAAGCCGGGACAAGTTGTGGCGGTATTTGAAAACGTCAGCTCTGACGGAGTCTGATACTCGTCAGAGTCATCAGACCCGTAACTGTTGCTGAATAAAGTTACAAAAGATGATGATAAGAACTACAGCTCGGCGTTATTCGTCGGCTGGAATTGAAGCTGATTGGCGAACAAAAAGCTAAAACTATACTCGTTACCCGGCCTATTACCAAGCCGAATGTTGTACGAAGATTTATTTACAATTTTTAAGCAAATCGAGTGTATCATTAATTTTTTTCTGGATAAATATTACAGCTTCGCTTTCTTTCTTTTGAACGCTGTTATTCTGCAATATTAACCGATAACTAAGTATCCAATCCGTTGCGTTATAAATCTGATCAATAGAAAACTGTGTCAGGGATGCTACAGGATTAACGATAGTAAGAAAATTAGCAGCCGTTTTGGAAAGTACCAAAGCCGTGTTAAGGTTTTTGGCAGTAGCTTCAGATATACCTAAAGTACCAGCTTCCAATTTTGAATCTCCTTCATTCAGAAATAGCTTTACTGCAGGATTATTAATGATTTCAGCAACCTCAGTATTTGTTTTTGCAAAATATTCTGCCAGGCTTTGTGTTCCATCTTTTACAGCAGATGCCCAGTCCATAGTTTTTGAAAAATTATTAGTCCAGTTGGAAATAGTATAGTTGATGACTTTTGTATCCAGCAAATTAATATACCCATCCACATCAATCCCTTTTGCTTTCATAGGCTTTTCGAAATTTATCAGCCATTGTTTAATATTCATGGCGTTCTTTCTGCTTTCAGTCAGGTGTTCAAAGAACTTTCCAAACAGGAAATTGGCGCCTCCTTCGGCTGCAGCCCATAATGCTTTAGTGTTTTTTTCTTTCCACTCACTTAATTGTTGGGTAGTGAGGGTAATTGTTTTATTTAGGTCCGATTGATTCTTGAGATACCCGCCCAGTTTAGTTTTCATTTCATTGCAATCAGGTTTCTGGAATATTGGCTCCCCATTAGCATCCGGAGAGGGCAATTTAAGAGAGCTTATCTTTTCACCATTCATTTTCATGTCCTTCACAATAAGCTCACCAGCGGTTTTAAGATCTATAATCACCACATCATTATCCGGAACGATAAGAGTTTGAATATCCTGTTGTGTAAGATTGGGGTTGTTGAAGGAGTTATCCGCATTTACCCCCTTATACATATAATCGCCTTTATCTCCATCGAAAGTTTTTGGTGTTAGGTCATTTTTACCGCCTGGAAGAGTTTTGGCAGTAACATCCTGGTAACCGGGTGGCTTTTTGTAAAGAGCCATCAGTTTATCATGAAGCTCCTGGGCAAGTGCTTCCTTGACCTGTCTTTGTTTTTCGTTCTCGATGGCAATCCTTTGCAGTTCTCTTTGCTGCGACTCATAATATTCCTGTTGTTTCTTAGGATCTTTTTTAAATAACTGCATGATAATAGGGATTGTTGATTGCACTAGTTGAAGCCTGAAGTCAACATCAGATGGCATATTAGTTTTTGTAGCTGACTGGGCACATTTTGGACAACTGGCCCCGTAATAATTACCATGAAGGCTACAATGTCCTGCACCCATATCAACACCAGTTTGTGCAAGCAGTTTATGTATTGGCAGACTTACTAAAGTAAACGCAAGTAAAAAGGTGTAAAAAATACTTTTTTTCATAGCTAATTTATTTATTCAGTTTCCCTTCCCATTCATAAATTTTATCCTGCGATGCCCTTGCATCAGCAGCATCTGGCACTAGCATTAAATATTTTTTCATTTCTAAAATTGCTGCACCATAGATAGAAACCTGTGCCCACAGCAATGCCAGGTTAAAATGCGCCTGGGGATAAGTCGGGTCTTTTGCTATGGCTTTTTCCAGCAAATCAATGGCATCATTGTATTTTTTTTCTTCTGTGGCATTTGTAGCCTGAACTAAAAATCTTCTTGCATCTTCATTCAAATCTGGTTTAATGATAAGCTGTCTATAGTTTTGTGCAATTGGCTTAAAATTTTCTAATTCCTTTTGATCTTCCAAATCCTGGTCTTTATTTTTTATAATAAATATTGCATCCGCAATCTGCTTTTCTATTTCGTAACTACCGTTTATTATCCAAAGTTTTTCCTGACTGTAACTCGGATTCATTTTGATTGATGCCAGGCGTAAATTGTATTCGTTTTTCCTGTATTCTATCACAGGCGATATAAGATCAGAAACAGCAAAATGAAATTTTAAAGGGCCATAATAATGGTCGGAGATGAAATTTAATTCAATGGAATCACCATTGACAATGGGGAAACTGGTCATTTTTAGCATAGCAAAATGAAATGCTTTCCTTTTTAAATGGTAATAATCTCCTTCCACATAAGCAATTTTCTCACCACATTTAAATAAGGCTTTGGCTAATTCAGAATAGGCTTTATACCTGCTAATGCCGGGAACAGTTTCTTTTGTAGGAGTATAATCCTGTGCTTTCAGTTGGTGACTTGCAGTAAATATGATACCTAAAATTGAAATTAATAGTATCCTCATTTTGGAAATTATTTATCAATTAACAATTTTCGTACAACGGTCAGGGGTTTCTGCTGTGCTGAATACCTGTCCCGGCCTATCCGGGATTCCGTTTTACCCGCCCAAGCTTTAGCGAAGGCGGGTGATTCGTCAGCTCTGACGGAGTCTGATACTCGCCAGAGTCATCATACCCGAATCCCGACGCTTTGGTCGGGACTAAGCCTGTCCCGACCGAAGCGTCGGGGTAAAGTTAATACAGATGATGTTATACTTGTCCAGCCTTATGCGGGATTCTGTTGCCCGGCTTTGCCCGTCCCGGTTTACCTGCCGAAGGCATGGCCCATCCGGGATTCTTCAGCTCTGACGGAGTCTGATACTCGTCAGAGTCATCAGACCAGCATAGCCAAGCCCAATGTAAGCTGCAGTTTGTGAAAAAACCACTGCCTCCTCATAAATACACACATAACCCGGTGGGGAGACCCGGGGCAGGATTTTTTTGTTACAGAAGTTACAATTCTTTTCACAGGAGTTACTCATTTCTAAAAATGGAGATGAAAACCACAAATCTGTTTATTTGTAAAACCAGCCTGATTGCTGTTGTTCTTCTTTTTTCGGGAGTAACAACTTATTCGCAAACTGATTTAAAGAACTGGAATACTGCCCAACTGAACTTTTCGGTTACTAAAAAATTAGACCTGCGGCTTTCTCACCTCAGGGCTTTTGATATTACTAATGGTTATAACAGTGATTTTAATCAGTCGTCTGCCCATTTAAGCTACGCTCTTACTAAGAAAATAGACCTGTCGGCCGGTTATACGTTCAGCGGTTCTAATTCGATTGCAGATGGAGGTAGCAGGATATCTGCAAGACTGGGATATAAAATGAAAATTGCTGATGTGCTGAGCTGGTCAAATGCCGTGCAGGCGGAAGTACATTCGAGGAGTGAAACCCGGTATCATTACCGTTTTATTTATACAACTAGACTATCTCCAAAGAAAAGACTGGACTTTCTGAATTTATCTCCCTCTGTCAGCTATTCACTTTTTTATAATATAGGAGGAAACACCATTCAGTATTATGATAGTAAGACCAATGCGCCTGCTGTAAGGCAAACACCGGATGGTTTTCACCGTGGCCGTTTCATGATTAATCTTAATTCAAAAGTGACGAAGCATTTTTCTGTTGCTGTATATTATATGATGCAACGGGAGTTTAACCTGTTTACAAATGATTATCGTAAAATGAATATTATAAAGCCAACTACCGGGAGAGTTGTAAGGGCTTTTGATAATTTCAATGTGCTGGGGTTGGCCCTGCAATATGATATTGACCTGTATGCAAAAAAGAAATAAATCATTTAATTAAATTTCTAGAACTAAAAAAAATTGACATATGCAAAGCCGTATTAAAAAAACCTATATCTGCAGAGATGTAAACAGCCCTCACATTAATATGAACACTGATATTTCCTATCAGCCACAAGTAGGGGATGTGGGTGTATTTGAAGTAATAAAAATCGGTAAACATAAAAATATGCAAAGTGATACGAAGCGCAATGCCACCATTCTTCCAGGTGACAGAATAATGGCGGCATTTGGTACCCGGTATGCTACAGAACAATTTGAAGGATATGTGCCTGCGAACTGCAACAGGGAATTGCATATTTTGGGTGGTGGGGGTACCGTTGGCGTTATTGAAAGCATGCATGATAAGTTTAAAGATATTGGCCCTACTACTTTGAAATTTATTGGCACGGTAACGGATGAACAGGGGCAGATATTAAATACCAAAAGAATGTATCGCCAGCAGTTAACCGGATTCAGCGGTAAAGCATCCATGAGTACGAAAGTTATTTTGTCTGTAGGTTCATCAATGGATAGTGGTAAAACAACGTCAGCTGCCTACATGGTCAGGGGCTTAAGAAAAGCAGGATATTCCGTTGCTTTCATCAAACTTACCGGAACTGTTTATACAAAAGACTGTGATTTGAACTTTGACCTTGGTGCAAACATCACATCAGATTTTGGCGACCTCGGTTTCCCATCCACCTATATGTGCGATGAGCAGGAACTGCTTGATCTGTATGAATCACTGCTGAAAGGAGTACTGATTGTAAAACCTGACTATGTGGTAATGGAAATTGCAGATGGGCTTTACCAGCGGGAAACAAAAATGTTGCTGAAGAATCAGCGGCTGATGGATACAGTGCATGCCGTATTATTTTCTGCCGGAGACAGTCTTGCAGCTATCAATGGAATAAATGTTCTTCATAGCTGGGGTATACGGCCGTTTGCCATTAGTGGCTTACTTACAGCCAGTCCTTTGTTAATAAAAGAAGTAAAAGAAAACTGTGAGCTGCCGGTATATACGATAAACGACTTGTCTGCAAATGCTAGTGAGATTGTCGGAAAAAATATCGGTACTTTGCATTATGCACCCCGCAGATTAGTAATGGCTTCCTGATTTTAATTTTTATATTGTGAAACGTAAAAGCCAGCTGGCGACAACCTACATCAGTAAAAATAAGGCTGCATTGGCCGGGATCATTCTTATAGGAATACTACAGAGCTGTGTTACTTTTTTATTGCCTGTTTCCATTGGTGAGTTCTTTTCATTGCAGTACCAGGCAGGTAGCAGTAAAGGCCGTTTGTTACAATTGCTGGGTATTCATTTTTCTTCCTTATCAGGTTTCTTCCTCTTTTTCTTTCTGTTATTAGTGATAAAGGGAATTACTTCTCAAATAGAGAAATGGTTGAAGTTTAAAGAAGGCGAGAAGTTCATCAAAATAGTCAGGGAACAACTTTTTAGTGTACAGTTGAATCAGGATGCTGCTCTTTTCCAAAGCAAAGCATACGGTAATTATTTATTGCGTTACAGCAACGACCTGAAAGCGGTTAAGAATTACCTGCTGCTGGGAATTTTGAGTATGTTCAAAAATTCCATATTTCTTATGGTTGGTTTTATTTTACTGGGAATGATTCATTTTCAATTAACTGTTTACCTGGTTGTGCTATTTTCCATCTTTCTTGTTGGAATATTTTTTCTGGCCAACTATCAAAAAAGATTTATTCAAAGAAGCAGAGATAAAAGGAGCAGTTTGCTTGCATTTGTTACAAAAAGTTTCAGCCGGTATATAAGAATAAAGGAAAACAATAGCGAACAGAATACCATCAGCAGGTTTAATGAAAAATCAAGCCAGTTGTATGAAGCAAATTTGAGATATTATCAGCTGGAGAGTTTTCTCC
>CAYUCU010000133.1:0-11830 GCA_964443345.1 uncultured Chitinophaga sp.
TCTGCTGCTTCAGCCACTGCAAAAAAATACAATACGGATGTGATGAGTGTGCCCGACCTGTTTATGGTCCGTGCCGGCGTAAGTTATATGGTAAAAAGATTCACCTTCTCCGGAGGGATGCGGGCAGAGGCACTTCCTTCAAAAGATCTTATAGGCGGCAGCCGTGGTTTCAGAAGGCCCGGGTACATAATATCAGCAGAGCCATCTGTAACATTTGTAGCTAAGAAAGCAAGCTTCAATCTGTCTGTTCCTTTTGCACTGAAAAGAAACCGTACACAGAGTAATTCAGACAAACGCCGCTCTTTTGATACAAAGACACATATACAGGGTGATGCCGCATTTGCCGATTACCTGATCAGCGCAGGAATAACTTTTAAATTATAAATCATTAATACAATGAATAAAAAAGCATTAAAAAATAAATTTCTTTTCCTCCTGATTTTTTTGCTGTCATTGAGCCCGGTATTTGCTCAAACAGATATTGATGGCGTGATGATGGAGAAGAATGCCTTTTGTGTGGGGCCGATGTATGGCTACAGCAGCTGGAAAAATTATTGGGAGGGCACATTAAAAAGAGATAATGCCAACCTGGGAAAAGTTTCCACCACCATGTACAGTATCATGGGCAACTATGGCATCACCAACAAACTGAATGTGCTGTTTGGTGTACCGTATGTAAAAACAAAAGCATCTGCCGGTCAGCTAAAAGGGCTGAAAGGAATACAAGACTTCTCCTTATGGGTAAAATGGAAAGCCTATAGTAAAAAAATCGGGCAGGGAAGATTATCCTTGTTTGCGATAGGTGGTTATTCATTACCGGCTTCCAACTACACAGCAGATTTTTTACCTATGTCCATTGGCCTGGAAAGTAAAAACTTATCATTAAGGGCTATGGCTGATTATCAACGGGGGGCCTGGTTTGCCACTTTATCCGGCACCTACGTAAGAAGAAGCAATATTGAAATTGATCGTACTGCTTACTACACTACTGAAATGCATTACAGCAATGAAGTGAAGATGCCGGATGCTGCCTCTTTCAATTTCCGGGCTGGCTACCGCGACAAAGGTGCTTACGCTGAACTGGTGCTAGACAACTGGACAACGCTTGAGGGATTTGATATGACCCGCAACAACATGCCTTTTCCAAGCAACAGGATGAACGCAACAAGAATTGGATTAAACCTGAAATACCCGATGCGTTTTCATCCGGCACTTTCGGTAGTGGCCAATGGATACACCACTATTGCAGGAAGAAACATGGGACAAGCTACCAGCTTTGGTGCAGGAATATTCTATGTATTCAACTTTGCTAAAAAAGAAAAAGCTGATACAGATAAATCAAAAAAATAACTGTCATGAAAAAAATAAACCTTTTATATATATTGCTTGCAGCCGGACTGCTCCACTCCTGTTCAAAAGATATTAAGGAACGCAATATGGATTTCCCGGCTTTACAACCGGCTTCTACAGATATAAATGCAGGTACCTGGAGGCCAATACTATTGACTGGCCCAACAGAATTTCCGGTAGCCGCACCAATTGCCACTACCACACCCGATTATATTGCCCAGGTAAATGAAATAAAAAGCTTCCAGGCCAAAATGACCGGGGATGAAAAGAACAGTGTAAAATACTGGAGTGCCGGCGCTGTTTTAAGATGGAATGAAATTATGCGGGAACTGGTGGCACTGCACAACCTTCCCCCGTATCAAAATGCAGACGGAACGTATCCCTTTCCCAGTGCCAACAATCCGTTAGCTTATCCGCAATTCCCGTTTGCCAATCCACCCTATGCTGCAAGAGCTTATGCCTATGTGGCCGCTGCACAATATGATGCACTGGTGGCAGCATGGCATTACAAAAAATTATACAACCGCCCGGCTCCTTACAATGCTGATCCGTCAGTAACTGTGCTGATCCCCAGATCTGATCTGCCCTCTTATCCGTCTGAAGATGCAGTGGTGATTGGCGTAACAACAGAACTATTAAAGCTTTTATTTCCCGGCGACCAGGAATTTATTCAACTAAAAGCAGAAGAGCATAAAAGAGCAAGGATCATTGCTGGTGCCAACGTACGCAGCGACCTGGAAGCTGGTGAGGCACTTGGAAAATCAGTAGCGCAAAAATTTGTGACCCGTGCCAGGGGCGACAGGGCTGGTGCTGCTATTGGCAATCAAACTATCTGGACACAAATGGAGAATGATGCCATAGCAAGAGGAGAAACACCATGGATAAGCCAGGAATCACCCAAGCGTCCGCCGATGCTGCCGCTGTTTGGTAAAGTAAAAACTTTCTTATTTGATTCGCTGACCATGGTAACCACTATTCGTCCGGCTGCACCGCCATCTACTTCTTCACAGCAATTCAAAGACGAATTAGCTGAAGTATATAGTTTCAGTAAGAACCCTACGAGGGAGCAAATAAGGATAGCTCATTTTTGGGCTGATGGTTTAAGCACTTACACACCACCCGGCCATTGGAATGCTGTTGCCACAGAAGAGTTTGTAAAGCAAAATTTTAGTGAAGTACGCTGGGACAGGAATATCGGATTGTTAAATATGGCAATGATGGATGCTGCAATCGCCTGCTGGGATGCCAAGTATGTCTACTTTAACCCAAGACCTTCACAAATGGACCCAAGGATAAAGACCACAACAGGATTGCCCAATTTCCCAGCTTACATTTCCGGGCACTCTACTTTCAGCGCTGCTGCGGCCACTATACTTGGCCACATCATTAAACCAAAAGCGGGTGAATATACTGCTATGGCCAAAGAAGCATCTGAGTCACGGATATACGGGGCCATTCACTATCGGAGTGATTGTACGAGAGGTTTGGAAACCGGTAACAAGGTTGGTGGCTACGCCATAGCAAGAGCATTGACTGACGGAGCAGAATAAATTTTACAGACAAAGCAATAACGGCGTTGTAAATCTTTACGGACGCCTCTTTTTTCTTATTGCAGTTTTTTTTGACCCGGTGACCGGAAAATTGACAAAAAAAATAATTGACTGATTGGATAAAGACCAGCAGCTGGTCAACAACTATTTTACAGACAAAGCAATAACGGCGTTGTAAGTCTTTACGGACGCCTCTTTTTTTAGCTAAATAATTATGTTATGCCTTACATCCCCTTAGAAGAACACCTGCCTGGCATTACCGGTTTGCTGGAATACCGGAAAGACAGTGCACAACCTATCCGTGAGTTAACACAACTACTGCTTCGTGGCCCTTCCACCTTAACAGAAGGTGAAAGAGAATTAATAGCCACCATCGTTTCTTATCGCAATGAATGTAAATTTTGTACCACAGCCCATACGGCTGCCGCAGATCTTTTGTTGGGTGAAAAAAATACAACTGCACAAATAAAACAAAACATTATTGACTCACCGGTAAGTGAAAAAATGAAGGCCCTCCTTACTATTGCTTCCCAGGTACAGGAAAGCGGTAAAAGTGTGACGGAGCAATCCATTTCCCTGGCCAAAGAAAAAGGGGCCACTGATATTGAGATACATGACACCGTGCTGATTGCTGCCTTGTTTTGTTTATATAACCGCTATGTGGACGGACTGGCCACAGCATTACCCGAAAAGGCAGCATACTTTGATTCGCTGGCGACCCGGCTGGTAGAACATGGCTATAACAGGTTGCCACAAGGATATGACCATTTAAAAAAAGATAGTACTCATAAATAAATCATACTGCGATAAAAACAACCTCAGACCTTATCACTCCTTCCAGCAGAAAACTTGCTATTGCATTTATCATCTGTTTTTTAAGCGGCCTGTTTGGTGGCACGGTATCCACATTGATGTCCGTTTACCTGCCTGTTGCTGTAAAAGATCTTCAAGGCAATGTAAGCGAAGAGGAATTGAACCACATAGGAGCATATATCAATTCACTTTTCATTTTCGGATGGATGTTCGGCGGCATCACCTGGGGCTTTATTGGAGACAGAAGCGGAAGAACCCGGTCGGTGATCTATTCAACCGCCTGTTTTGGTCTATTTACTTTATTAACTTCTTTTTCTCCTTCCTGGCTTTGGGTAAGCGCTTGCCGCTTTATGTCCGGCTTTGGTGTGGGTGGTGTACTGGTAACTACTGTTATTCTCATTGCAGAGATATGGGATGAAAAAAAACGGGATGTTGTTTTAGGAATATTATCCATTGCCTTTCCGGTAGGGATCTTCTCAGCCGGTCTTATTAATAACCTGGCGCCGGGTTGGAGGCAGGCTTTTTTAATAGGTGCCGTTCCTTTATTCCTCGCAATTATTTCTATCTGGCTCTTGCCTGAATCCGTTGCATGGAAAAAAGATCAGTCTATCATCAGCAAACAAAATGAGTGGAAGCAACTGGCATTACCTGAAAACAGAAAAAATATTTTAGCAGGCACTGTGATATTTGGCAGTATGCTTATCGGGTTATGGGCCATCTTTGCCTGGCTCCCCACGTGGATGCAGGAGATTCTGCCTGGTAAAGATGCACAGAAGGAAAGAGGAATGAGCATGATGTTTTTAGGAGGCGGTGGGCTGTTGGGTGGTTTTATTTCCGGGTGGTTGGCCAAAGTTATTGGCGGATTAAAAAGAACAATGATCCTCTGCTTTGCAGGCTGCTTTGTGCTGGCGTTCTTATTATTCAAACTCAACCATTCATTTTCTCCCGTTATTTATGTGGAGATAGCATTGGTAGCATTGCTCTTTGGCATCAGCCAGGGCGTATTATCTGCTTTCATACCACAATTATTCCCGGTAAATGTTCGGGCAGCCGCTACCGGTTTCTGTTTTAATATCGGCCGGTTGTTTACAGCCACCGTCGTATTTTTTATAGGTGCTCTTGAAAGTTTTGCCGGTGGTTATGGCAATGCCATATTTATGTTCTCATTTATTTTCCTGGCAGGATTATTTGCAATACTATTTTTTAAAGAAAGAAAAACTGCTTAACGATGGCCTATATCAATGTGGAAGAAGGTGTTCCCGGGATAAGAAGCCTGGTACTATTCAGGCCAGAAACAGGAAAGCATTTGTATGAGCTGGCACAGGTTTTATTAAGAGGCGAATCGCCGCTAACTGAAGCTGAGAGAGAATTAATAGCAGCGTATGTTTCGCATAAAAACAATTGCCTGTTTTGTATGAGCAGTCATGCTGCTGCTGCCCGCTGCCTGTATGCAGATGAAAGAAATATAGTGGATGATGTGCTGACCAATATGGATCAATCGACGATCAGCGATAAAATGAAAGCTTTATTGCATATAGCCGGTAAAGTACAAGTGCTGGGCAAAGAAGTGACTGCAGAAGATGTGGCAGAAGCAAGGAGATTGGGAGCCAATGACAGGGAAATTCATGACACCGTTTTGATTGCTGCCTCTTTCTGTATGTTCAACCGGTATGTGGACGGATTGAACAGCTTTACCCCAACAGATGCAACTTCTTATGAAGACATGGGGAAGCGGATGGCTGAAAAAGGATACGTATTACCTCAACCAGTAAATACCAAATAATGGCATATATACAATTACCAGAAGGGTTGCCCGGCATCAGGGGACCAATGGCTTTCCGGCCTGAAACGGCTAAACCGATGAATGCATTAGCAGAGATCTTGTTGCGGGATAATAATAATACATTGAGCCGTGGCGAAAGAGAGCTGATCGGCGCTTACGTTTCCTATTTAAATGACTGCTTCTTTTGTCAGAACGTTCATGGTGCATTGGCCGGGCACTATATGCAATGCGACATGCAATTCATTGACGATATAAAAAGCAATTTTCAATCCGCTCCCATTTCGGATAAATTAAAACCACTGCTGGCTATTGCCGGAAGTGTGCAAAAAAGTGGTAAAGCGGTCACAGCCGAACAAATTGCTGAAGCAAGAACTGCCGGAGCTACCGACAGGGAAATTCATGATACCGTGCTGATCGCAGCGGCCTTTTGTATGTTCAACCGGTATGTGGACGGACTGAACACCTGGGCGCCTGCAGACAAGCAGGTGTATGTACAACGGGCACCTATGCGGGCAGCAGAAGGATACCTTGATTTTGATTTATATAAATGATCTTTTAAAAAATCAGTTATGAAAAAATATTTCTGGTTGGGCTTTTTGGGATTCTTTCTATTTGAAATAGTCAATGTGTACTTTATCATGCCTATGCCGGGTAGTCAGCGGATGAATAGTATTGGCATCGCTTATTTTTTATACAAATGGCGCTGGGTATTCAGAGGCCTGTTTGGATTATTGATACTAGTTGGCCTGTTCCGGTCAAACTGGAAAAGAAAATGGGTGCCGGCAATCCCTTTGCTGCTGCTGGCAGGCGTTGGATACATGGTCAATTTCAAAATGGCGGCTGATGCGATGTTCAGGCAACCAAAGAAATTGATGCTGACCAGTGCCGGTAACAATAAGGTGGACCCTAACCGGTTGGTGATCGGCGTTTCTATTAATGGAGAAGCAAAAGCATATCCCATTCAGTTCCTGGGATATCATCATCATATCCAGGATGTAGTGGGCGGCAAACCGGTATTAGTAACGTATTGTACCGTATGCAGAACAGGGAGGGTATTTGAACCCATTGTAAATGGAAAGAAAGAAACATTCCGGCTGGTGGGTATGGACCATTTCAATGCCATGCTGGAAGATGCTACTACCAAAAGCTGGTGGAGACAAGCTAACGGTGAAGCCATAAGCGGTAAACTGAAAGGGCAAAAACTGACAGAAGTGTACAGCACTCAAACTTCACTCGCAAAATGGTTGTTGCTTAATCCTAATTCAATGATCATGCAAGCTGATCCTGCCTTCATAAGATCGTATGACAGCACCCTGAAATATGAAAGCGGCCTTAGCAGGAACAGTCTCACAGGAACAGACAGCCTTTCCTGGAAAGATAAATCATGGGTGATTGGCGTTAAGTCGGGTAAGGAGAAGAAAGCCTACGACTGGAACAAGCTGAAAGAACAACGGATCATTCATGACAAGCTGGATAACAAGACCCTGGCGCTGGTACTGGCGGCCGATAACAAAAGTTTCTTTGTGCTCGAAACACCGGGAAATGAAAAGCTGACCCTACGGAATGACACGCTGCTGCTTGGCAATAAACACTTTTCCATAGATGGAAAAGGCATTGATACCGCCTATTCACTAAAGGCCGTATTCGCCTACCAGGAATTCTGGCATAGCTGGCGAACCTTTAACCCGGACACAAAGAAGTATTGAGTTTCACTTTAAATATTATCTTTAGCTGCTAGTTGAAAGATTGCTAAACACTAACAAATGCAGCAAAGTACACTGAAAAAACTTTCTGAGGTCCTTGGCATAAGTATTTCCACCGTTTCCCGTGCACTGAAAGACCATCCGGACATTTCAGACACCACCAAAAAAAGGGTGAAAGAACTGGCGTTGGCCCTGGAATACGAACCCAATACTTATGCAGTACAATTAAGGACCCGCCAGAGCAATGTGCTTGGCATCATGGTTCCTACGATTGATAATTTCTTTTATGATTCCTTTATCGCCGCTGTAGAAGAAGAAGCAAGGCTTCATGGCTATTCTGTGATGATCATGCAATCGAGAGATAATGTACAGATTGAAACATCCAACCTTTTATTGTTCCGCAAAAACATGGTGATGGGGCTGTTTGCTTCTGTTTCCATTGAAACGGAAGATATGCTGCCCTTTCATAAAATGGAAGAAATGAAAACACCGGTGGTTTTCTTTGACAGGGTACCAGAGACCGGTGATTATAATAAAGTATGCCTGGCTGATGAAATTGCTGCAAAAATTGCTGCCGAAGCCCTAATAGAAAAAAGGAAGAGAAATGTGCTGGCCCTTTTTGGTCATCCCCATCTCAGTATAACAAGGAAAAGATGCACTTCCTTTAAAGAGGTGTTTGAAAAAAAAGCACCGCAAACGAAGCTGACCATTGAATACCCGGAGAGTATTGCTGAATCAAAGAAGGTTGCGCTGGAAGCACTCCGGTCCGCAGAAAGGCCTGATGCCGTCTTCTGTATGGGAGACCTTATCCTTATCGGTGTGATGTATGCCATTCACGAGTTAAAACTGAAGGTCCCGGATGATATTGGCGTTATCGGGATCAGCAACGGGCTGATCCCAACTATGTACGATCCAAAGATCACCCATGTGGAAACGAGTGGTTATAAATTGGGCAAGCTGGCATTTACACAAATGCTTACCTGTCTCAAAAATGGCCCGGGCATCGATGAGGTTTTCCTTGAATCAATGCTGATAGAAGGGGGCTCATTATAGCTTTAATGGCCTGATTAATTCACAGTATCCTTGTTTTTTACACCGCAAACGTTATAGTTTTATGAAGCTGCTTGATATAAGATTTTAGTAGCTTATTTTACTATCAAACGATTGCATATGTCAACCTCCAGGATCAAGTTTTCCCTTTATCTCAACTATTTTGTTTTTGCCATCTTGCTGAACAGTGTAGGCATCCTTATTCAAAAATCGCAAAACCGGTATCATGTGGATGAGGTTACAGCAAGCTCACTGGAAGCATTTAAAGACCTTTCGATTGCTTTTGTCTCTTTCTTCGTTGGCTCGTTTTTGCCAAGGCTGGGGTACAAAAAAGGAATGCTGATCGCTTTAGCCCTGGTTTTTGCCGGGTGCCTGGGAATGTACTGGGGCAATTCTTTTACATCAGTCCGGATCTTATTTGCCTGCGTAGGCGTTTCTTTCGCTATAATAAAAGTGTCTGTTTACTCAATGATAGGTCTGATAACAACGACGGAGAAACAACATGAAAGCCTGTTAAGCTCCATTGAAAGCCTTTTTATGATCGGGATCGCTGCAGGGTTTGTTGCTTTCCCCTTATTCTACAGTGATACGGATCCGGATGCCTGGTTGCGTATTTACCTTGTTCTGGCAGCAGTGGTTGCTATTTCATTTCTCATTTTGCTTTTCTCCGACTTTAATATAAAATATGAAATTCCCGGAACCAGTCCCGGCAAAGATTTCAAGGAAATGATAAAATTACTGAAGCGGCCATTGGTACTTGTATTTGCCGTTTCTGCATTCATGTATGTGATGACAGAGCAGGGTATTATGAGCTGGATGCCCACGTTTAATGAAAAAGTGTTGCTGCTGCCTGAGAAAATGAGTATTCTCATGACAGTGATTTTATTTCTATCTGTAGCATTGGGAAGATTTATTTCTGCCAGGCTGGTAAAGAAGGTTTCGTGGCTTACGATTCTTGTATTTTGCCTGGTAGGCGCCGCATGTATGGTGGTATTTGTGCTTCCGCAAACACAGCATCTTCAGCCACGGAAAATTGAATCGCTGAAAGATGTGCCTGTTATAGCCTATGTGTTTCCGCTGATCGGTTTATTCTTTGCTCCAATTTACCCGCTGGTAAATTCATTTGTATTGAGCGCCACTGAGAAAGTGTTGCACAGCCCGATGGCCTCCCTGCTTGTTTTCTTCTCCGCTATTGGGGGCACATTAGGTTCCAGGCTTGTTGGCTACCTGTTCAAAAATATCGGCGGGCAAAAAGCATTTTATTTTGCTTTAATTCCCATGTCCATACTTTTACTGTGCCTGTTTTTCTTTACCCGGATCGCAGCAAAGAAGAAAGGTAGTGTATAAGATATACCGGCAACTTCATTTAATTTACCAGGCATGGCGATAAACGAAACATATAAAACCTCTCCGCTGTTTAATGAGGTACAAATGAACCGTATCTTCCCGGATGGAAAAACATTTGTTGATTGCTTGCCCAGATCATCTGCTGAAGAAATAAATGCCCGGTACGAGACACAAAAAAATGAACCCGGCTTTTCATTAAAAGAATTTGTACTAAAACACTTCCAACTACCGGTCCCTCATTCAAATAGTTACAGCAGCGACGTCTCAAAAAGTGTTGAAACAAACATAGAAGCCCTTTGGCCGGTACTTACCCGGCAACCTGATAAAGAAGGTGGCTCTCTCATCCCATTGCCCTATCCTTATATCGTTCCCGGTGGCCGCTTTGGCGAAATATATTACTGGGACAGCTATTTTACCATGCTGGGTTTAAAAGCCTCAGGCAACAAGGAGATGCTGGAAAATATGGTGAAGAATTTTTCTTACCTGGTTGATACATTTGGTTATATCCCCAATGGCAATCGCAGCTATTTCATTGGCCGCTCTCAACCCCCTTTTTATTCCCTGATGATAAAACTGCTGAGTGAAGTAACAGTAAAGGAAACGCTGCTGACCTATTTACCACAACTTGAAAAAGAATACCAGTTTTGGATGAAAGGCGCTGAAGAGCTGAATGAAACCACACCAGCCAAATACCGGGTGGTAAAAATGCCCGGCGGCGAAATAATGAACCGCTACTGGGATGAAAATGATACGGCCCGCCCAGAATCTTACCGGGAAGATATAGAGTTATCACATCAGTCTACACAGGATGCTCCGCTGCTTTTCCGTCACCTGAGGGCCGGCGCTGAATCGGGCTGGGATTTTAGCAGCCGCTGGTTCAAAGAAAAAAATGATTTTAGCACCATTCATACTACAGATATCATCCCGGTTGACCTGAACTGTTTGCTGCTGCACCTCGAACAAACCATTGCTGCTGCATATCAATTAAAAAATGACAAAGAAAAAGCCAGCAACTATTTACTACTGGCTGAAAAAAGAATAAAAGCGATAAACCAATATTGCTGGAATGATGATGCCGGGTTTTATTTTGATCATGATTGGATAATTAATGAGCCAACACGAATGCTGACGCTGGCCGGTGCAACACCTCTTTTCGTTGCTGCTGCATCAAAGGAACAAGCCCATAAGGTCAGCAGCGTTATTAAAGAAAAATTTTTACAGCCCGGTGGCGTTGTCAGCACATTGGAAAAAACAGGACAGCAATGGGATGCACCCAACGGCTGGGCGCCACTGCAGTGGATGACGATCACAGGATTGGAAAATTACGGACAGACAGACCTGGCAAATGAAATTGCAACCCGGTGGATCCGGCTAAATACAGCAGTTTTTAAAAGAACCGGAAAGCTGATGGAGAAATATAATGTAGTGGATACTCACCTGGAAGCAGGCGGCGGTGAGTATGAAGGACAGGATGGCTTTGGTTGGACAAATGGCGTACTGCTTGCATTGCTAAAAATATACGGCCCTGCAGAATAAGTTACTTATAAGGCTTCTAAAAGCAGGAACCCGTACGGTGGTATGATCAGGTGTTCCCTGTCATCACCCACCTCATATGTTTCCTCTTTCCAATGATCAAATAGCTGCGTTGATTTGATCCCGTGTTCTTTAAAAGCAAACCAGGTAAGATAAGAAGCCTTGTCTTTAAAATTAAACACACAAAACAATTCCCTGTCACCCCATGTGCGGATAAACCCCGCCACATGAATATTGTGTGGTGTCATCCATTCCAGGTTACTGTAATCGGCCACCATTTCCAGTTTTTTCCGGGTAGCAATAAGCCGTTGTGTGGCATTGAATACTTTATATTCTATTGTACCCGGTTCAGCAGATCTTTCATTTTTATTCCAGTCAATAACAGGCCGGTGCATCCAGCGGTTGTCATAGCTCTTACCGCTATCCAGCAAATAAGAATAATCATTGGTATAGCCTGCTTCATCTCCGTAAAATAGCATGGGGAGTCCCCCGATAAAAAAACTATGCGCCTGCATCAAAATAATTTTCTGAACAGACAGATCAATGGCCCCGGTGTTATTTTGTTCGATCGCTTTTTCCAAGCCGCATAAGGAGGCCAGTGACCCGCTGATCCTTGCATCCCCTGTTTTCGGGTTGGTGGAAAACACTGCACCTTTTGCCGGAGAGTTATTATGTTCTCCTGAATAATACTCCTTCAGAAA
>CAYUCU010000134.1:0-11594 GCA_964443345.1 uncultured Chitinophaga sp.
AACTCGCCTAATTCGATAAAATCAGCCACCCGGCCAGCTTTATCCAGTTCAGGGTTCATTTCATTTATTGCTCCTGGTATTTTCACGTCACTCCAGAATTCTTTCTTCAATGCCTGTATCTCCGTTATCGCTTCCTGCAGACCTTGTGCATTGCGGGCCATGCCGCATTTCTCCCACATGATCTTACCGAGGCGCTTATGAAAACTCTCAACCGTTTGCTTGCCTTTAATGTTCATCAAAGTATTGATCCTGTCAGCAACTGCTTTCTCGGTTTGCTCAAATGCTTCATGTGATAATGGGATGGGCTTGGTAGCAATCTCATCGGCCAAATAATTACCGATCGTATAAGGAATCACAAAATAGCCATCGGCTAATCCCTGCATCAGTGCAGATGCGCCGAGACGATTAGCCCCATGGTCGCTGAAGTTGGCTTCACCCAAGCAATACAACCCCTTCACATTCGTCATCAGCTCATAATCCACCCACAAACCGCCCATTGTGTAGTGCACGGCCGGATAAATACGCATCGGCACCTCATAAGGATTTTCACCGGTTATCTTTTCATACATATCAAACAGGTTGCCGTACTCTTCCTTCACCACTTCTTTACCCAGCCGGATCAATGTTTCTGTATCCGGATTTTCAATACCCAGCTTACCTGCTTCAGTCTTGCCGTATTTATTGATAAGGTTGTATTTAAAATCCAGGTACACCGCCTGCTTTGTTGTTCCCACACCATAACCAGCATCACATCTTTCTTTTGCAGCTCTTGATGCTACGTCCCTCGGAACAAGATTACCAAATGCCGGGTACCTTCTTTCCAAATAATAATCCCTTTCCTCTTCCGGAATATCATTGGCTTTCCGGGTATCCCCTTTTTGCTTTGGCACCCAGATACGTCCATCGTTTCTCAACGATTCTGACATCAGCGTCAGTTTCGATTGATGATCGCCACTTACCGGGATACAGGTTGGATGAATTTGTGTAAGACAAGGGTTCCCAAACATGGCCCCTTTCTTATGTGCCTTCCAGATAGCTGTCACATTACTGCCCATCGCATTAGTGGACAAATAAAATACGTTTCCATATCCACCCGTGCATAACAACACAGCATGTCCAAAATGTCGTTCCAATTCGCCAGTCACCAGGTTGCGGCAGATGATCCCTCTTGCTTTGCCATCGACCATCACCACTTCCAGCATTTCATGGCGGCTGTGCATTTCTACATTACCCAATCCCACTTGTCGTTCCAAAGCCTGGTAAGCACCTATCAATAATTGCTGACCGGTCTGCCCGGCCGCATAAAACGTTCTTTTTACCTGTGTGCCTCCAAAAGAACGGTTATTCAATAATCCGCCATACTCCCTTGCAAACGGAACACCCTGGGCCACACACTGGTCAATGATGTTTACACTCACTTCTGCCAGCCGGTGCACATTCGCTTCCCTGGCACGGTAATCACCACCCTTTACCGTATCATAAAACAAACGGAAAACAGAATCTCCATCATTCTGGTAATTCTTGGCTGCATTGATGCCTCCTTGTGCAGCAATACTGTGCGCCCTGCGGGGAGAATCCTGGAAACAAAATGCTTTTACTTTATAGCCCAGTTCACCCAATGCCGCTGCAGCAGAAGCTCCGGCCAAACCAGTACCTACAATGATGATCTCCAGTTTGCGTTTGTTGGCCGGGTTCACCAATTTACAATGGCCTTTGTAATCTGTCCATTTATCATCTAACGGTCCGGCGGGAATTTTTGAATCCAACATATACCTCTGATTACTTTGATATAAATGATTTGATTGATTCTTTGTGAGGCGAAGCCGAAGCAATCTCCCCGATTTTTTTACTCTTCATGTTACCAGCTTCTGTTCCCTGATCATCTTCGTTGCGTCGCACACTTCATCGTTCTGTTCGCTACTCATCTTTTCTATACCTGCACCGGGTAGCGACCCCGTATTATTCATGTTTGACCCCTTCGGGGTCGTTTATTCACAACGGGCTTCACCCTATGCTATTTACGTTTGAACCCTTTGGGGTCTTTCACTTCTTCATTCTTGCCTGCTCCGCCCTATGCGGGGTTCATCTGTTCGATATTAACCAACCTCTCCATACTTAAGACATCGTACTTCTTACCCCGTACTTGCCACTTACCTCTATATCCATCCCAAATACATACTCACCGGCATCATTGCAAAAGCCAGCGAAATAATAATGGAATACCCGACACCGGCGTTCCTGATCAAAGCCAGGTATTTTGAATTGCTCACTCCCACCGTCCGGAAAGCACTTTGAAATCCATGAATTAAATGCCAGCACAACGAGAAACAGGCAAACACATAGGCGATCACCACCCACAACTCCTGGAAAGTGAATTGCATCAGGTTAAACATATTATGCATATGCACACCATTGATAGTTATTTCAGTCAGTTCCGGATGCCCGATAAAACGGGCAGGCACCCAAAAATGCCACCAATGCAAAATGAAGAACAATAAGAGGATGGTACCCAGCAAGCCCATACTGCGGCTGTACCATTTGCTTCCTTTATTGCCCATAGGTACGGCATATCCTTGTTTTCTTTTACTGCGGTTCTGAAATTCCAGCATAAATCCCTGAATGATATGGAGGAAGATGCCCAGGAAGAGACCGATCTCTGCAATACGTATCACCACTGTACTTCCCATAAAATGGGCTGCCTTGTTGAACATCACACCACCATCATTGGCCCAGATACAAGCGTTGATACCAGCATGCACCACCAAAAAAGTAATCAGGAATAAACCCGTCAGCGCCATCACCCATTTTTTACCTACCGAGGAAGTGAACATTTCAGACCATTTCATAAGCAACATTCTTAGGGGGAGTTATCAATTTTGGCAAAAATACTATCCAGTTGTCAATTATTAATTAATAATTATTAATTAATAATTGAAGCCCTAAAGCCCCAATCGGTTCTTCAGCTCATTATCAATTTTCTTAAACAGGTGAAAAGGCTTATAGATGCGCCAGTTATCCAATTGCATCAGTTCTACATAGCGGTTCAGCCTGGCCTGTTTAAAATCATACTGCGTTTGTTCCGGCATGTTTAAACAAACCACCCAGCCATTCTCATCCGTCACTTCCTCAAATAGCTCTTCGTAATACTCTTTGCCATCGCTGTGGTAATTGAGTACATTTTCGCCTACCAGGATGAACTTGAAAATTCCTTCCTTCATGAATTTTTCCAGCACTTCCCGTTTCAGCTCCATAATGTCATTTTCAATGGCATCATTCCATTCGCCGATCATTTCTATCACCGCATATTTTTCCTCGTAATCGGCCAACAGCACTTTCAGGTAAAGAGTACGGCTTCCAAAATCATCCCATTGCGGATGGATATAAAAATTGTAAACGGTTTGAGAAAATTCAAACTCGGAATAGGTGCGCCCATAAAACGGCGACCGCTCATCGTCTTCACTGATGTAGATATACCGCCAGTTATAAAACGGTTCAATGTCTTGCATAAACTATTCCCCGCTGCAAATATAAGCTAAGAGACAAAAGAGTAAAAGGGAAGCAAATTCTCAGGTCAGCAGGTACTCTTTTAGCTGCTGATAGTCTGGCCTGATTAATACACTGTGCTTTTCTTTGTTCATTATGGATCGTATGGATGCAGGTATCTCAATGGGTTTGCCGGTACTGTTTTCTACCGCATCGGGAAACTTGACCGGGTGGGCCGTTTCCAGGAAAATCCCTTTTTGTGCCGGATGATTTGCAAGATATCTTTCCAAAGCCAGGTAGCCTACTGCACCATGTGGATCTGCTACATAATGATACAGCTGATATACCTTTTTAATAGTAGCACTCGTTTCTTCATCTGTTATACTGTCGGACGATAATGTGCTTTTAAGTTCCGGGAACTGGTGTTTAAATAGTTCCAGTATCCGCACAAAGTTACTCGGGTTGCCCACATCCATTGCATTGCTTAATGTTGCTACTGCTTTTTTTGGCTTTAATTCCTGTGTTTGCAAATAGTTTGTTACAATATCATTGGCATTACAGGCTGCAATAAAATGCTTTACCGGCAGTCCCGATTGCCTGGCTAAAATACCGGCACAGATATTTCCAAAATTGCCGCTTGGTACAGAAATGACGGGCGGATTATCTTTATTGGCCCATTGCTTATAAGCAAAGAAATAATAAAACTGCTGCGGTAACCACCTGGCAACATTAATAGAATTTGCAGAAGTAAGGAACAGCTTTTGATTGATGTCTCCATCAGTAAATGCCTGTTTCACCATTTGCTGACAATCATCAAAGGTTCCTTGTACTTCCAGTGCATGTATATTATTACCCAATGTAGTCAGCTGTTTCTCCTGCACCAGGCTTACTTTGCCGGACGGATATAATATCACCACATCCACTCCGTCAATATTATAAAAACCATTGGCCACTGCCCCACCGGTATCACCGGAAGTAGCCACCAGCACCGTTACCTTTCTTGCATCACCTTTTACAAAATGGCCAAGGCACCGGCTCATGAACCTGGCCCCAATATCTTTAAAGGCCAATGTAGGCCCGTGATATAGTTCCAGTGAAGAAATAGTTGGCGAAACGGATACTAACGGAATCGGGAAGTTTACTGTTTCAGTTACAATCTGAAAAAGCTTTTCTTCAGGTATAGCATTACCCACATATGGTTTGATGACCCGGAAGGCAATCTCTTCGTTTGACAGGTTTTCAATCTCTTCGATCAGGCTCTTCCCTACCCGTGGTATCATTTCGGGAAAATACAATCCTTTATCAGGTGCCTGTCCTTTGATGGTGGCCTCCTTAAAATCCACTACCGGAGATCGTTTATTTATACTATAAAAATTCATTCTGTTGATTTATTTCCTTTCAATTTCCGTATCCACACATTTTCCTGATTTCCACATTCTCACATTCTCACATCGCCACATTTTCACATTTCCACTATCTCCACCCCTTTTCTATTTATAGTTGTTACATAAGTATTGTAATCAATTCCGATCTTATCATACACTTCTTTCATTACCATTTCCACTGCCCTGGCTGTTGCTTCTTCTTTACTCAGCATAAAGATGGATGGCCCCGAACCCGATATGCCACCACCCAATGCCCCCGCCTCCTTGCAGTTTTCTTTTACTTCATGAAAGCCGGGAATAAGAATGCTGCGAACGGGTTCAATGATCACATCTTCCAGCGAACGGCCTATAAGGTCGTAATCCTTTTTCATAAAGCCGGTTACCAACCCTGCTATATTGCCCCACTGCCTGATAGCATCTTTCAATAATACCTGCTGGCGCAAAATTTGCCTTGCATCCGAGGTCCGCACTTCTATTTGCGGGTGTACCACGGTAACAAATAAGTCGGGTGCAGGAATAGAAACAATATCCAGCGGATGAATGGAACGTATCAAACTGACGCCGCCCAAAATACAAGGTGCAATATTATCCGCATGCTTTACACCTGAAGCCAGCTTCTCCCCATTCATGGCAAACTGCACCACCTCATCACTTGAAAAAATATTGCCCAATAAATGGTTGGCAGCCACCGCCGCACCTGCCGCACTGGCCGCACTGGAACCAATTCCGCTTCCCGGCTTGATGTGTTTCTCTATCGTAACTTCAAATCCAATGTTGTTATTCATCCGTTCCATTACAGACAACAACACCACTCCTGCCACATTCTTTTCAGGGTCAGTGGGCAGATTGAAATCATCTCTGTTTCTTATCACAACTTTGGGTTCATCCAGCAATGTCAGTTCCATCACATCACACGGCTCATTCAAAGCAAGACCAAGAATGTCAAACCCGCAAACAAGGTTCGCCACTGTACCGGGAGATTTTACTGTTACTTTCATTGGAAGTAAAAATTAAAAGGCGGCCACGGATTATTGCTGCGCAATGTTTTTTGGCCACGAATGACACGAATGTGCACTAATAATACAATTAAATGCAAATAACGATTTTTGCTTCGCAAAAATCAACTTACAACTCTCGACTCACAACTCCTGACTATCGACTTCCGACTATCGACTCCCGACTCTCAACTCCCGACTCTCAACTCCCGACTCCCGACTCCCAACTCCCCCACTACTTACTCGCCCTGATTATATCTGCAAATACCCCGCTTGCCGTTACCTCTGCCCCTGCGCCGGCTCCCTTTACCACCAGCGGCTGTTCTTTATACCGGTCAGTATAAAACAACACCACATTATCTTTTCCATACAGGTGATAAAGGTCATGCTTTGGATCGATATGTTGTAAGCCAACGGATGCTGCCCCATTATCAAATGACGCTACAAACTTCAATTTACAACCCGCTGCATTGGCTTTATCCAATAATTGTTTGAAATGTGCTTCTTCTTTCGCCATCTCCTTATAAAAATCTTCTACCGTTCCCTGCATGCAAGCTGGCGGCATAAAAGAGTTGTTGGAAATTTCCTCCATCTCCAATTGCTGTCCGGCCTCTCTTGCCAGGATCATGATCTTTCGCATCACATCTGTACCACCCAGGTCCAGCCGGGGATCGGGTTCGGTATATCCTTCATCTTGTGCCTGCTTTACCACATCGGCAAATAAACGGCTGCCATCATAATTATTGAAAACAAAATTCAATGTTCCGCTTAATACAGCTTGTATCTTATGCACCCTGTCACCACTGTGCACCAGGTCATTCAGTGTGGCGATGACGGGCAGTCCTGCACCTACATTTGTTTCAAACAGGAATTGGCTGTTGAATTCTCTTGACAGGTCTTTCAGCTTTTTATAATTGCTGTAAGCTGATGAAGCAGCCACTTTATTGCAAGCCACTACAGAAATACTTTTCTGCAACAACTGATCGTACACAGCAGCTACTTTATTGCTGGCCGTTATATCCACAAAAATAGAATTCCGGAGGTTGCGACTTACAATCTCATCCACCAATCCCTGGAGGCTTGCAGTGGCCCCACCGTCCAGCTTTTCTTTCCAACTGCTGAGACCAATCCCTTCTTCATCTATCAGCATCTTCCGGCTGTTGCTTAATCCAACCACCCGCACCTGCAGATTCATTCGTTCTTGCAGAAAATCTGATTGCTGCTTTAATTGTCCCAGCAATTTTGCTCCAACATTTCCGGTTCCGGTAATAAAAAGGTTGACCTGCTTGTAAGTGGTTTCAAAAAACTCCTCGTGCAATACGTTAATGGCTTTTCGGACATCTTTTGTGGCTATGACAGCGGAAATATTTTTTTCGGATGAACCCTGTGCAATGGCCCTTATATTCACTCCGTTCCGTCCCATGGCACTGAACATGCGGCCGCTGATACCGGTATGATTTTTCATGCTCTCTCCTACCAGTGCTACAATGGAAAGGTCTGTTTCAATAATAAGTGGTTCCACTTTTTGCAAAGCGATCTCGTTGGCAAATGCTGCATCCACTGATTGTTTCGCTTTTTCGGCAAAACCAGAATCAATACCCACGCAAATAGAATGCTCTGAAGAACTTTGTGTAATTAAGATCACATTTATTTTTTCGCTGCTAAGTGCTTCAAATAACCGTTTGGAAAAACCGGGAATCCCGATCATACCGCTGCCTTCCAAACTAAGGAGTGCTATACTATTGATGCTTGATATTCCCCTTACGATATCTCCTTCGCCCTTTGCCACCGATTCAATCACGGTTCCTTCGTCTTGCGGAGCGAACGTATTTTTGATCCAAACGGGTATGCCTTTACTCATCACCGGTTGAATAGTTGGCGGGTAAATAACCTTGGCCCCGAAATGCGATAACTCCATTGCTTCCAGGTAAGAGATGGCCCGAATGATACGGGCATTACTTGTCAGCCTCGGGTCTGCCGTCATCATACCACTTACATCGGTCCATATTTCCAGCAGTTTTGCATTTAATGCAGATGCTACAATGGCGGCCGTATAATCAGAACCACCCCTGCCTAAGGTGGTAGTGATGCCGTCTTTGTCGGTAGCAATAAAACCAGGGAGAATAAATAAGGAGGAAGGGCTTGCTGAGAAATACTCCGCAATCGTTTTATCTGTAGTGGCAAAGTCAACTTCTGCTGCTGTAAATTCTGAATTGGTGGTGATCAGTTCCCGGGCATCTTTCCAAACTGCATCCGTTCCGTCTGCTTTGAATTTTGCGGTTATGATCTGGGAGGAAAGCCATTCGCCATAACTCCCGATCCGGTCTTTCGACCGGGGTGTCAATTCCCTTAATAAAAATATCCCGTTGCAAATGTCTTCTATCTCGTTGCAGGCTTTTTTTACCAGGCTTAGCAACTGGCTTTGCTGTGCCACGGGTATCAGTTGTTTTACCGCTTCAATATGTCTTTGCTCTACTGTCGCCAGTTCTTCTTTATACAACTCATCTCCGGCTGCAGCTTTTGCCGCTGCATCCAGCAACAGGTCTGTCACACCGCCGAGTGCCGATGCCACCACGACTGTTTTATCTGTTTTGATCTTTTCTTTTACGATCGCTACCACCTTATTGATGTTCTCCGCATTGGCTACCGATGTACCACCAAATTTTAAAACCTGCATATGATCACTGATTAATTTATTAAAAGGATTTCACGGACCAGGGCATATAATTGCTTTTATTTTTGAAAAAGCTATAAAGCCCAATGTATGATATGGAAAAGTACAACCCTTAACGGGTTGTGGTAATTGTTGTAGTAGTGGTGAAATTTACCACTATGAAGGAGTTGATATGTGTGCTGGTTGTTACCACTTTGCTATTCTGATACACAATATACAGTGCAATTGCGAAACAGAAAACTATTTGAGAGAAAATGTGAAAATATGCCCGAAGGGCCCTGCGGGGAATTAAAAAATTGAGAATGACTTCACGGGTTAAGAAACTATTATCTATTATCTACCCTCTATCCTCTATCCTCTATCATCTTACTACCGAATCTGCAGCTTTTTTTACACTCCCGTATTTCAGCAATAATTCTTTTGCTTTTTCATAGTCGGTCATCTTCACTCTTTCCATCAGCATTTTAGTGCCACGGTCAACCAACTTATCGTTCGTTAGTTGCATATTCACCATCTTGTTATCTTCTACCCGGCCCAGTTGTATCATTACGGTGGTGGAGATCATATTGAGCACCAGCTTTTGTGCGGTGCCGCTTTTCATCCGTGTGCTGCCGGTTACAAATTCCGGTCCCACCACCACTTCTATCGGAAAATCGGCAGCGGCGCTTACTGGCGAATCCGGGTTGCAGGAAATACTTCCGGTGATGATGCCTCGTTTCCGGCATTCCTCCAGTGCACCAATCACATATGGCGTGGTACCACTTGCTGCAATGCCAATGACCACATCTTTGTCGCTTACATTAAATTCCAGCAGGTCTTTCCAGCCCTGTTCCTTATCATCTTCTGCAAATTCAACTGCCGTTGTGATGGCCTTTTCGCCTCCGGCAATGATACCGATCACCAAACCATGAGGGACCCCGTATGTTGGCGGACATTCGCTGGCATCCACTATTCCTAACCGTCCACTGGTACCTGCACCGATATAAAACAGCCGGCCTCCCATCAACATCTTATCTGCCGCTGCTTCTGCCAGGTTTTCAATTTGTGGGATCGCTTTTTCTACCGCGGCGGGAACTGTCTGGTCTTCTTTATTAATAGTAGTGATCAGCTCATGTACCGTCATTTTTTCCAAATGATGATAGTGACTGCTTTGTTCGGTAATTTTTTCAAATGCCATGCTTCCTTTCATTTAACTATGATACGACACTAATCCTTCCATCGGATTTTTCATCACCGTGCCCAGTTCAAATTCATAACTGCTGCAAAGTTGCTGTATCACATCTTTAAAACCAAATGCCACACTTCCGGCAAAACTGATGGGCAACGTCCATGTTTCCCGGTATTTGCATAAATGATTAAAGAAAAAGTCATTCAAGCCGTCTTCAATGATATTTTCAACCATATAATGTCCCCTGTTATCTGCCAGGAATTTGGTAAAACTGGCCAGGTACCGGTTGGGCAGTGGTTTCTTATACACATTTTCTAATATTTCAGCTGCATTGGTGGTATAGGTAAGATCAAATCTTCCCCTCAGCTCATCATCAAAAGTGTCATAGAGATAGTATTGTATCACTTTTTTCCCAAGGTAGGCACCGCTTCCTTCATCCCCCAGCACATAGCCAAGGCCGGGGCTGTTCTTTACGATCTTCTTTCCATCATAGTAACAGGAATTGGAACCGGTACCCAAAATACAGGCAATACCTTTTTCTCTGCCGCAAAGTGCCCTGGCCGCTGCCATCAGATCATGGGTCACTTCCACTTTTGCGCCGGTAATAACATTACTGACAGCTTTCTTCACCGATCTGGCATTGTTGCTATTGGCACAACCCGTACCATAATAAAATACTTCATCCACGGCCACGTTTTTCAATTTGGGCTTCAGCTCTTTCATCAGCAGCTCTGTGATCTGTCCGGTGTTGAGAAAATAAGGACTGATGCCCTGCGTTATAATGGTCTTCTTTTTACCATTATGAAGCAGGCACCATTCGGCTTTTGTAGCCCCACTGTCGGCAATGAGTTTTGTTGACATGTACTGGTTTATCAGTTTATTGGTTAACTGGTTCATTCGTTTATTGGTTCATTAGTTGCGTATTCCAGCCAGCTATCATTATACGCCTGACCAATAAACTATTTACCAATAAACCGACAACCAGAAACTTTGGCTATTTTGCATCAAATTACATAATAAAGGGTTATGATGGTGAATAAAAAATTGCAGGTCTGGCTTCCGCTGATCTTTTCTGCAGTAATGATAATCGGGATGTTCTTTGGATACAAACTGGGCAGCCAGGATGGTGGAAACAAAGGATTTTTTTCTTCCAACAGGCGCAGTTCTTTACAGGAGGCGCTGGATATCATTCGCATGAAATATGTTGATTCCGTACAATTCGGAACGCTGGAAGGGAAAGCCATACACGAAATGATGACGGAACTGGACCCTCATTCTGTTTACCTTCCCCCGGTGGACCTTAAAGAAGCCAATGAAGACCTTGCCGGCAACTTTGAAGGTATCGGTGTGGAGTTCAATGTTTTTGATGATACGGTAAATGTGGTATATGTAATTCCGAAAGGCCCCAGCGATAAAGCCGGTTTATTAATTGGTGATAAGATCATTAAGGTAAACGACTCTTCTCTTACCGGCAAACCCTTTTCCACCGATGATATTAAAAAATATATTCGTGGTGAACAAGGATCGAAAGCCATTTTGCAAATACTCCGGGACAATAAATTGCTGACCGTTACCGTAAACCGTGGTACCATACCCGTTTCTTCGGTAGATGCGGCCTATATGATCGATAAGACAACCGGTTATATTAAACTGAATAAGTTTTCTGATAAAAGCTATGAAGAATTCATGGAGGCAATGGAAATGCTGCAAAAAGAGGGGATGCAAAACCTTATCTATGACCTGCGGGGTAATGGCGGCGGTTTTATGAACGAAGCCGTGGAAATGGCCGATGAATTTTTAGATGGTGATAAGCTGATCGTTTATACACAGGGCGTGAACAGTAAGAAAAGAGAGTACCGTTGCAGACGGCCCGGTTTATTTGAAAAAGG
>CAYUCU010000135.1:0-11445 GCA_964443345.1 uncultured Chitinophaga sp.
GGGATATTGTAGCAAGGGCAATAGACAGTGAAATGAAACGAACTGGTACGGAACATGTGTGGCTGGATTGCCGTCATTTCAGCAAAGAAAAATTCACGGAGCATTTCCCGAATATTTATGAAAAGTGTATGTCTATCGGTATAGATATTACCAAACACCTGATACCCGTATCACCGGCTGCGCATTACAGTTGCGGTGGTATTAAAACAGATGAATGGGGCAGAAGTTCTATCAGAAATCTTTATGCCTGCGGCGAATGTGCTTCTACTGGTTTGCATGGCGCCAACCGGTTGGCCAGTAATTCTTTGCTGGAAGCGATGGTATTTGCGCACCGGTGTTTTATGGATAGCATAGTCAAAGTTTCGGAGTCTTCGGGCTCCCCGCTCTCCCGCCAGTTTGCGGGATGGAGAGGGGTTGGGGGTGAGGTCCCCGACTGGAACGCTACCGGCACCACCGAACCCAAGGAAATGATCCTCATTACGCAAAGCCTGAAAGAACTGCAACAGGTAATGAGTGACTATGTAGGTATAGTACGGAATGATATCCGTTTGCAACGGGCCTTGCGCCGGCTGGACTTATTGTGGGAAGAAACAGAACAGTTGTATGAAAGCAGTACGTTATCACCACAATTGCTGGAGCTTCGCAATATGATCACGGTGGGCTACCTGATCGTAAAAGGGGCCAGTTTCCGTAAAGAAAGCCGTGGCTTGCATTTCAATACCGATTACCCGGACAGGAGTACACTTATTCAGAACATAGTTTTATAGTTGATTATCTTTACCCGCTATGTACTATGTTGTTAAAGGCTCTCTCTGGTTAGTATCATTGTTGCCCTTGCCGGTACTGTACTTTATTGGCGATGTATTTTATGCAGGGGTCTTTTATGTTTCCAAATACAGGAGGGATGTGGTGATAAGCAACCTGGCCATTGCCTTCCCGGAAAAAACGGAAGCTGAAAGAAAGAAAATTGCTAAACAGTTTTACCACAATTTTATTGATGCTTTTATTGAGTCACTCAAGTTCATTACGATCAGTAAAAAACAGATTCTGAAAAGAAGTACCAGTGATTTTGAAAAAATAAACGAGCTGACTGCAAAGGGATATGATGTTCATATCATGGCGGGACACCAGTTCAACTGGGAGTTTGGTAATATGCTCGCAGCACTGACGCTTAAAGTACCTTTTGCAGGCATCTATATGCCGATCACTAATAAATCCCTGGACAGGATCTTTTATAACTTCAGAAAGCGGTATGGAACAATTCTGATCTCTGCCACGGAATATAAAAACACGGTACATCCTGTTTTTTCACATCAGTATACATTTGGCCTGGCGGCCGATCAAAATCCCGGCGACCCCGCCAATGCCTATTGGCTCAATTTTTTTGGCAAACCGGCCCCTTTCGTAACCGGGCCTGCAAAAGGAGCTGTGAAAAACAATACAGCAGTTGTAATTGTGGGCTTTCGTAAACTACGGAGAGGGTATTATCATTTTTATACCAGGCTGCTTGCAGAAAATGGTTCGGATTATTCGCCGGAACAATTGACCATGATGTATAAGAATGCACTGGAAGAGATCATTAAGGAGGACCCGGCCAATTACTTATGGAGCCATCGCCGCTGGAAACATGAATGGAAGCCGGAGTATGGCCCGGTTCTCGGATAAAATAAACTACTCTTTTATTGTGACCGGGACCTTCTGTCATTTGGAGGTCAAAAAAGGTGAGCTGCAATTTTCCGCAGGCCTGGTTTTTTTCAGGATTTGTAATTTTGTTTTTTATTCCTTGTCCGGTATGTATCCTCTGCTTTACGGTTTGTTGTGGCTGCTCTCTCTTTTACCACTGCGGGTATTATATTTTATCGCAGATTGTTTTTATATCCTTATTTTTTATGTGCTTAAATACCGGCGGGAGATAGTGTATAAAAATTTGTCGGTAGCATTTCCGGAAAAAAATGAAAAGGAAAGAAAGGCCATTGCAAAGAAATTTTATCACAACCTGGTAGATACTTTTATAGAGACCATCAAAATGATAACAGCTTCTAAAAGCTTTATCCGAAAAAGAGTAACCGGTAATTGGGAAGTGATTGACCGGTTGCTGGCCGGCGGTAAAAGTGTGCAGGTGCACCTGGGACATAATTTTAACTGGGAGTGGGCCAATGCAGTAGCGGCAGCTCATTATAACAAAGTGCCATTTGTGGCGGTGTATATGCCGCTGGCCAGTAAACCGGTTGACAAGTTATTCTGCCAGCTGCGCTCAAAGAACGGTACCCGGCTGGTAAGGGCCACCCATATGCAACAGGATTTTTTGCCTTACCGCAACCAGCAGTATATACTTGGTCTGGCAGCCGATCAAAATCCGGGACATCCCGGCAGTGGCTGGTGGTTCAACTTCCTGGGCCGGCCGGCGCCATTTGTAAAAGGGCCGGCCAGGGCAGCGATAAGGAACGACACCCATGTCGTTTTTGCTTTTATACATAAAAAAAAGCGGGGCTACTACCAGGCAGTGATCTCCGGCGTTGACTTCGATCCTCAGCAAACGACAGAGCAGGCGCTTACCGGCAAGTTTGTACAATACCTCGAAAACATAATAAGAGAGTACCCCGAAATGTGGCTCTGGAGCCATCGGCGCTGGAAACATGAGTGGAAGCCGGAGTACGGGACTATTTTTGAGAAAGAGGAAATCTTCGAGTGGGGAATTGCTAAATAAGCAACTTTCTCGTAACCCCTGCATTATCACCAAGTTAAGTTTAGTCATTCAAAAAACCGCCTAATTATTTATTAGGCGGGCCTATTAGTTTATTAGGCACCGCCTAACTGTTTAATAGGCGGGCCTATTAATTTATTAGGTACCGCCTAACTGTCTATTAGGCGGGCCTATTAATTTATTAGGTACCGCCTAACTGTTTATTAGGCGGGCCTATTAGTTTATTAGGCACCACCTAGCTGTTTATTAGGCGGGCCTATTAGTTTATTAGGTACCACCTAGCTGTTTATTAGGCGGGCCTATTAATTTATTAGGTACTGCCTAACTGTTTATTAGGCGGGCCTATCAGTTTATTAGGTACCACCTAGCTGTTTATTAGGCGGGCCTATTCATTTATTAGGCACCGCCTAACTGTTTAATAGGCGGGCTTATTAGTTTATTAGGCACTGCCTAACTGTTTATTAGGCGGGCCTATTTATTTATTAGGTACTACCTAACAATTATTAAGGCTGACCGGGCTTTCAGGCCACGGGTTCGTCCGCCTGCAGCGATCCGGCTTATCTGCACCCGGGTATAAAAAAAGCGGTCTGCATTCAGACCGCTTTTCTTTAGCCAGGACAATTTATTTCTTCTTCTTCCATTTTTTCAGTTGCAGGTAATCGAGAAAATAAATGACCTTGAAAGAGATATTATTATTATCATCTTCTTTCATCGTGTTGCTGAAATTTTTGAAATATCCGTCCTGTACCACCTGGTTATACTGAATCGCAGCATTTTTCCAAACGATATTGATGAAACTGCCGGGTGCAAACTGCCAGGTATAGACCATGTCTATATTAAAGAAATTAAGATTTTGGTTAGGGTCTTCAGAAAACGTGGTATTCTTTACAAGGCTTCCATCCTCCTGCAGGGTAAAGAATGCCTGGTAATTTACCTTGCTCCAGTAGTGGCGTATCCGGGTATTGATATTCATCTTATCATTAAAACTGTATTTGATACTTAATGTATTCTCTACTGTTTTAATATCCCGCATACCAAAGATGATGTCGTTGCCTTCAAACCCGGCAAAACCGGTATTGTTATTTTGAGGGGCAAGGGAAATACCGGCATTCACCGTTAAGTTATTATTGAAGCGGTAACGGTTCTCAAAAGTGTATTCGTAGCGTTCGCTGCTGAACAGGTTTCTTTTTATGTACAGCATCTCAATATACATCCTGTATTTTTTGGCATCATTGGTTTGCACCCAGGCATCAAAGAAATAGTTGGACCAGCCGCGGAAGACCCTTCCTTCCCTTCGGGGTTCATAAAAATTATTGCCCTCCGGTTCATAGCCGATCAATCCTCCGGCATACCAAAGATTTTTAAACTGCCCGTTGGCATTGATGTTGAAATTAGCAGCCTGGAAACTACCGGGATTCAGCCTGCGGGACATATAGGCATTGGCATTGATCCGGAAATTATTGTACCATTTTGATGGCTTGGTCCACCGATAGCCCATGTAGAAAAAATGGTCAATATAATTTCGCTGGGTAAAATAACCCAGGTCGTTGCTGTTAAAATCATCATTGATCAACTCCTGCCCGACATTAAAATTGAAACGGCCGCTTGTTTTACCAAAAGTCACATTATGACTGTACCCGGTTTGTGTTTTTCCACCCGGCAGGTAGCCGATCAGGTTGCTGAAGGCCGCTTTACCACTTACATTCCAGGTATTCTTCTTATCATTCAGGCTGAAGAGGCCTGCGGTCACATTCGCATCATAGTCACTGCCGCTCCGCATTACATTGGTATTGACCAATGAAAGGCTGGAATTATTCTTTATGGTTTGGTCCAGTACGATCACACTGTAATTGGTAAGCGGATCGATCACCACTTTCCGCCGGTCCTTGGTATTGATATCTTCCAGCGTGGCATAACGGGTATTGGTAATGGCATTTAATACACCAATGCCCAGGCCTTTTTGCGTTCTTCCGGAGATTTTAGTGGCATTGATCAGTTTGGATTCGCCGGGGTTCTTGATGACCTTATCATTGGAACCGGAATAGTCATCCACATCATGCAGCAGTATCGGGTCAATACCGATCCTCCTGGGATAAAAGAGGCCTCCTTTATTAAAAAGTTCTGTTCCTTCAGTAAAGAAAGGCCTGTTCTCTGTGTATTTTATCTCGAAAGGAGTAAGGTTTAATACTTTGTTATCGCTTTGTACTTGTCCGAAATCCGGCACCAGTGTGGCATCTAAAGTAAAGGCCTGGTTGAGACCGTACTTTACATCCATACCGCCATTTACGGAAGAGGTCCATTCTTTTTCACCAGCAGCAGGTGAAGGAAAATGATTGACATAGGTGGAGAAATAAGGGGAGAACTGTAACCGTAACGGGGGTTTGATATTGGTGATGCCTGTCCACAGGGCTTCCTGGGTCAAAAAGCCGTTTACGTTGGGGTCAATAGGGTTCCAGGTATATTGCTGCTCTGTTTTTCTTCTGCGCCGGGTGATATTCATTCCCCAGTTCTGTACATCTTTTTTACCAAAGCGGATAGCGGAATAAGGGATGAACATTTCAAAGCTCCAGCCGTCATTGTGTATCACAGCCCCGCTTTTCCAGACAGCATTCCACGAAAAATCTTCCGGGTCTTCATTGTTGCCGGCGTTGCTGTTCATTTTTGCATCCCACTGTTCACCCAGCGGGGTGACAAAGTATTCGAAACCGTTTTGTTTATCATAATACGTATCGAAGATGAGACCGATATAATCATTGGTGCCAAAACCATCACGGCCGGCCAGTTCGGTGGCAATGCTGTCTTTGGTACGTTCATAACAATAGCCGCCGAAATAAATTCCCTCATCATCATACATCAGGTAAGTGATGGTCCTGTTTTCATTTGCCTCCAGTGCGCCCACTTTGGGCCGAAACTCCACGAGGTCTTTCATGATGGCCGCATCCTTCCAGGCCTCATCATTGATAAGCCCGTCGATCTTTACGGGTTTGGTGGTCCTTTGGGCCGGTAATTGTTTGGGTGCCGGGGCTTGTGCAAACGCAGTTGCCGATAGCAATAAAAAGAAGGCAAGGAAAAGGCTGGTTGTTGGTTTCAGTCTCATGGTTATACTTTAACAGTGCCTGCCCGGGTATCCGAAAATACAAAACAGCCGTTCAGGCGTGGTTATGACGTAAAGCGATACATTAATGTTACCCGTTTAAGGGTAATTACTAAGCGCTTCGTACTTCGAAGATAATCGCAAGACGAAAGATTTTTCAGCCAATTATCTGAACTGTGACAATTTCCTGACGAATGGTGAAAAAAGGGGGTCGTTAACTTTTAGTTAGCAAAAAAGAACCGGCTTTTTAGGGCCGGCTTTGGTAAAGTGGAGAAACAGGTAACCGCAGAGTTGGAATGGCGCTGAGTCTTATAATTTTAAACTGCGTCTCCCCACCTCTGCGGTTATATTGTATTTATTGTTTTACAAATGATGCGGATTGCCTTCCCTCTTTATTATCAAGCACCAGGAAATACAGGCCACGGGTCAGTTGTAATACGGGTATGCTTACCGCATTATTTCCTTCATTCAGTTGTAAAGACCTGCGGTAAATGGTCCTGCCCATTCCATCCGTGATGGAAAGCGTTACGGTTTCTTTTTTTACAGAAGGCAGTTGTATCTGCAGCACATCGCTGGCAGGATTGGGGAATAATTCCATAGTGACCAGGTTGCTGCCATTTTTAACAGCGATCACCCGGCTCATAGAGAAAGTGCCATCGAGGTCGGCCATTTTCAGCCGGTAGAAATTAGTACCGGTGGCGGGATTCACATCTGTAAAAGCATACGTTAGTTTATCAGTGGAATTTCCGGCAGCAGTTACCCGGCCGAGGTAAGAAAAATTGATACCATCGGTGCTTTTTTCAATTTCAAAATGAGAAGTGTTTTGTTCGGTAATGGTTTCCCAGTTCAGTTGTATGCCCGTTGCTTTTTTAACTGCGGTAAAGTCACCCAGCTTTAATGGCAAGGAGAAAGGGGTCAGCATTGCTATTTCGGCAGCAGCGAGTGCCCGGTTATAGATTCTGATCTCATCTATTTTACCACCGAAAGGATTGTAGCGGGGAGGAACGAAGCTGCCGTAGCACATAGCACCGGCCTGCATATTAATAGGATAAGTGGGGGCAGTGGTCCCTTCGGTAGCAGAGAGGCGAAAGGCCCCGTCAATATATAAGGAGATGGTACCATTGTTCCGAACGGCGGCCACATGATGCCAGGTGCCGATGGTGAAATTGGTGGCGGCAGCACTGCCTACTGAGTTGTTTTTATAATTGAACTGCAGGTTCCAGTTACCCGCCACCGTGGACCAGAGCCAAACGCCCCATCCGCCATAGTTCAGGCAGTTGTCTAAAAGACCACTGGTACTGCTGCCATTAAAGTAGAAGGAAAAAGACACCGTGAAGTTATTGGTTCCCGTAAAGTCGAAGTTGCCATTATCAACAAAATCGATATAGGAGTTCAGGTTGCCGCCAAACTGTAATGCTTTGGTGGCTGCACCGGCATTGTTGGTGGTATAGGTGGTACTGATGGCCGAAGCGGTGACATTGGCTGGTCCGGAATTGGTGGTATTGCCATCCAGTTTGAAATGGGCGAGCAGCCCCACCGTAGTTTGAGCCGCCAGCGGAAAGAGTGTAAGAAGTGAAAGAATGAGTAAAAGAAAAAGCAGGAGTAATTGTTTCAGTTTCATAACCTGTGATTTTTAGATGGTGATTGTTGATAGTGTTTTCACAGGTAGGGGTATTCTTGTTTACTGACTAAGGGTAAACACTGTAAATATGAATATGAAGACTGTTAAGGGAAAGGGGATAAAGGCGGAGATGCAAAAGGTGAAATCACGGTAACTTTAAGTGAAAGGACTTGTGGGAGGAGTGGGATGTTGATAGCAGATTTGTGGGGTAAATATGTTTTATTCTTTCATTTAAAAATTTATTTTATGCCTCCAAAAATCACTTATGAGGGTAAAGACCTCAATTTTACAAATGTTCCATTAAATTATCAAATGGGTGTTGATACTTTACCAGCGGGTGTTATGAAAGGTAAATCTGTAGGGTTAGGGATGCCTATCACAGTTCGATTTTTAAGAGAAATAGTTACAAATTATTTGACTAATCAAGGAGGAAATTTAAGCAGTTATGTTGCAGGTACCTTTGGAAAGGAGAGTATTTTGCATATACTATCTCAAGAAAACTGTGATGCAATACGATGGGTTTTGGCAAGAGTTAATGACAATGGAACCTGGAGAAACACAGTCGCTCTTTTTGGTATTGATAAAGATGGAAACCCATTACCTACTGTTTGGACGGGATTACATCACCCTTTGAAATCTACAACCACTCATCAGGATACCGACCCTGTTATTTATGAGGTCTCTGGAGGAGTAACCGTTGAAGAATTGTCAAAGGAATTGAATATTCCTTTCCCTCTTCCTAGTCCTGTAGATGAAAAATCTCTTACAAAAGGGTTTGATCTTCTCTTTAGTTTAGAATGATTTGTTTCGCTCTAAAAAATAAAAGCCATCAGTTTGATGGCTAATTTTATTTTATGATGCATTTGTTTTATTATATATTACTTGTCACTTGTTTCTTTTTGTCATTGGTTGTATATAAGCAGCGAAAATGGAGAGGTGTAATTTTTCTTGTTGTATTACTACTGTTTGGGATTATTATAGAAATAGCGGTAGACATATTAAAGTATTACAGAATTAATCATAGAATTTTATATCATATTTATATTCCGATCGAGTTTACATTAGTGGCGCTTGTATTTTCTTTTAGTAATCAAAAGCAATATGTTAAAAGGTTTATACTGTATTCTATACCTTTCTTTATTTTACTTTCACTTTTTATTTCATTTTGCTTTGTGTCCGTACTTGATTTTCCTGGGCTGCAATTTAATATTGAAGGAGTTATGTTAATAATGCTCTCATTAATCAGCTTGTTTAGTATTGAAGTAAGGGAAGGCGTAAGAATTGGTAATCATCCAATTTTTTGGTTTTCTGTTGGGCTGTTGATATTTCACTCAGGATTATTTTTCCTAAACGGACTTTATAATTATTATAGTAATATTGATAAACAAGCAGCAATGAAATTGAACAGATTGCTTAATGGCTCATTAAATATACTTTTATACTTGTTTTGGGTTTACTCGTTAATATGTTCCTTGATAATAAAGAGATATTGCTGACGATTGTATTGGGTGGACTTGCTATGATAGCCTTGGTGGTTGTTATTGTTTTGTCTGTGGTTAGGTATCGAACTCGCCTTAAAAAGCATAGTCAAGAAAAAAAAGAACTTCAATTTCAATTCCAGCAAACCCTCCTCCAAACCCAACTCGAAATCCAGGAACAAACCCTCAAAAACATCTCCCAGGAAATACACGACAACGTAGGCCAGGTGCTAAGTCTTGCCAAACTGAACCTGAATACGATGGATATTGCGAAGACAGAAAAGCTGCAGGGTAAAATAGATGACACCCTCAGCCAGGTAAGTAAAGCCATCAATGATCTGAGAGACCTGTCCAAAAGTTTTAATACCGATAATATTACTGCAATTGGGTTGGTAAGGGCCATTGAGTATGAGCTGGACATGATACGGAAAACAGATTCCCTCAAAGCTGTATTCAGCATTACCGGCACTGTCAAAAAACTGGAACCACAAAAAGAACTCATCCTTTTCCGCATTGTGCAGGAAGCACTCCACAATATTATAAAGCATGCCGGGGCACAAACGGTACAAGTGCTGGCCACTTATACAGATACTGATCTGGAATTACAGGTTTCAGATGATGGTAAAGGCTTTGATCTCTCTCCATTAAACCAGGAAGGAGATACCGGCTTTGGTCTCGGCATCCGCAATATGCACAACCGGGCCAAACTCATAGGCGCAGATTTTACGATGAGTAGCACTGCAGGAGCAGGGACTGTTGTAAAAATTACTGTACCTTTTGAAAACAATCAGCTAACGACTAAATAAAGTGAAAATGGAAAACAGAAGTATTGTATTGGTGGATGATCATGTGTTGCTCCGCAGCGGACTGGCCGGTATGCTGAAAGAATCCGGCTACCCGGTATTGTTTGAGGCCGATAATGGAAAAGAATTTACGGAGAAGATAAAGGCAGGCCCAGAACCGGATATTGTATTGCTCGATATCAATATGCCGGTGATGGATGGTTATGCCACTGCTGCCTGGATAAAAACCAACTACCCGGAAATAAAAGTACTGGCACTGAGCATGTATGATGAGGAAGACGCCATTATCAAAATGCTGAAGAACGGCGCCAGAGGATATATACTGAAAGACTCCCACCCATCTGAACTAAAAGCTGCTATCGAATCGCTGGCAGCAAAAGGTTTTTATTATTCTGAAATGGTGACCGGCCGCCTGATGCGTTCCATTTTGGATGATCCGGGTAATGGTAAAGCCGCTGAAGATAACCTGACAGACCGGGAGCTGGAATTCCTGAAACTGACCGCCACCGAAATGACCTATAAAGAAATTGCAGACCAAATGCACCTCAGCCCCCGCACCATCGACGGCTACAGGGATGCCCTGTTTGAAAAGCTGAATATCAAAAGCCGGGTGGGATTGGTATTATATGCCATCAAAAACGGCATCGTTTCCATATCATAATAAGTTCCCGTGTTTTTCCCGTTTTTCACCAACGGCCAATTCGTGATATTGCCGGATGCCTTATCACGAATCATATGAAAAACTGCTGTACCAGCATGAAGTGCTCCGGGCCCGGCTTACGATCAGGGAACATTATTTAGGAACAGTGGTAAAAGAAGTGTACGAGAATATCGGGCAGATGCTCAGCCTGATACGATTGCAACTTTCGGCATTTCGCTATGGCTTTGAAGCCGACGGAAAGGAAAAAATAGCTTCTTCGGGTGAGATGGTAGGTAAAACCATTCACGACCTCCGGAGTATGTGCCGCTTGTTTTACCCGGAAGAAGATATTATCAATGGATCAGGGTTTCACCGGGTAGTGGCGGCGGAAATCAGATCCCGGTTTCCTGAAGCTGAATATTTGACAGATAATGAAGGTGTGATACCTGTGATCTTGCGTGGTGAAAAAGGAATGATCTTGTTCGGTACTTTGCTGGAACTGTTCAACACTATCAGGGAAGAGCAACAAGGAAACCTTACCAGGGTAGAGATGAAGAGCTCCGGGAATAAATTGCAGTTTATCATTTCTTATACCGGTGAAATGATCCGGAGAAGCAGGACCAAAAAGCAACCCGGGTTTTTCAACCTCACCATTTTTGACAGGGCTGAACTACTCGGCGGAAAGCTGCAAATAAAAACCAACGGTGCTGGCGACAGAAGAATTAAATTAGAGGTACCAATCAAATAAGCAGTATGGATAAAGTAAAAGTAGCATTGGCAGATGATCATGTGTTGCTCCGCAACGGGCTGGCAGGGCTGGTTACCAACCTGGGCTATACGATACAGTTTGAGTGCAGCAACGGAAAAGAACTGATCAGTAAACTGGATAAGAAAGACCTTCCGGATATTGTTTTAATGGACATCAACATGCCCGAAATGGATGGCTATGCTGCCACGTTATGGCTGAAGAATAACTATCCGCTGATACATGTGCTGGCGCTGAGTATGCTTGATGATGAGAACGCCATTATCTGTATGTTGAAGAACGGGGCAAAAGGATACGTTATGAAAGGTGCGGATCCGCTGGAGCTGATACATGCCATTG
>CAYUCU010000136.1:0-11377 GCA_964443345.1 uncultured Chitinophaga sp.
TGAGCATATCCTAAAAACTTATACAACACATATGCTGATGCCAGTGTGGCATGACCGCAGAGATCAATCTCCAGTTCAGGCGTGAACCAGCGGATATGAAAGCCATCCTTCTCCGGAACAAAGAAAACAGTTTCAGCCAGGTTATTTTCCATAGCTATCTGTTGCATCAGGCTGTCATCGGGCCAACTTTCCAGTGGCACCACTGCAGCGGGATTGCCTCCAAAAAGTTTATTGGTAAAAGCATCAATTTGGTAAAGAGAAAGTTTCATCAGCGATTGTCTATTAATTGTCAAATGTAATTTTTTTTGGGAGCAGGAGTGTGAATAAACACTGGCTAAAATGACGGTATTCAAATCTGTTTTTCCTTAGTTTTGCCCCTCTGTTATTGATCGTGGTCTGGTATTTGCCTGATGGGGGTCCCGGCAGTAAAAGATTGAGGTGCCTAAAAGCTGATAATTGATAAATACTTAATAATCAGTACATAACAGCACGGTTTGTTGCTCCGCAAGGGCCGGAAAATTGAAGCGGGTCGCCCTGAATAAAAATGGTATTAGATCCCAATCAAAACGAGGTTGATCAGCATCAACTTTAAAAACCCAAAACACTCCCGGTGAGTTTTTCACAGGGCATCTTTTTAAAGATTTCGAAATACGAAATAACTTGCTTTTGAGATAAGAAATCCCGAAACCCTGCGTTAACAACATTATCTGGTTATGGCCTGCCCGTTGGCAGACTGTGTTAAAAAGTAGTAATGAAGAAAAGATTCAAAGGGTTTTATTTACTTATCTCCTCCATTGTGATCGGGCTGCTGCATTTGCCTTTTGCATTTGCAAAATCAGCTACAGGCAACAAACTGTTCTTACATCCGCCTGCTGATTCCACCACAAAAAACTCAACAGATTCCTTACACTATATTCCAACACCAGCTCTTCGCTCTGTATATGATAGCCTGCATCTGAGCCTGAAAGGCCTCAGCCAGGAAGCCTTTGAATATGCCAAAAAAGGACTGAACAGGCTGGTAGAGGAAGGAAAATTGCTTAATGATTCCATCATTTCCATTATAGATTTCAGCCAGCCCAGCAATAAAAAAAGACTGTTCATTCTTGATCTGAAAAACTACCGGGTGCTTTTTAATACACTGGTGGCACATGGCAGAAATACCGGTCGTGAATGGGCCTCTTCATTCTCCAACCAGGGAGAGTCGTATAAGAGCAGTCCTGGTTTTTATATTACCCGGGAAACCTACGAAGGCAAAAACGGCTACTCGTTAAAACTGGAAGGCATCGAAAGAGGCATCAATGATAATGCTTTTGAAAGGGGTATTGTTATTCATGGTGCCGATTATGTATCCAGCGATCTGGCCAATGCACAGGGCTATATCGGCCGCAGCCAGGGATGTCCTGCGTTGCCGCCTCAAGTCAGCAGACCGGTGATCAATACTATTAAGAATGGTACCTGCCTTTTTATCTATCACCCCTCCTATCTTAGCCATTCCATCGTATTGAACTAAGCTGATTTTGTTCATAACTCCTTAGTATCTCCATTTCCCAATCTTTATCTTTGAGGATTAATTAATTATTATGCTCAAGGTTGGTGTTATTGGCGTTGGACATCTGGGAAAATTTCACCTGAATAACTGGAAAGAGATTGCCGGGGTGGAGCTTGTGGGCTTTTTTGACCCGAATGATGATACGGCCAACGAAGTGTCTGATAAATACCAGCTTGCCCGCTTCCTGGATGCGGATGCACTGATGGATGCCTGCGATGCCATTGACGTGGTGGCCCCTACCAACTTTCACTTTGAATGGTGTGAAAAAGCGATCAAAAAGGGAAAGCATGTGTTTGTAGAAAAGCCGCTTGCCAATACCATGGAAGAGGCCCGGCAACTGGTAAAGTTTGCCCAGGAGTCCGGAATAAAATTCCAGGTAGGACATGTGGAACGGTTCAACCCTGCTTTCCTGGCGATAAAAGATATGCCACTGAACCCTATGTTTATAGAAGTGCACCGGCTGGCACAGTTCAACCCGAGAGGCACTGAAGTAAGTGTGATACTGGACCTGATGATCCATGACATTGATATCATCCTAAGTATTGTAAAAAGTGATGTCAAAACCATTTCTGCAAGTGGCGTGGGTGTAATGACTGAAACACCGGATATTGCCAACGTACGTATTGAATTTCATAATGGCTGCGTGGCCAATCTTACCAGTAGCCGTATCTCTATGAAGAAAATGCGGAAGATCCGTTTGTTTCAAAAAGATTCTTATATCGGTATTGATTTTCTGAATAAAAAAACAGAGATCATCAAACTGAAAGAGCCGCAGGATTCCAATGTCTTTGCATTTGATATCGAAACGCCATCGGGCAAAAAAACAATTGCAATGGCCAATCCGGTAGTGCCCGAGGTAAATGCCATCAAAATGGAGCTATCTTCCTTTACAGACGCCATTTTGAATAATACCAAACCGATCGTCTCTGAAATGGACGGCCTGATGGCAATGGATGTGGCCCATCAAATACTGGAAAAAATTGGGAACAACGTTATTACCCGCTGATGAATCCCGGAAAAAAAATACCTGTTGGCTGGTATGCAGTTATTGACCTCATCACTGCCTGCATAGCATGGGCTTCCTTTTTTTTTATCCGGAAATGGTTATTGGATGAACCCATCACCGGAGAAAATGGGTTGATGGTGGACAGCCGTTTCTGGCTGGGCATCCTGTTCATCCCTGCGGGCTGGCTGATCTTATATACCATTGTAGGTGCCTACCGGCACCTATATAAAAAGTCACGGCTTTTTGAATTTACCATCACATTTATATGCAGTCTTATCGGCTGCATTGTGCTTTTCTTTGCCCTGCTGCTTGATGATGTGCATGAAGACTACTCCTACTATTACGCGGCATTTTTGATCCTGTTCAGTATTCATTTCTCTCTTACTTTTTTAGGCCGGTGGTTGCTGCTGCGCAAAATAAAACAACAGTTATTAAAAGGCGAGGTGTACTTTAATACCCTGATGGCGGGCAGCCAGGATAATGCCAGCCGCATTTTTAAAGAAACGGAAAAAAGCCTGCTTGATGGTGGTTACCGTTATACCGGGTTCATTACCCCGGATAGCAATGGTAAATCAACTATTCAAAAACTGATACCCAAACTGGGCACACTTGATGATCTTGAAAAAGTAATTGACACCCATGATATAAAACTGGTCGTACTGGGCATGGAAAAAACAGAGCAAACACTATTAGAAAATATCATCAACCGGCTGAGTGAAAAAGATGTGGAAATAAAAATACTGCCCAACACATTGGACATACTGGCTGGTTCTGTTAAGACAAGCAATGTAATGGGTGCAGCACTTATTGACCTGCAAACGGGGCTGATGCCGGAATGGCAGCAAAATATAAAACGGCTGATCGATATTTCCGTAGCTGTATTCGGTCTTATCCTGTTATCTCCTTTAATGGCCTACGCCGCACTTCGGGTAAAGCTGTCTTCCAGTGGCCCGGTCTTTTATTCACAGGAAAGGATCGGCTACAAAGGCAGGCCCTTCCTCATGTATAAGTTTCGGTCTATGATCCATCATGCAGAAAAAGAAGGCCCTGCCCTGTCGTCTGAAAATGATCCCCGAATCACCCGCTGGGGCAGAGTAATTCGCAAGTGGCGGATAGATGAACTGCCGCAGCTCTGGAATATATTGATCGGTGAAATGAGCCTGGTGGGCCCAAGACCAGAACGACGATTTTATATTGACCAAGTCATCTCCCGTAATCCTTTTTATAAATACCTTCTGAAAGTAAAACCAGGGCTTTCCAGCTGGGGCATGGTGCAATTTGGCTATGCTGAAAATGTGGATGAAATGGTGGAACGAAGCAAATTCGACTTACTGTATATTGAAAATATATCACTGGCCCTCGACTTTAAGATAATGATCCATACACTAAGGATCATTTTTAAAGGGAAAGGAAAGTAATACCGCTGGTAATTGACAGTTCGCATTTGTCAGTTAATCTTTAAATTTGAAAAACGTTCGCCCATTGAAGAAACTAATTTTAGTATGGCTCGCAGCTCAAAGCTCATGGCTTGCGGCTTCCTCCCAATACTGGCAACAACAGGTCAACTACACCATTGATGTTTCGCTGAATGATAAAGAGCATACACTTACCGGTTTTGAAAAAATAGAATACACCAACCATTCTCCTGATACACTAAAATTCATTTGGTTTCATCTTTGGCCCAATGCCTATAAAAATGATAAGACCGCTTTCACAGATCAGCAGCTTGAAAACGGCAATACTAAGTTCTATTTCTCAGGCAAAGGGGATAAAGGTTACATCAACCGGCTGGATTTTAAAGTAAATAACAGTACCGCAACAGTAGAAGATCACCCGGAGCATATTGATATTATAAAAGTTATTTTACCAACGCCACTGGCCCCCGGGCAAAAGGCAACCATCAGCACTCCTTTTCATGTAAAGCTGCCGTATAATTTTTCCCGTGGCGGACATGACGGGCAGAGTTACCAGGTAACACAATGGTACCCCAAGCCGGCAGTGTATGACAAGAACGGCTGGCACCCGATGCCCTACCTGGACCAGGGTGAATTCTACAGTGAGTTTGGCAGCTTTGATGTAACGATCAGCCTCCCCAAAAACTATGTGGTGGCTGCGACGGGTGAATTGCAAAATACAGAAGAAAAAGAATGGTTGAAATCAAGGGCCTCTTATTCATGGGAACCTGTGAAGCAAAAAGAAAAAAATGCAACCGGGCAGTACAAAACCACTTACCAACTGTTTCCTGAATCTGCCGGAGAAAGCAAAACACTTCAATATAAACAAACCAATATTCACGACTTTGCATGGTTTGCCGATAAACGGTTTATTGTTAATTATGATACTTGTCGTCTTGCTTCCGGCAAAGTGATCGATGTTTATACTTTTTATACTTCAAAGGAAAAAAACACCTGGGATAGATCAGTTGGCTATAGCAAGGATGCGGTCCGGCATTATTCCGCACTGGTGGGAGAATATCCCTACTCTATTGTTCAGGCAGTACTGGGCCCGGACAGTTTTGGGGGCGGAATGGAGTACCCCACCATCACGGTACTTTCTCCCGGCAGCAACAGCCGTACCTTAGACAACACCATCGCTCATGAGATCGGGCACAACTGGTTTTATGGCATACTGGGCACCAATGAACGCAAACACCCCTGGATGGATGAAGGCATTAATTCCTATTATGAAAATAAATACCGGCAGAAAAAAGACGATCACTATACCAATCGTACCGAACAGAGCCTGTTAGAAACGCTTATTGCAGGAAAAAAAGACCAGCCAATAGCAACCTCCTCTGAAAAGTTTACAGAACCTAATTATGCATTGGTAGCCTATTACAAAACTTCGCAGTGGATGAAATGGCTGGAATCTTATTTGGGAACTGAAACATTCAACAAAGCCATGCAGGAATATTACCGGCAATGGCAATTCAGACATCCGCAACCGGAAGATCTTAAAAAAGTATTGGAAACCTCCAGCGGTAAAAATCTTGATTCGGCTTTTTTACTATTATCTCAAAAGGGAAATCTTCCCGGCATCATCAAAAAAGGCATTGCTATCCAGGGGCCCGGTGCTCTTATTTCCGGAAAGAACAGAACGAAAAATACGGCCATTACTGTGCTCCCGGCGCTGGGTGTTAACAGCTATGATGGGTTTATGATCGGTGCACTTATTACTAACCTCAGACTACCACCCAACCGCTTTCAGTTCTTTGCTGCACCAATGTATGGCACCCGGTCAAAAGAATTAACAGGGATCGGCTTTGCTAATCTTAGCTTCTATCCCCACGGTGTTTTCAGAAAAATAGATATAGGTGTAAGTGGTTCAACTTTTACCGTCGATAAATATATTGATCCGGTGGGTAAAGAGAATAACCTGGGCTTTAGTAAGATTGTACCGGGCATCCGTTTCACCTTGCAACAAAAAAACCCCCGAAGCAGTTTTCACCGGTATATACAATTCAAAAGTTTTTTGATAAATGAAGATGGTTTAAGTTTTTATCGTGACACTGCTATTTCTGGTACAGATACCACCATTTCGACCAAATACAGGAATAGTACCAAAAACCGCACACTGCACCAACTGCAGATAGTAATTGAAAACAACCGGGCCTTATATCCTTACCGGGGTGAGTTAAAGATTGAACAAGGAAAAGAATTCGTTCGTGCTGCCTTTACAGGAAAATATTTCTTTAATTATCCAAAAGAGGGAGGCCTTTCTGTTCGTTTTTTTGCAGGGAAATTCTTTTATACTTCGTCAAAAACTTTTTCTGCTCAATTTGCCACCGACCGGTATCATTTAAACATGACGGGCCCGAATGGCTATGAAGACTATACGTACAGCGATTATTTTATTGGACGTAATAAATTTCAGGGAGCCACCAGTCAGCAACTGATGGTAAGAGATGGAGGTTTTAAAGTACGAACAGAATTACTGGCTGACAAGATCGGGAAAACCGATGACTGGTTGATTGCCGCCAACTTCAGTACAACTATCCCATCATCCATCAACCCGCTAAGTTTATTTCCGGTAAAGATCCCATTGAAACTATTTTTTGATATTGGCACCTATGCGGAAACCTGGAAGCCAAATTCTGGTTTGGACCATTTTATTTTTGATGCCGGTATTCACATCCCGCTGCTGAAAGAAACCGTGAATATTTACCTGCCATTGGTTTACAGTAAGGTCTATAAGGATTATATTCAATCCACCTTTCCCAAAAAAGGGCGGATATGGAAAACGATCTCCTTCTCGATTGACATTTCTAATTTCAGTTTCCGAAAGATCGACCGCAATATCGATTTCTGATGAGTGAACCGTTCAACATACAATATTTCACCAACAATCAAATTGATAAGCACCGGTGGGACCATTGTATCAACACAGCAGGTAACGGCCTCATCTATGCTTACTCCTTTTATCTTGATGCCATGTCCAAAAACTGGGATGCATTGGTACTTAACGATTATGAAGCAGTAATGCCGTTGACCTGGAATAAAAAATATGGCATCCGCTATTTATACCAGCCCTTTCTCACCGCTCAATTGGGCCTTTTTGGAAATGCAATTACTGAAGAACTGGTTGGCTCATTTATTCAGCAAGCCCGAAAACATTTCCGGTTCATTGAAATATCAATGAATAGCAGGAACAATACAAGCAGTCCATCCGGTTTTACCATACCCAGAAGTAATTATATCCTTGACCTCAGCAAATCCTATCAAACCCTTTACGATGGATACAATGAGAACATTCAGCGTAACATTAAAAAAGCATCGCAGCTTGGATGTTCCATACAAAAGGATTTTGATGTAGAAAAAGTGATCGAACTGGCCGTTGCACAAATGAAACAACAGGGAAATGAAACTGGTGAGAATGTAGCCCATTTCAGAAAACTATACCAGTTTCTTCATGACAAACAAATGGCCACCACCTATGGAATTATAAATGAACAACAGGAATTGCTGGCTTCCTGTGTTTTCTTTTTTTCGCACAACAGGGCTTATTATATTTTGGTGGGCAATCATCCTTATGGGAAAAATACAGGGGCCTCTCCTGCACTCATTGATGCGTTTATAAAAGATAATGCAGGAAAAAAAATGCTGCTTGATTTTGAAGGTTCCGACATTCCCAGCCTTGCCCAATTTTACAGCAGCTTTGGAGCAAGGAAAGAAATTTATCCTGCGCTAAAAATCAACGATCTGCCTTTTTATCTGAAGTGGATGAAGAGAGGTTAGGAATTTGTATTTGGGAATAAAGGAATCAGGCCATTATGTAAAAGTCCCGGTCATTGGCCAAATTCCTGGTTACTAATTACCAATTCCTCCAATACTCTCTCTGCAATTAGTAAATCCACCGGCATCGTTATCTTAATATTCGTTTCCTCCCCTTCTACCAATGATACCTTTATACCAAATGCTTCTGCCACACTGGCTTCGTCTGTAAACTTGTCTTTGTAGTCGATCTGGAAAGCTGGTATTAATATCTTGCTGTGAAATGTTTGCGGAGTTTGAACAAGCATCACTTTACTCCTGTCAAAAGCTTCATTACCTTCTTCATTCACCAGGCGGATACTATCCTTTGATGCGATAGCTGGTATCGCCGTACCTGTTTCCACTGCTTGTGCATAGCACCGGTGAACCAGGTCCTTTGTCAATAAACAGCGAACACCATCATGAACAAATATGACCGACTCCTCTTCCACCAGCAATAACCCATTCTTTACGGATTGAAAACGGGTATCTCCACCTGCAGTAATTCTGACCCTGTTCTTATCAAAATACGCATCAATGATCTCCTGTCCCATATCCGTATAGTCCACGGGCAATACCAATATCACCTGCAGGTCATCAAATGAGTCGAGAAAGGTCCGGATGGTGTAATACAACACCGGTTTACCCCTGAGCAGCATGAACTGTTTAGGCAGGTTGCCGCCCATTCTTGTTCCTGTTCCGCCCGCTACTATAATTGCATACTTCTGCATTATGTAATTCTATTTATAGATCGCTACCTGTTTCCGTCCATCACTACACTTCATCCCCCTGTACATACCATCGCTATTAAACACCATAGCCACATTTCCTTTTGCATCTGCACCAATCATTCCTCCTTCACCATCAAGCTTCATCAGTTTATCATGCACCACTACGTTCATTGCTTCCTCCAGTGACAAACCTTTGTATTCCACCAGGCAGCTTACATCATAAGCAGTGACTGCACGAATAAATGGTTCACCATGCCCGGTACAACTGATGGCGCAAGTCTTATTATTGGCATAGGTTCCTGCACCAATGATAGGGCTGTCTCCCACCCTCCCGTACTGCTTATTTGTCATACCACCGGTACTGGTGGCAGCAGCAATATTACCTTTTGTATCTAAAGCCACAGCGCCAACGGTGCCAAACTTCTTGCCTTCCGTAGTCCCGTCCTCAGGTGTGACAAAGGAGGGTTTGTCTTTCACCACCACATTATGATCTAATGCCGTTTCATCAGAGCCCTGCATTTGCTTCCATTGTTCATATCTGAAGTTGGAAAAGAAATACTCGTCTGTTTCGGTTTGGATCCCATTCAATACTGCAAATTCATAAGCTCCTTGCCCGTTCAGCATTACATGAGGGCTCTTTGTCATTATGGCATAGGCCAGTTCCACCGGGTTCTTTATCCTACGAACTGCAGCCACTGCACCGGCCATCAGGTTGCTGCCATCCATGATGGATGCATCCATCTCCTGGGTACCGTCTTTCCCAAAGACCGAACCCCTGCCGGCATTGAACAAAATATTATCCTCCAGGGAGCATACGGCCGCCCTCACTGCATCAACAGCGGAATGCCCTTTTTCAAGCAGCATATATCCAGTTGCCAATGCCTCTTCCAGCGCATTTTTGTAGGCAATTTCCTTTTCCGGGGTCATATCTTTCTTCAGGATAGTGCCGGCGCCGCCATGAATTGCAATAGTAAATGTTGACATACGGGCTAGTGGGTATTAAATAACAAACGAAATTAGGTATTTTGTTCCCGAAAAAGATACCATTTGATACTAAAGAGAAAACTGTCAACAGCAGATATCGTGCTGATAGCAGCAAACCTGTTACCCGTGTACGGTGTATGGTTCCTGAACTGGCATCCCACAGAGGCCTTTATCGTTTATGCACTGGAAACACTTATTGTGGGTGTCATTACTATCCTCAAAATGCTGGTGATTACTTTTGTAAGGAAAAAGGATGATTGGTATTCTAACGGTACCACCACCCGTCAAAGCGGTTTCTTTTTTATACTCTTCTTTATAGCGCATTTTGGTCTGTTCGCCCTGGTTCAAACAAGCATTTTTTCACAATCAGCAAATATAACACCTCCTGGCAGCGGTCTTTTTCATTTCTTTTTCAATTGGTACCAGTATGTCAATAAAGATGTTGCATTAATGCTGGGCAGCTTTGTCATTGGCTATCTTTCAAAAAGCTTTGTGCCATTTATCATCAATGGTGAATATAAAACTGCTCCGCTGATGCTGGTGATGTTTCAACCCTATGGGCGAATTGTGATTCAGCAAATCACCGTAATATTTGGGAGCCTGTTTCTTACATTGGGAGCTGGCAAAGCATTTATTTTGGTATTTGCGCTCGTCAAAATACTTTTTGATCTTTTTGTAGATTACCACGGGATACTGAACAAGGCGATGAAAGGAATGAAAAGAGGATCAACCGAGGAGTAACTCACACTCCTGCAGCAGTTTTTCCTTATTGATAGCTACCGTTCCCACTTCCTCACATACCACACCGCCTGCGATATTTGCCACTTCGGCCATCAGCCGCACATTTTTGGTGGCTGCATACACTAATGCTGCTACAGCGATCACCGTATCACCGGCGCCGGAGACATCGGCCACATTTCGTATATGAGAAGGAATGAGCATAGCATCTCCGCCCTGCTGGTAAAAAACGCCCTTCTCTGATAATGTAATAAATGAGATGCGGTGCTGCAACATTTTTTCCAGCTCCCCATGAATGGACTCCAGCTGCCGTATGCTAATATCATCCACCAGCAGGTTTAAAGCTTCCTTTACCTCCTTCAGATTGGGCTTAAAAATATCTGCACCTTTATAAGAGAAGAAGTTTTTCTTTTTCGGATCCACAGCCGTTACGATGCCGTTGGCTTTGCATAAAGCAATGACTTCGCTGATAAGGGCTGGTGTCAATACACCTTTATTATAATCTTCGAAAATGAGAACATCTGGTTTTGAAGTTGCTATGAAAGTCCTGAGCTTATTTAATAAAGCATTCTCTTCTTCTCCGGTAATAGCTGTGGTGACCTCTGTATCCAGCCGCATCATCTGCTGGTTTCGGCTGATGACCCTTGTTTTGCTTGTGGTGATCCGCTGACCGCTTTTGATCAGCCCTGAAGTATCTAACCCGGTATCTTTTAAAAGTTGCTCCAGTAATTTCCCTTCCTCATCATTCCCCAGTATGGACAGAACTGTTACCTGTGCACCAAGGGATTTACAATTCAATGCCACGTTACCAGCACCTCCGATGCGGTATTCTTTTTTATCGATCAGAACCACCGGCACAGGTGCCTCTGGTGAAATACGGTCCACTTTCCCCCACATATAGGTATCCAGCATCAGGTCGCCAATCACCACCACCTTTACGGAAGCGAAAGAGTTGAACAGTTTTTTAAAATCTTCCATACCTCAAAATAAGGGATTATTTGCCGGAACTGAAATACACCAAAAAAAAATCCCCCGAATCCGGAGGACAGCTGCTCTGATAGTTCATTTCTCCCTACTTATCTTTTTTACCCGGCGGATAAGATACATTCAGTCCTTTTAT
>CAYUCU010000137.1:0-11174 GCA_964443345.1 uncultured Chitinophaga sp.
GACCGTGAGGGATAATGCACCGTTCTCCACTTCACCGGCATCAGTAGGTCAAACACAGTTTGATGATATGGTAGTTACCGTTTCAAACACTTCCGGACCTTTTGCTGTAACGGCACCCAACACGGCCGTATCATGGGCGGGTAATTCATCACAAACCGTTACCTGGTCAGTAGCCAATACAACTGCTGCACCGGTTAGTTGCGCCAACGTAAGAATATCCATCTCTACCGATGGTGGTAATACATTCACTACCCTGTTGACCAGTACTCCGAATGATGGCAGCCAGGCAGTGACTATTCCTAATACGCCCAGCACAACTGCAAGGATGAAAATAGAAGCGGTTGGTAATATCTTCTTTGATATTTCCAATACCAACTTCACTATCACTGCCGGTTCAAGCTGTGGCACACCGGATTTCCTGTCTTCTACAGCTATCACCACCACCACTGCAACGGTCCTCTGGGCTACTGTAGCCGGTGCTACTTCTTATGATGTGGATTATAAACTGAATTCCTCCGGCACATGGACCAATGCTGTAACCGGAACAACTGCAATTTCAATAAATCTAAGCGGCCTTGCTCCGGGTTCATTGTATGACTGGAGAGTAAGAGCTAATTGCACCGGTGGCAGCAGTTCTTATGCACAATCACAATTCACAACAATACCAGTTGCCGGATGCGATGCTCCGGGCGGCCTTACTTCTTCAGGTGTAACTACATCTGCTGCTACAGTAAACTGGGCTGCTGTAAGCGGTGCTACAAGTTACCTGGTGGAATACAAAGCCAACAGTTCTGCCACCTGGTTAACTTTCGGTAATACAAACACCACTTCTGTTACTATCAGCGGCCTGTCTGCTTCTACTTTATATGACTGGAGAGTAAGAGCCACATGCAGCAGTGGAAACAGTGCATTCACACAGGCACAGTTCACCACACTGGCAGCTCCTGGTTGCGGTACTGCATTTGAACCAAATGAATCAATTGCAGCAGCAGCTACGATCAGTACAGGTGTGGCTAATTCAGCAGCAATTACTACTTCTACTGATAATGACTACTTCAGGGTAGTAACATCGGCTACCACTAATAATACATTTACACTGGCAGGTCCGGCTGGTGTGGATTTTGACATGACCATTTACAACAGTGCCGGAACGGTGATCGGTTCTGGTACCAGCGGCAGTGCCAATGAAACAGTAACCCTGAACAACCAGGCTGCAGGTACCTATTATATCAGGATATTTGGATACAACGGTGCAAACAGTGCTACCTGCTATACCATTACGGCCACTGCCAACATCATAACAGGTTGTGCAAGCAGCCTTGATAACAGTACCAATGGAACAACGGCAGGCGCAGCCACTATTCCGTTCAATACAAATACTACTGGTTTAATAAGCCCGACGGGTGATATTGACCACTACCGTTTTGTAATAACCAATGCCGGTACTATTACCATCACCCTGTCCACATTGCCCGGCGACTATGACCTGAAATTGCTGAACAGTGCGGGTACGCAGGTTGCTATTTCGCAGGCAGGCGGTACCACCAGTGAAACCATCAATTATACAGCGGCGGCAGGTACTTATTATGCACAGGTGTATGGATACAATGGTGCTAACAGTGCTACTGTCTGCTATACGTTAAGAGTGGCACTCGGTACTGCATCAAAAGGTGAGGAACTGGTGAATGGCAACAACCAGCTTAAAGTAAATATCTTCCCGAATCCTGCCAGTCAGATGCTAAACGTAAACATTGCAGGAAATGAGGAAAGAAAAGTGATCCATGTATTTGATGTGAATGGCAAAATGGTGATGAGCCAGGTTGCTGCTCCGTCAACCACCTCACTGGATATTACCAAACTGTCGGGAGGCATTTACTTCCTGAAAGTTACCGGTGCTGATGGCAATGCATTGTATCAGCAAAAATTTGTGAAAGACTAACTAATCACACACTCCATTACAAAGCCGTCCTGTTCATTCAGGGCGGCTTTTTTGATTAGAGAGACATCGCTGTACCTTTGTGTAGCTATGAGCTACGAGCTTTGAGTTATGAGTTACGAGCTAACAGCCCTGGGCCTAGAACTATGAGCTATAAGCAGCTAACTATTATCTATCATCTATTCACTATTATCTATCCTCATGTCGCTTTTTGCATTAGACAGCCAATTGCTTTTTCCTCCCGTTCATTTAGCAGAACCGGATGGATTGCTGGCCATGGGTGGTGACCTGTCGCCGGAGCGGTTATTACTCGCATATAGAAGTGGCATTTTTCCCTGGTATGAAGGCGATCCTATTTTGTGGTGGAGCCCTGATCCGAGATTTGTATTGTTTCCGGAAAAACTGAAGATCAGCAAAAGCATCAAACCGTTACTCAACAGGAATGCGTTTGAGTTTACCACGAATAAAGCGTTTGCACAGGTCATTCATCTTTGCAAAGCGGCCCGGCGCCCCGGCCAGGAAGGCACCTGGATAACAAATGAAGTGGAAAGAGCTTACAACAAACTGCATGAACTGGGATATGCACACAGTGCGGAAGTATGGAAAGATGCGGAACTGGTGGGTGGCTTGTACGGTATCAGGCTTGGCAAAGTGTTCTTTGGTGAAAGTATGTTCAGTAAAGTAAGTAATGCATCAAGATTTGCTTTTAGCAGGTATGTACAGCTACTGAGATCGGAAGGGGTGCAATTGATCGATTGCCAGGTTTATACGGAATACCTTGAAAGCATGGGGGCCGAAATGACAGACCGTAAAACGTTCATCCGTTTGCTACAGGAGCTAATTCCCGGTAACATATAAAATAGCGGCAGCTCTGACTCTTTAAAATTTTGACCCTAAGTAATGGGGTAGCATAGCCCGCCAGGTGTTCCAGTCGTGTGGCCACTCTTCGTCCCACACATCCAGTTCGTACCAGATGCCTTTATCATACAGCACTTTGGCAAACTTGCCACTGGCAGCAGGATCTTCATACGGGCCGCTTCCGGTAAGTATATGGATATGACTGCTTCTGCGTATTTGCTCGAGAACAGAATGATCGGCCAGGTTTTGCATAAAATGCCAGGGGCTGTTGAAATACACATCATCATCAAAATGCCCCTTGGTGTACTCCGACAGGTCGTAAACACCACTCATGGCAATGACCCCGTTGATAAGGTCAGGCCTTTTCAGGAACAGGTTCATACTATGCAGGGCGCCAAAAGAAGCGCCACAGGTAATGATGGGAGTTTCTGCACTCGTATTCACCCGTATAAAAGGAACCACTTCATTAAACACATAATCATTCCATTGCTGATGCCGTATGGATTTTTGGCGGGGGTCTATAGTGTTGTTCAGCCAGCTTTCATTGTTGATACTGTCAATAGAAAAGACCCTCACTTTTCCGGCATCAATAAATGGGGCCAGGTGGTCCATCAGCTGAAACCGCTCATACTCCAGGTAGTCTGCAGCAGCAGTAGGCACCAGTAATAAGGCAAAGCCATAATCTCCATAGGCGGCGATCGGCATTTCTTTATTCAGCGAAGGGCTATACCAGGAGGCTAATTCTCGTTTCATTCTTTTGAATTTGATAAGTTTATAAGACCCGGTGACAGGTAAATTTTTACGAATATAATTTTAAATCCAGTTGCCGGGCTACCCGGGGCAAAATTTGCTTTACTTTTTTCTCCCTCCCCACTTTCAGATAAAATCGTAAAATTTCTTGGTAATTTAACAAGGTAATATTACTTTCGGTTTTCAGTATTTTTACTAATTCAACCCATTTACTCCTTCCTCTATCCCTTTTACAATTACCCCGGCATATAAGCCGGTTTGAAAAGTTCTTATTTATCCGAATAATCTGTCTGAACTGTAATTCACCCTTACATTAAATCCGTAGCATATTAATATAAAATAAATGAACCACACCCCCATCCGTATCAGCATTATTGATAACCACAAAATAGTACGTAAATCCTGGAAAATGCTACTGGCAAATTCCCTGGATATCCAGGTCGTCTCCGATTCTGATGACAGTCCGGATGCAGTGGACCTGGTATTGAAACACCAACCGGACGTTGTATTACTCGATTTTAACCATCAAAGCACCCATAGCTTCTCTATAGCTGAAAAACTTTTCCTGCTGCTGCCCTCCATTAAGATCGTGTGCCTTTCCATGAAAAAAAGTGTGCCCTTTGCCAAAAGGGTCATGGCAATGGGCATCAAAGGATACTTAACCAAAACCTCTTCTCTCGAAGAAACACTCGATGGCATTCAGAGAGTGGACCGGGGTGAAATATATATTTGCAAGGAAATGAAAGAGGCACTGTCCTGATACATTAAATAACTGTCGCAGAGAATTCTTGCGTAAACCCTTTTCGGAACCCCGCTGCCGTTGCGTGCCAAACCCTTCCTGCCAAACCCCTTCCCTTTTCGCCATCTACCCAAAACCCGGTAAATTTGCCGCCTTACTGATACCCGGACAGGAGTTGCTTCAACTGCCTGATAAATTCAGTAACTGATGACGTATGGAATTGAGCAAAAACTTTGATCACAGCGCTGCCGAACAAAAATGGTATCAGCATTGGCTGGATAAGAATTATTTTCATAGTGAACCGGATGGCCGTGAGCCTTATACCGTGGTGATACCTCCTCCCAATGTGACCGGCGTGTTGCACATGGGCCATTGCCTTAATAATACCATCCAGGATATATTGGTTCGCCGTGCCAGGATGCAGGGTAAAAATGCCTGCTGGGTACCGGGAACCGATCATGCCTCCATCGCCACAGAAGCCAAAGTGGTACAGATGCTCCGGGAAAAAGGGATCGCCAAATCATCGCTCAGCCGGGAAGACTTTTTGAACTATGCCTGGGAATGGAAAGAAAAATATGGTGGCATCATTTTACAGCAACTGAAAAAAATGGGTTGCAGCCTGGATTGGGAACGTACCAGTTTTACCATGGACCCGGATTATTACCAATCGGTGATCAGTGTATTCATTGATCTGTATAATAAAGGATATATCTATCGTGGTAAAAGAATGATCAACTGGGATGTGAAAGCAAAGACGGCACTCAGCGACGAAGAAGTGATCAGAAAAGAAACGCAGCAGAAACTCTACTACCTGAAATATTTCCTTGAGCTACCGGAGTCCGAAACCGGGAGCCGGAGATCTGACCTCAACCCTCAGACCTCAGACTTCATTACTATCGCCACCGTTCGCCCTGAAACCATAATGGGAGATTCGGCTATTTGTGTACATCCTGATGATGTTCGCTATAAACACCTGCATGGCAAATTTGCTTTTGTGCCGCTGATCAACCGGCGCATTCCCATCATTACGGATGAGTATGTTACAATGGACTTTGGAACCGGCGCTTTAAAAGTGACCCCTGCCCATGATATGAATGACAACCTGCTGGGACAAAAACACAACCTGGAGGTGATTGATATATTAAATGAAGATGGTACGCTGAATGAAGCGGCGCAGATCTATGTTGGTGAAGACCGTTTTGATGCCCGGAAGAAAATTGTAAAGGAACTGGAAGAAAAAGGGCTCTTGCTGAAAACAGAAGACTATACCAGTGAAGTGGGACATAGTGAACGAACGGATGCTGTAGTGGAACCAAGACTTTCCTTACAATGGTGGGTGGATATGAAAAAAATATCAGGACCTGCTTTGTCTGCCGTAGCTGATGATGAAATAAAATTCTATCCGGCCAAATTTAAGAACCTGTACCGGCACTGGATGGAAAATATCAAAGATTGGTGCATTAGCCGTCAGCTATGGTGGGGGCACCGGATACCAGCCTGGTATGATGAGGATGGGAACTTTTATGTTGCACCTACTGAAGATGATGCGAGAATGCAAGCAGTAGCCAAAAATCCCAAATTTGAAAATCCAAATTCCAAATTAAAACAGGATGAAGATTGCCTTGACACCTGGTTCTCCAGCTGGCTCTGGCCATTTGAAGTATTTAAAGGATACAGCAACCCGGATAACAAAGAAGTCAACTACTACTACCCTACTAATACATTGGTAACGGCGCCGGAGATCATTTTCTTTTGGGTGGCGAGAATGATAATGGCGGGATTTGAATACAAAGGACAGAAACCGTTCAGTGAAGTATATTTTACCGGTATTGTTCGTGACAAGCAGGGAAGAAAGATGAGTAAGCAATTGGGCAATTCACCCGATCTGCTGCAAATGATTGATGAGGAGGGTGCAGATGCGGTTCGCTTTGGCATCATGATCTCCTCTCCTGCCGGCAATGACCTGATGTGGGATCCTTCGGGCAATGAGCAAGGCAAATTCTTTATTAATAAAATGTGGAATGCGCTGAAGCTCGTGAAGATGTGGGAAGGAAGAACGTCCGAAAGTCAGAAAGACGGAAAGACAGAAAGTAATTTCGCCGTAGAATGGTTTGAGAGCCGCCTGAGCGAAGTAAGAATTCAACTGGATGAACAGTTTAAAGATTTCCGGCTGAGTGAATCATTGAAGACAATTTACTCACTGATATGGGATGATTTCTGCAGTTGGTACCTGGAATGGGTAAAACCTGCCTACGCAAAAGCTACGGCAGACAAGCCTGGCTTTGAACAACCGATTGATAAAGCCGTGTACGAAAAGACAGTTGGCTTCTTTGAAGAACTGATGCAGTTGCTTCATCCTTTCCTGCCATTCATTACAGAAGAAATTTATCACCTGTTGAAAGAAAGAAGTGATGATCTGACTGTAAAGCAATACCCTGTAGCCGCCATTGCTGATAAAAAGATACTGGCCAATGCCGCTCTTCTGAAAGAAGTGATCACTGCCATCAGGGATGCCCGGAATAAGAACCAGCTGAAACCTAAAGACACGATCCGGCTGCATATATTAACGGAAGAAGCTGCCACTTATAAAGCGATTGAAAGTATTCTTTTAAAACAGGTAAATGCGGAATCCCTTTCCTATACCAGCACTACTGTAAGTAACAGCATAACCGTAGTGGTACAGAAAGATAAATTCTTTATAGAAACAACCACTGTCCTGGATACGGCTTCGCAAAAAGGACAGCTCCAAAAAGACCTCGATTACCTGAAAGGTTTTTTAGTTTCCGTAGAAAAGAAACTCAGCAATGAACGGTTTGTACAAAATGCAAAACCGGAAATACTTGAAGCGGAAAGAAAGAAAAAAGCCGATGCGGAAGAGAAGATCAAAGTGATAGAAGAAAGCCTGAGCAGCTTATAGCTACGAGCTGTGAGCTGTGAGTTGTGAGTTGCGAGACTTAATATCAAAAATTCTTTATTTCTGCGGCAAGTTTTTAAACCACGGACTTTCAGTCTCGTAACTCACAACTCACCACTCGTAGCTTCTCTCCTTATCTCGGCAAAATACTAACAGGCAAAATAAACTCATATCTCGTTCCTTTAAATCCATCAAACTGGTCCTGGTCCAGCATACGGCTTACCCGGAAGCCAAACGTCAGCGGGTATTGGTTCCACCATTTGGTATCTACAAAGATCTCCCCGCCCACACTTCGCTGGTTTCTGAATTGTGTCTTGTCCCTGGAAAAAACTTTGGTGAAATCGTAAAACAGGTTGGCCCTTATGTTTTGCAGGTATAAGATATTGCCAAAGCCCCAATCCGGAAATAATAACGGAAGATGATAATTGGCCGACAGCTTCCACATACGGGAGAAGTAGCGCCCTGTATAACCCCTGGAGTAGGCAAAGCGGTTAGAGAAAGACAGTTGTCCTAATGTATCAATTTCCTGGAAGGCGCCTGCAAAATAAAGATTGTGTGATGCCATAAACCCGGGCAGGTATAATGATCCGGTAGTAATAAATTGGCGGGCGGTGTACCGGGAAATGGAATGGCGGTAGCTTCCAAATAAGAAATAAGCAAACCTCGGATAGGTCTGCTGAACCGCCCGTTGCACCTGTTGGTTCCAGGAAATGCTATACTGCAGGTAATTGATCTGCCTGTTGCCCATCGAATCTTTAAAGAACCCTTTATTAAATTCGTTTCTCCTCACAAAAAAACTGCTGATACTAAAATTTCTAAACGTGCGTCCTTTTACAGTGCTCAGGGGCACACTTAACCCGATACGGGAGTCCAGCTGATCAAAATGCCTTATTTTATTGCCCAGTAAGAACTGCCTGTCAAATGTGAATTCAGATCCTAAGGTCAGATAGGGAAACCAACCACCATAAGTAAGATTAAAACCCACAGCACTGTTTTTTTCATTCTGGTTATATGAATAATACAATTCTGTTTCCATGTTGTTCAGCACATTCTGCCCGTATAAGGAATAGGTCAGGATCGGATCTTCATAATAAGGCCTCCAGCTATGAAAGTTAAACAACCGGGTGCTTTTCCTGTAATCGCTTACAGGATAGTTTCTTTGTGTCACCTTATCGAATAGCACATCACCGGTACCCGGACCGGAGTTTACGGCAAATTTTTCTGTTAAGGATTCCGCAGTAGCTGTAGTTATTTCTTCCCACTTTACGCTGCCGGCATCTGTTTGCTGCAACTGGTATCCTTCTGCTGTAAAAGCAGACCAGGTAATTTTTCCATGTGCCACATTTACAAAATAGCTGCCCAGTGGTCCGTTACTAATCCGGAATATTTTTCTATCAGAAAGCCGCAAGGCAAATACATCATCATTACCGCCATAGTTAGCGGTGAAATAAATGACCCCGTCACTTACACAAGGATAACCGACCACATTGAATGACGGAGTGGTAAGCCTGGTGGTGTTTCCCGTACTGATCTCTGCTGAGGCTAATGCCATTTTACCATCATTGAGGCGAACGGCTGTTACCAGGTTATTATCATCTATAAACTTGGGGTCCGTAAAAAGACTGATCTCCGAAGAATGTATTCTTTGAAGTATGGTTCCATTTGTTGCATTCAGAATATGCAGTTCGCTTTTACCAGTAGTGGATATTTGTACGGCCGCCACTTTAGACCCATCCGCTGAAATATCCGGTGTAAAATATTTCGACTTGCTGGTTATTGTTTGCTGTGTGCCTGATCGTATGTCCAGCACTTTTATTACGTTATAATCATGCCAGCGCCACCGGGCATCTCTTTCATAGGCTGTGTACACTATCTTTCCATTGCGGTAGCTGTACTGATCGTCGCCGGAGATATCCTTCACCCGGAGTTTATGTTCCCCATTCTTATCTTTTATAAAAAATGTGGGCCGGTGCCGGTAGCTTGATCGCAGGTAGATCAGTGAATCAGCACCTGCCTGGTACGGAAACACATAATCGGTAACATAGCTTTTCTTCACCGGCAACACATAGCCTGACACCGGAACAGGAATATCCGTCATTTTCTTCTTGTAAAAATCGAAGGCATCAGTAATGAATTTTTTATACTCCACTCCTGCATACTTTTTTATTGCTCCCTGGAAAGGATAAAAAACTTCCTTGTAGGCGCTGGCATCACGGGTAACCTTAGCCCAGAAATCAGCCCCGTATTTCTCTCTTCCATAATTTACCAGCAGGTAACCGAGGTAATAATGATTGGGCACATAGTCCTTTTGTGAGCCATTCCTTAATTTCATCCAGGAATATTTTTTAGATGCTTTCCACAGCGATGGATAAGCATTTAAAAACATCGGCAACCGGCCCCTGCCCTGCCGGGTGAGGGCGGTTTCATTAAAAACGGCATCGCCTTCAAAAAACCAATCCGGCACCGCTGCATTGATAGCAACGGCAAAGCCTTCTTCGCCGAACAGGACTTTCATCGTCTTACTTAACCCGTTATTGAAATTATTGAACTGCTGCACATGGCGATATTCATGAAGGGCCAGCTGGTCATTCCAGCTGATGCTGCCTTCCTGGAAATTATTGACCACCGGTGTAAGGAAGTACTCACTGCGAAAAGGGCCCAGCCCCACGTAACCGTTAGCCACCACGGTTTGATTTTGCAATACGATATTGATCTTCTTCAGCTGGTCGCCGAGGGCAAGAGGTTTTTGTTGTGCCAGGTAGTGAACGATGGAAGCGATCCGATTGGCCTGGCTGTCCATACCCACAGGAAATAGTATGCGGGCTGTATCCGTATTCACTTGTTTCCATTTATAGGAGGTCGGATGCCCGCCAAATTGCTGAGCTATCACAGGTACGGAACAGGATAACAGGCATAGCAGAGTAAAAAATTTTCGCATGCAGTGGATAATTTTTCGGGAAGTTATAGCATTTTGCTTAAGAAACTTTAGGATCATCTTTGGCAGTATCCAGATGGTCATTACCTCCGGCTGATAAGGCGCTGACAGTTGGATTCCTATCTTTGCTGCATGGCAGAAGATCTGAAAATACACAAAGGAACGAAAGAAGAACAATACCAATCGCTCATTCCGCAGGTAAAGGGTTTACTGGATGGTGAAACAGATCCGGTAGCCAATATGGCCAATGTGGTGGCGGCGCTGAGAGAACAGTTCAACTGGTTTTGGGTCGGATTTTATATTGTAAAACCTTCAGTAGCTATTACTGCAGGTGATGAAAATACTGAATTGGTTTTAGGACCATTCCAGGGACCGGTAGCTTGCACCCGTATTAAAAAAGGCAGAGGTGTTTGTGGCAGCAGTTGGGCAGAAGCCCGTACGCTGATCGTACCCGATGTGGAGAAATTTCCCGGACATATCGCCTGCAGCAGTTTGTCCCGGTCAGAAATTGTAGTGCCCCTGTTCCAAAACAACAAAGTAGTTGCCGTACTGGACGTTGATAGCAGCGAGTACGACCAGTTTGATGAGACCGATCAGTTTTACCTTGAACAAATCACCCGCCTTCTTCAATTATAGTGGTATGCGCAAAACCATTTCCATTATTGTAACAGGAAAAGTACAGGGCGTATTTTACCGGCAAAGTGCTAAAGAAAAAGCGCTTCATTCAGGAATTGGCGGAATGGTAAAAAATTTACCTGACAGATCGGTATATATTGTTGCTACGGGAACAACAGAACAATTGGACCAGTTTATCAACTGGTGCAGGTCAGGGCCACCAAAAGCTGTTGTCTCTTCCATCATAACAGAAGAACTTCCTTTCTGTGAATTTGTCCATTTTACCATTGAACGCTGAGTAAAAACTCCGGTTTGTAAAATCAAGGCTGGCCGGTCAAAAGCGGGTTGTCAGCGTTTCCTCGTTCTTACTACTTTTCACATCTTTTGCCAGTACCCACTGCCGCCATGCTTCTCCCCGGCATACCAA
>CAYUCU010000138.1:0-11074 GCA_964443345.1 uncultured Chitinophaga sp.
TCACATTTCCATTACCTAAGGCAGTGGATGCATGGGATTTATTTGTCAGGTAAGTTCCAACAGTAAGTTGGCCTGAAGCACCAATATTATTGACCCATCCGGCAGTTAAAGTGCCATAGGTCCGTCCATTTGCATTATGATTGTAAAAACCAAACCATCCGCTATTGTCATCATTCTTTGAGATCTGTTGTGAGTTACCCATTATCAGACTGCCGTTCACATTTCCAGGTATGCTGTGAAAAACTCCACCACCAACAACATGTGACAGGTTGCCTCCAAGGAAAAAAGACCCGCCGGTCAGCATAGAAGAGGCTATCACCTTTCCAGCGGGCAATTGCACGTTGTAGGCACCTATAAATGCATTTAGGAGTTGCCCGGCAATATTGCCACGGGAGTCTGTGTTAAGAATGATGGCGTTCGTTTCATAAATACCATAATTATTGGAAACGGTTGTGTCTATAATACTGCTTAATCCCACTTGCAGGTACCCGAGCCTTGCATTATAACGGATGCCATTCTTATATGGAGAGGGAGTTGTATATTGGTTAGTTGTTTTAGAAGTAAAGTCTCCATTACTATAAAATCGAAATACAGGAAAAGAATCAGCATCTCTTGCTGTACCGCCAATAGAATAATAATAGTTATTTAAATATTGGTGTCTGTTTGCCGTAAAATTATGCGGACCGCTCCCAAATGTAGTATTGCCCAGGTATAAATTACTTCCGGTTTTTATCAAACCATCTTGTGCGGAAAAACCTACTGAACCTCCACCCGTTATTAATGTATCTGCACCAATCAGGTAAGCGGTGTCGTTAATTTTAATTACTCCTTTTCGAAATTCTGTTCTCCCATTTCCTTTATTATATAAAAAACCTTTTACACTTCTGGTGCTGTTTTCCAAATTCAATTCCGCATTGCAGCTATCATTAGTTATTAGTACACTATCTGCTTTTATCTTATAAATAAACTGGGAAAAAACAGTAACAGTAATGAAGTTGGCAGCGATAATGAGGAGTATCTTTTTCATAACCGAGTGTGTGATTTGGTTAGATAAAAATGAAAAATTAACGTTTAGGCATCAGTGAGAAACCATTTAAGTTATTATTATTTCTGGAAAGAAAAAATTTTTTCTTGTTGAGAACATTATTAATTTTAAAAATAACCTCACACATTGTCCAATTGCTTTATCATACTATCTGTATGTTTATTTCTCCTGCAGAAGAAAAGTAATTCTCAAATAATTAATAAGGGTAAACCCTTATTTGCAAGCGTAAATAATTCAATTTCCCCTCTGAAAACGACGGATTCGGTAAGCAGGAAAACATCATCCGCATCTCTTCTGCTTTTGCAGGATTCTGTGCCTAATAAAAATTTTAGATTAGTCAACGCCGTTGGTTTGCAATATGTTAATGAACTAAAATCTGGTATTACCAAATCGTTAAGCCCATACAAAACAACTGTTAGTGAATTGACTTCTGCGCTTAAAAATCCTGTGCAACTTAAATCCGGAAGAACAGATTACCAGGGAATTGCAGACAGTTCTTATTTAAATAATACATCGTTTGCTTACCTGAGTAATATTAGTTTCAGCAGCGACTGGTTAATAGCCGGTATTTCTACTATCGTAAATGTACAAACCCAGTCATGGTCAGATGTGGATCGTAACAGGGATTTGATTTCAGTGAAATTTGATAAAGACAATTATCTTAAAAATATTCAAAAGAAGCTCACCGGAAAATTTGACCCCGCCAGCCTGCTTCAGTTGCCGGTTGATGCAGCCCGGAGGATGGCAGACGAAGCAAAGAATTCTTTGACCAGCGATCTTAAAAGTCTGAATGACAGATATAGCGGCCTGCTCAATACAGAGCTTTCTTCAATTGCGGGCATTGGAAATTTATCCACATTAGATTTAAAGAACCTGCGTCAGCAATTTTTAACTCCTGATATTATTAAAGAGATCAGCGAAAAAGAAAATCTCCTGGGGATGCTTCAACAAAAGATAAACACTGGTGAGAAGGTAAATCCTGAAGAGGTAGCAGCATTGCAAAGAGAAGTTGTTAAGATAAAGGCAGTACAGGAATTCATTGGCAAGGTAGCTGAGCACAAACAGAGATGGGAGTCATCCGGTTTGTTGAAAAAAATAAAGGAGTCTGATTTGCTTCATAAGGACAGGATCAGGCAGCTTATCAATGACCCCACAACTATCCGGAAAATGGCCAGGCAATTACTTTCTCTTAAAGGCGCAGAAAAACTATTTCTTAATATTAACAAGCTGGATATCGGGCAAAATGCATTATCGTTAAGCCCGATGTCCTTCCGTAGTTTTCTTAGCAACGGTGTTGTAACGGAGTTTTTAAATAAGGGGAAATCTTTTTTGGTAATGGCGGGTAAACAGAAAGATTTTAATTCAATTCTCGATTATACTTTTTCAGGTAATTTGTTCTCTAATAGTGGTTTTGCAAAGGCGGCAAGAGTTGAATTAAGAAAATCAAAGACGTATTCCTCTCATGTGGCATTATCTTCTTTTAACCAGTCTCTTTCAAATGCACTAACACCTTTTAATGCAGCTACTTTCAGGCAAATATTGGTAACAACTATTTCTAATGAGTTTGCGATCGGTCAAAAAGGGTTTGTAACGTTTGACTTATCACGGTCTGCATCCCAGTATCAACGGTCTGCGAACCCGACCGACAGCACATTAGACAATAAGAGTCCTTTGTCCGGATTATTATCTGGTGACGACCTCCTGGCCAATACAGCAATAGCAATAAAGTATGCAGATGAATTTTCAGCCAGCGGCTTATCTTACCAGGTTAATTTCAGTAAGATCGCCAATGGATATGCAAACCCCGGAAATACTTTTATGTCCAATGGATCCACTGAATTGGGTTTCAACCTCCGGAAAACATTCTTTAAAAACAGGATTCAGCTTTCGATAAGGGCTAACGGACGTGAATATAGTTTCGGTGAGAATGATAACCGCAAGTGGAGAAGTATATATACAACAGTAGATGCCCGTTGGAAAATGAAAAAAGGTCAGTATGTATCACTTCGTTATCAACCAACCCGTATGACAAGAATTGAGGAATCCTTTAAGCAGGTTGTTACTTCAGTGGAGCGGGTTTCATTCGATGCCAACCTTCAGAAGAAGATCAGGAAAACTGTTTACAGGAACCTGGTAACAGTCGCTTACCTCAGGAGCAGTTATATCTTCTCTCAATCAAATATCACGAATACTTCCTGGGCGGTCAACAGTTTTCAGAACCTGAATATTGGTAAGAATATGTTGTTTGTCAATACCACATATAATAAAGCAGTTAATCAAACAGGGTTTGTATATCTCAATACGTCTTTCTTAACAGAAGCTGGCTTTTCTTACCCATTATTCGGCAAGATATTTATGTCATCCGGGTTAACGTATAACAGCACTGAGGGATGGTTCAAACAATTGGGAGTACGTCAAACAGTAAGCGGCCAGTTAGGAGATAAATTCAGTGTAAGTGTTTTTGTGGATGCCCGGAAAAACCTTTCTGTATATCAGCCTTTATGGAATCAGCCTGTGCGGGCAGATATTGCATTACGTTACATTTTTGGAAACAACCAGTAGAATGAATTTGAAACGATATATACTAATATGTTTTTTGACCCTGGCAGTTGCATCAGGTAAAGCGCAGTTATCTGTCAGCTTTAATGCAGCTATTTACGGGCAAAGCCTAGAAGGATTATCCTTTGCCCAGATCACTAATACTTCTTCTGAGTTTGTTGTTGCCAGGGTTACCATAAGGGTAAGAGAAGTGATTGCCGGAAATGTTGTTACGGTGTTCATCCCGTCGTTGACGATACGTCCTGGTATTTCACCAATTGAAAGACAAGCGTTTGCCAGGGGACGGTTCTCATTTGGAAGTAACGATTACGGATTAATGCTTAGCCAGTCTGGCCGTTTTTTGGAAGGTGAGTATGAGTACTGCTTTGAGATTGAACTACTGGAACCCAAGGCGGGTTGGGTAACTGATTTTTTTGAGCAATGCTTCGTGCAGCAGCTACAACCATTAACACCGTTGCTGTTAATTAACCCGGTAGATGGAGATGTGGATTGTAATACACGGCCAAATTTCATATGGCAACCGCCCATGCCACTTCCGGCAGATGCACGATTCCGCCTTGTAGCTGCTGAATTAAAAGACAAGCAGGATGTGATTGAGGCGATCAATTTTAATCAACCCGTATTAAACCAGGGAAACATTCCCGGTAATCAATTGCAGTTTCCCGCCAGCGCACCATCTCTTAAAGAAGGGAAAACATATGTGTGGCAGGTAATTGTTTATACAGGAAAAATTATTTTAAAAAGGTCTGAGATATGGACGTACACGGTGAAGTGTGAGGAAGCGACAAAAGAAGCCAGCGGGGACAGCTACAGGGAATTAAAGGAAACGGATGACGGTAATTTTTATATTGCTAACAGGGTACTTCGTTTTTCATTTAACAATCCGTACAGTATCTCAAACCTGAACTACTCTATAAGCAGCTCCGCAGAACCGGGTATATCCATAAAAGATATGCCGGTACTCAAGCAAAATAGCGGATTAAATAAATATGACCTGGACCTTTCAGATAATAAAGCTTTTAAAAATGGCCAGGAGTATTTATTGACAGTACGGGTTACAGGCAGCAGGGTGCTGCGCCTCCGGTTTATCTATAAAAACGAATAATGAAAGTGAGCATGATAACGAGAGGGTTAGTTCTTTTAATAGCAATAGCTGGTTGTAAAACAAAAACACCTGAACAACGCTTTACGGACTATGTTAATGATCCCGATAATAAGATAACACAGGTGATAAAAATAGGGGAGACCCAGGCAACCATAAAATTGCTGACACAGGAGTACCGGAATTTTATGGATAGTAGTAGCACCGGAAAGCCAGATACCAGTGAAGAGAAGTATTATTATTTCAATATCCGGTTTGATAAAAATGTGGGGGACAAACTGGAAAAGGAAAAGATGCTCTACCTGAATTTTGATATGCAGAACGATTTTGTGATGTTGAGAAATGCGGATTCTGTACCAGCGGCTATTTGTCAAAAGATTGAAAATGGAAAAGGGGGCAGTTTTGAGTACATAGTGGCTTTTGAAAAAGGAACAGGAAAACACCAGGGAGATGATTTTACGGTGTTTTATAATGATAAAATTTTTGGAATTGGTTCTGTTGCATTCGTGTATAGAAAAAAAGATATTGAAAAGATACCGGCATTAAAAACAAAATCAGACTGATGAGAACATTGTTCAGACACCAAAAGAAGATCGCATTTCTGTTGGCTTTTGTAATGGGCATGGAATTTATTATGCCTACGGCTGTCTATGCACTTACATCAGGCCCATCACAACCTGAAATGAAAGGGTTTGAGCCTATCGGCAACTCTGATATGGTGGATTTATTCTCCGGTGATTTTTCATATAATGTCCCCCTTATGGATGCTGGCGGTTATCCCATTAATCTTTCTTACGGTTCTGGTGCTAGCATGGATGATGAAGCAAGTTGGGTTGGATACGGATGGAATCTTAATGTGGGCTCATTGAACAGGAATCTGAGGGGCATACCGGATGATTTTAATGGCACAGACAGGATGGAAAGGGAAATGAGCATGAAGGACCACAAAACGTATGGTGGTAAATTTTCAATGACGTTGGATCTGCTGGGTATTCCTGTTAAAAAATTCAAGCAGGCTAAGAAAAAACGTAAGCTGAATCTTAACCTGACCGTTAGTATTGGTGTAAGAGTCGATAATTACAGGGGCATAGGTATGGAAATTGGGGTAAACCCCGGCTTAAGCCTGACAGAGTATGCGACCGGCCCAAATAATCAATCAGATAATGATGACACTGCAACAAACAATACAGGCCTTGCCAATCTCGATCTTAGTTTAAGTTCTTTTGGAGGAGCCGGAGTTAATATCAATAGTAAATTGATTTCCGAAAAATTACTCCATGAAGATAAAAACAGTTACACACAGTCCATAGGGTTTGGTTTTAATACAAGAGGAGGCGGAGCAAGCCTGACACTTGACCTATTTAAGGACCCAAGTTTAAAATTCGGTGAAAAATTATTAAAGAAGAATCTCAAGGTCGGGAACTTCCTGAATTCTTTTCTTGATTTTTCGGGTGATACTTATACACCGGGTATTGATCATCCTACTGAAACAGACTCATACAATTTCTCTCTGCATGTGGGTCCCGAATTATGGGTGGTACTTCCAGGTATCGGGTTATCAGGCTTTTATTCAAAACAAAAAGTATCTGAAAAATTAAGATCAGCACCTGCCTATGGTTATATGCATAGCGAAAAGGGAAAGGATGTGAGTGATGCCATGATGGACTTTAACAGGGAGAAAGATATTCCATACAGTAAGAAGGTAAAATATATACCTATACCTGTTCCGACTTATGATATGTTTAGTGCCACCAGCCAGGATGGCAGCGGTCAATACCGGTTATTCAAAGGAAGTTCTGGAGTTTTTTTCGATCCGAAAACAGAGACAACGAGTGATAATCTTTCTATTGGAATTGAATTTGGTGCAGGGTTCTGGGTAGATGGAGGTGCTGACTTGTACAAGCAGGATATCAGAACGGTAAGCAAAAAATGGACTGACCGGAATTTTTTCCTGCCTAAGGGAGATTTCCAGGGAGCTTCTGCATCTGATGTTTCCTATGAGCCGGCGTATTTTAAAAGAGTAGGGGAGCCGGTGCCTTATGATAACGATTATGTGTCTAAAATAAAAGGCACTTCACCTGTTGCCGTTAGTCTGCCTGCACGCATAGAAGATGTAGTGCTGGGTGCAAAAGCTTCAGATAAGCTGAGGACTAAGACTGCAAGGAACGGCGAATCTATTTCTGTATTAAAGAGGGATAAAAGAGAAGTTAGAAATACCACTTTTAGTTATCTGACTGCCAGGGAAGCTTCCAATCATGGATTGGATAAAACGATCAAAGACCTCCGTCCTGATTCGGTTGTGATCAGTGGATGCAGTACCGGCGGCATTAAAAGCACCATCAGCAGAACTTCCGGGTACCGGAAAAATCACCACCTTTCAGAAATAACAGTTACAGGAGATGATGGCAAACGTTCTGTTTATGGGTTACCTGTTTATAATACTGTTCAGGAGGAAAATTCTTTCAGTATTGGTCAGGATCTTTCTTTAAGGAACAAAGGGCTGATAAGGTATTCCAGCCAGGATAACTCCCAATCAAATAAAAACGGAAGAGAAAATTATTATAGCAAAGAAACCCTGCCGGCTTACACTACTTCTCATTTACTGACGGCCATCTTATCCCCTGATTATGTTGATCGTACCGGAAATGGTATAACTGATGATGACCTTGGAACAGCAGTAAAATTCAATTATACCAAACTGGACGCCCTTTATAAATGGAGAACGCCATTTGCATTTGGAGCTGATACTGCAAATTATAATGAAGGACTTTTAAGTGATGCACTGGATGATAAGGCAAACTATGTGTATGGTGAGAAAGAGATCTGGTATCTGCATTCCATTGAATCCAAAACAATGGTAGCTCATTTTATAACTGAAGACAGGCTGGATGCATTGGGAGTGACAGGCAGAACCGGCGGAGTAAATTCATCAATGAAACTGAAGCGGTTAAAAGAAATCCGGTTGTATTCAAAATCTGATCTGAGAATGAATGGAAATGATCCCGCTAGGACCATTCCTATTAAAGTCGTTCATTTTGAACACGACTATTCCATTTGTAAGGGACTGCCTAATAGCGTTGGTAGTGTGGGGAAACTGACATTGAAAAGAGTATACTTTACATTTGGCCAGAATCAAAAAGGGAAATTGAATCCCTACGACTTTCAGTATGATACCTCTAATTACAATTTTTATAATTACCGGCAGTACGACAGGTGGGGAAGTTTTAAGGATGCAGCTAACAATCCGAATGGATTAAATAACTCTGAGTTCCCCTATACACTACAGGATACGTTAACAACAAACAAATTTGTTCGTGCATGGCAGCTCAATAAAATTATCCTTCCATCCGGAGGAAGCATTAACATTACTTATGAGTCGGATGATTATGCATATGTGCAAGACCGGCGGGCTTCGCAAATGTGTATGCTCAACGGAATAACGAACCCGGGACAATTCACTGGTTTAGTAAAAGCAGATTATATATATGTGACGCTGCCGCAACCTGTAGTCAGCGGTAGTGACCAGGAAATGCGGGAACGGTATTTTGAAGGAATAACAAACCTGTACTATAAATTTTTGCTGGACCTGGATGCGAAGGGGCATAAAGAATTTGTACCAGGCTATGCCGAGATCGATCCAGGCGAAAAACCTTCATTAGTGTCCGGAACTGGTAATAGCGTTGTAAAGATCAAACTAAAGAAAATAAAGAAGATTAACCCGATCGCAAAAGATGGCTGGCAGTTTATACGTACCAGTCTTCCCAAATATGCATATCCGGGTTCTGAAAATTTAGAGGATAATGGTTCCGATCTTAAAAAAGCAATCAAAGCTTTGGTAACAGCTTTTGGAAGTATCAAGGAACTATTCAGGGGTTTTGACAAAAGGGCTGAGAAAAGAGGATACTCAGATAAAGTTGAACCAGGTAAATGCTGGGTACGTCTGTGTGCCCCATCATGGAAGAAATTAGGAGGAGGCAGCCGGGTAAAACGTATTGATATGTCAGATGACTGGGCTGCTATGTCGGGAGCTGCAGGTGCACAAACAGCTACGTACAGCCAGGTATATGATTATACTCAAAAAGATGCGAAGGGCAGGCTTGTTTCAACAGGAGTCGCTTCTTATGAACCCATGTTGGGCAATGATGAAAATCCATTCCGCCAGCCTATCCGGTATAGTCAGAAAGAATTTTTAGGACTTAATAATTTTTATTATATCGAGGAACCATTTGGTGAATCATTCTTTCCCGGTGCAAGTGTGGGATATAGTAAAGTAACAGTAAAGTCTGTTGGTACAGGTGATGCAGAATCAGTAAATCGTACAGGTACCGTTGTGAGTGAATTTTACACCGCTAAAGATTATCCGGCAAAAATTGATGTGCTTGGACTGGAACACCGCAAGCCCATAACGAGCAAACTGTTTAAACTGATAGGTTGTGTGAATTTCGATATGGTGGGTTTATCGCAGGGGTACTCGGTGGAGACGAATGATATGCATGGGAAACCCAAAGCAAGTCATGTCTATAATAAATCAGGACAGAAAATTGCAAGTGAGGAATACTTCTACAAATCAACAAACGAACTGGCTTCAAGCAAGGAGTTAAAGAATGATGTGAAAGTGATCCATCCTGACGCAACGGTTTCTGATGGTACAATAGGAATGGATGTTGAGATGTACACTGACATGCGGCAGCAAGTAACGGAGAACCTTGGTATAAGTATTAAAGTAAGTGGCGGGTCCGGGGCCATTTTGTTTTTTCCGTTGCCTTTCTTTTTCCCGGGTATTGGTGTGAATTATGACCGGCGGAATTTCAGGTCCTCATCCACCATTAAGATCATTAACCGGTTCGCAATACAACATAGAACAATGAAGATGGAGAATGGCTCTACTATCACATCAGAAAACCTTCTGTGGGATTCCGAAACTGGAAATGTATTACTAACCAAAACGCAGAATGAATTTGATGATCCGGTATATTCTTTTACCTATCCCGCACACTGGAAATATGATGGCATGGGACAAGCCTATAAGAACCTGGGAACTATATTCAACCTGCTTTCAACAAATGCAAACGGCGAGATCACCAATGCCACCTATGATGCTATGTTGAAACCCGGCGACGAGCTGATAGATATATTTTTCGGGAATAAGTACTGGGTGATCAATTCTCCTGTTGCTTCCGTGAATAGGAACCGACTGGTAAATGCGGCCGGCACTATACAGCAGGTAAGTTTTAAGAATTTGAAACTGATCCGTTCCGGACGCAGAAACATGGCCAATACAGCTATTGCGACAATAACCTCATTGAATAATCCTATTGTAGGAAATAAACTGGATGTAACACAACTCACACAGATCCTTGATGCGAAAGCAACCGTGTTTAATGAGGAATGGAGTGTGCCGGTTAATTTCTGTGCGACTTGTCCTCAGGATTATACATTATCTCCGGATGGCAACTTCTGTATAAAAGATACTGTACCCACCGTTATTGAAGGTTGCTACACCGTTTGTGAAGGCGCTCATGATGGTAGTTACTCCTGGCAAGGTACCCGGATCTTTTTCCCCGGGTATAATACAGATGGAACAGGCCAGGTAGAAGCCTCCATTACAAATCCTGCTAACCAATTATGGGTTGGAGGTGCTTGTCCGGGCAACCAGGATAAAAATGCTGTCAGAGCTCCATTACCCAAGATCGACTCGTCTGTCCTTTCCAATTTCAGATCAACATCAAAAGAATCAGCATTGGCAGGCACCGGACGGCAGGACTCTTGCGAAAGAAGTCCTAAAACACCATGGAACACTACCTGGTGCGGACCGCTTCATCGTTGTGGTATATGGAGCTGCTGGGATCCGGTGGGGCAAATTTCAAATCCGGTGGGTGAGTGGATAGGCTTTTCTCATTGTATCCAGGCACCTTCAACAAAAACATATTATTTAGGTATTGCTGGTGATAACCAGGTCCGGTTTTTTGTGGATGGGGTGTTAACAGTTTCACTTCTCTCTTGTTCCAGCCAAACCACATTTGATACCTGGAGGATCTATCCCATTACACTGTCACAGGGTCAGCACATTGTACAGATGGAAGGATATAATTGCGGAGGCCCGGCATCATTTGGAGCAGAGATATATGACAACACCGTTACACAATTGGTGAATGCCACTTCATTGGCCAGCCTGAATATTATTTTCAGTACCCGGAATATGGTCGGACAGATTCTTGATGTAGGACATTTTATTTGTCCTAACGGGTATTCATTAAATACCTGCGATGATCCATTTACCTGCAGGCAATTTATACCCGTAAGCAAAGTGATGAATCCCTATTATACAGGAGTTCTTGGAAACTGGCGCCCCCAATCTAATTATGCAT
>CAYUCU010000139.1:0-10972 GCA_964443345.1 uncultured Chitinophaga sp.
CGTTGGTCTGTTAGCCTGGGGAGGTATAAAATTGCTGAATACTAAACCAAAAGAGGAAGAATCAGTTGCCATAAAACATGAAACCGAAATACCTGAAAAAACAAGCACTCCGGTAGTAACCAATGATCCGGTTGCTATAAACGAAAACCCAACCAACCTCCACGAAACTGCTATCGCAGCAGTATCCGATGAAGCCAGAAATGATGCCGCATTAGAAGCAAGTAAAAAAACATATGCCCGGCTTGATATTACGAGTAACAGTAAAATAAAAGAAGCTGCCAATTTTTACTTCGGGGAACCCATTAGTTCCGGTAATACCCGTGGATTAGGCGATGATACTGACGACTTCAGTGATGTCATCCTGCCTCCCGGAAAAGACCCCAACAGGTATATTATATTAATGACACCGGACGGTAATATTATCCGGATGTCGAGGAAACTGGGCAACCTTATTTGCTGTGTTTCCGGCGAAGAACAGGATGCAGACTGCATTGATCAGATGAAAAAATGGCGGGAAAAAATGGCAAGCCCTTCTGCAGTTCATTCCCCCGGCAACTTTATGGATATCCTGAACCTGCTGAATTCCCTGCAGGATGACAACAACAACTAATCAGCCTTCATTACTTAATTTTAGATCCCTGCTATTTTATATAGTTCTAAAAAAACTGTTTCATGGCAAGAATAAAGATCATACTGCCCGGTTTATTTCATTTTAAATGTCCGATCCCGGTCAGGATCACTGATCTGAACTACGGAGGTCATGTAGGCAATGATACTGTATTGTCAATTGTTCATGAAGCCCGCATGCAATTCTTTAAAAGCGTTGGTTATACAGAAATGAATTTTGCCGGCGCCAGTATGATAATGGCTGATGCTGCTATCGAATTCAAAAGTGAATTGTTTTACGGAGATACAGTGATAGCGTCTGTTGCCGCTGCTGAATTTTCTAAGATCGGTTTTGACCTTTTTTATAAACTGGAAAAACAAGCTAGTGATAATACCATTCTTGTAGCTGTTGCCAAAACAGGCATGATCTGTTATGATTATGAAAAGAAGAAGATCATTGGCGTTCCGGAAGGTGCGAAGGAGAAGTTGACTGGTAAATAATGTCTATACTCACTTCTGGACATTTCAATCACTTGTTCCAAATATGCCAGCTCTCTTCTGCCTGCAGTACCAGCATCTCTTCTCCGTTTTTTATGGCAGCACCTCTCTCCTCTCCTTTTTTTAGAAACAATGTCTTTGCCGGATTATATACCAGGTCATACAACAATTGATCGGTTGATATATATTGATAAGGAATATCGGGACAAGCATCAACTTCCGGGTACATACCTAAGGGTGTAGTATTAATGATGATGGTACTTTCTTCAATTATCCTTTTATCAAGATCGGAATAGGTAAGTGTTGAACCTTTATGAAGGGTACGGCTTACCACATTAAATGGGATACCGAGCTTTTTTAAAACAAAGAGCACTGCTTCTGCTGCCCCGCCATTACCCAGCACCAGCGCTTTTGTGTGATGAGATTTCAGCAGCGGGATCAAACTTTTTTCAAAAGCAGGAGCATCCGTATTATACCCATCCAGTTTTCCATCCTGTATTCTTATACAATTACAGGCTTCTAACCCTGCAGGTATTGCAGAAGTATGAAGATACTTTACTACCTGTTTTTTGTAAGGGATGGTAACATTCAATCCTTCCAGCCGGGGATTGGCTTCTAACAGAGCCGTTAACTTTTCAATTGAGTCGAGCGGGAATAACTCATACCGGCAACCAGCCACTCCTTCCTTTTCAAACTTCTCTGTAAAATATTTTTTAGAGAATGAATGCGATAAAGGATAACCAATTAATCCGAAGAGGCGCATCAGGTTGGTAGTTATTTATCAAGGTATAGATCGAAGGTATCCCCCCTCAAACCGATTCGCATCGTTTCCAGCGGTATTACCTCTGATGGGGCAATATTACCAAGGTTGACATTACAACCCAGTATCTCAATGAAGTATAACTGTTGTGCTTTTTGCGGTGCTTCCCATATCACTTTTTCACCGGGAATTTGTGTAAGGATCTCCTGTACCAAACCTTCCCGTACTTCACCGCTGCCCCGGTAGATACCCACATTACCTGCCTCCCTGGCTTCTGCTATTACATAGGTAGAACCTGCTTCCAGTTCCGCTTTCATCAGTTCTATCCATTTATATGGCGGAATGATATGTGCAGCGTCCTTACTTCCCACCTCGCTTAACACTGTACCATACTTAGTAAGCTTTTCAATATACCCGCATTTTTCTGCATGAGGAATGGTAATGGAGCCATCACTCACTTCCATATAAGAAATGCCAAATTCTTTACAAACATTGATATAATCGTCAAACTGGTTCCTGATCAGGAATGCTTCAAATAGTGTTCCTCCAAAATACACAGGGATATCATACGACTGATAAATTTCCAGCTTGTCTTTCAGGTTTGGGGTAACAAAAGAAGTTCCAAAACCAAGCTTTATGATATCCACATGGGGATGACAAACGCTGAGAAAATTCTTTGCTTCCTCTACACTTAATCCTTTATCCATTACCATCGTAATGCCTGACTGGCGGGGCTTTTTTATCCTGTCCGGGATCTGCGACAAATTAAAATTCATACGTATTCAGTTTGAATGATGCTACTTTAGTGATGGTCGCAAAAATAGGGAAGAATCAGCAGAGTGCTGCTGATTTTGACAGAATGAAAAGTTGTGGTGTCAGATAGATTTATTGCGTTTGAACCTTGCCACTACATCTACTACCTGCTGGTTTTGAAGTATGGACGGGTTTAATTCAATAAATTTTTTCAGCAGCTTCGGAGAAACTTCCATTGCTGCCTCTAATTGCAATAATGCTTCTTTTGTTTTGCCGGCGCCAAATAATAAGGCGGCCTTATAAAAAAGAAATAGTGGTTTTCTGCCGGTATTGCGCAAAGCGGCTTCTATTTGCTCCAATGCTTCCTCAAAAAAATCGCCTGTATAGAGACAGCGGATCAGTGATTCCCAGCCGGCGGCATTACGGGGTCTTATTCGTACCACATTTGAAAAATACTGAATGGCATCTTTGAAAAGACCCAACTGCATCTTACACTCACCCGCCAGCAGGTTATACTCTGCCTGCGTTTTGTGAATACGCATCGCTGTGTCCAGCTGTTTCAGGCAACTTTCCCACTGCCCTTCATTAAAATAAGTACAGGCGATCTTGTAAAAAAGTTTGCTATCATCCTGCCGCATGTGAGATGCCTTACGATAGTAGATCCGGGCCTGTGCAAAATTCTTCAACCTGTCGTAGCAATGTCCTATAGCTTCAAAGATCACTTCTTCGGGTTTTGCCAGCTCGTTCACCTTTTCCAATACTTCAATGGCCTCCTTGTATTTCCGTAGCCGGATGTAGGCATCACCCATATTGCGGTACGCATAATCAAACTTTTCATCAATAGTAATGGCGTATTGATAGGCATCAATGGATTTCTCATAAAGTTTCAGTCCCTGGTAAGCAGCAGCCAGGTTGAACCAGGCCAGTTCACTGTAGGGATATTCATCAATGATCTGCTGGTGCAACCTGATACTTTCTTCGTTCCGCCCGGTAAAATCGGTCCAGAAACATATCTTGTATAAGGCCTCTTCGTTAGTAGGTTCATCCTGGAGCACCATTTTCAAACAATCAAACACCTTGTCAAAATCTTCATAATCATCATACACGTCTGCCAGCTCGAACAACAATTCAATTTTTTCATCGCCTTCAAATAGTGTAAGTGCTTCTTCCAGTAAAACGACAGCTTTCTCCTGCTTGTCTAAAGCCAGGTAAGCATCTGTTTTTAAAATGTAAAGGTTGATATTGTTGCTATCAAGCAATTCAGCCTGCTCCAGTATATCAAGTGCATCCTGGTAGCGGCGATTGGCAAGAAAGATATCAGCTTTCTTAATAAGTAGTGTTGAGGAATAAGGAAACTGATCGCTGCCGATCTCAGCAGCTTCCAATGCCTTTGCCAGGTCGTCTTTTTCCTGGAAATAGTCTACTATTTTTTCAAACGCATCTTCTTCAATAAATGAATGGCCGCGGCCGTTTTTCAGATTCTCAAATTGTTTAAGCAGTTCCCGCAACTGTTCCCGATCTTCCCTGTGGGGGTTGTTTTCTTTCATCTGCCGGTGTTTTGATGAGCAATCCCGAAAGTATCGGGAATTTAAAGAGCTGGTCGGACAATTCCGAATCTTCGGAACCCCTGAAATCTGTTATTCCCAACAAGTTAAATTAAAAAAATTGGCCTTTTGGGCCCTAAATTTCCCCATATGTGCAAAATAAATTCATTTTTCTACCAACGAAATGTAACAATTTGCCCTCTTTCCCGTTAATGAACTATTAAAGTTCTGGACAAACGGTTTGTTTTATATCCAAATTTGTGTTTATTTTTGTAGGCAATGAACCATCCCAAGTGTAATATAGTGAGAAGGCTGATAGGCAGAAAACTGGCTGTACTGTTTCTATTAACAGTATCGGCTGCTGCTTTCGCTACATTGGGCGATGGTAACAAGAATTCTGATAAACCTAAGAAATCATTGCTTTCTAACAGAACCAGCAACAGTAATAACTCTTTCTCACTACGTTCCGGCTATACCTTCCGTAGCAACAATATTATCAGCAACAATACCCAGGCCGAAAGAAGATACATCCGTATCAACACGGTAGTTACCATGCAAAAAGGAAGCACCAGCTATGTTATTCCTTTAAAAAAGAAGGTGGGTATCACCAACGTAAAAATTGACATTGGTAACCGCCAGTTTCAGCGCAATTAATTATTTCCTCCCCCTTTGCTTTCCTCATACGTCATCACCCGGTAACCGGATTTTGGCAAATCAAACTTTGCTTGTGATACAGGGCTGAAATTGATAGTTGAAACGGTATAAGTCACCATCATCTTCCCCATATTTGCCTCATATTGCATCGCCAGTCCGGGCAGATTCTTATTCAGGTACTGAAAATCTTTGTTTACAGGAATCAACTCACGGGTAAAATAGACGGTAAAGGTGCTGCCATCGGCCAATGTGCCAACTGCCTTCTGGCATTTGAAATTGGCAATGGTCTTATACTCTTCAAAATAGGTGAATGTAACCCCTTCGTATTTTTTGTTTGATTCTTTCCAGTTTTCAGGCGTCATCTTGATCATATACTTCTGTTCGCCATACTCCTTTAATACCGTAACATCACCCGATTTGCCATCAACAATGGTGGCTTGTGTTCCTAATGAGCTGACCATTTCCGAGCGGCTGGAGTTACCCTTCAGGTATATTACACTGGTGGCACCATCAAGCAGGTCAGCCGCTTGCGGGGTTTTATTGCTGGTATTTATTACAATATCATAAGAAATAGTAGCTTCTGTAAGCTTACGCTGGGCCAAAAGCGGATCCGCAGCTATAAGCAGGAAAAAAGCAACTAATATGTGAGGTATTCTTTTCATTTTAAGTAGTTCAGCGGTTATATATTAAAAGACGTGCCAATTTAAACAATAAGTTGCGTAACATAAAAAACCGGGCAGTTTCAGGTGCTGCCCGGTCCTTCTTAAGAATACTTTAACTGTCTGAAAGAGTTTACCGTTTATTCTTCTGCTGCATATCTTTCATTCGCTTTTGCTGCTCCTGCATTTGTTCCATACGCTCCTGCCACTTGGATTTTGTCTTTGGTTTCTTCCTGTTTTCCTCGATTTTGGCCATTATCTTATCATGATCGATAATGTAGTTCAGTATAACATACTGTATGATCAGAGTGATGACATTGGAAACGGTATAATACCAGGTCAATGCTGAAGGTAACTGGTTGAAAAAGAACAAAAGGAATACAGGAAAAATATAAGGCATGTATTTAAGCACCGGGTTGTCCTGCTCCGGGGCGCTCCTCATGCTATACCAGGATATTAAAAAGCTGGTGAATACAGCTGTCACGTTAAAAATACTCACATGGCTGCCAAAAAAGGGTATTCTGAAACCCAGTTTGATCGGGTCATCAAATGCGGCAAGGTCTGTACTCCAGAGGAAATCGGCACCCCGCAGGGCAATGTCCGAATTAAACAAGCTGAAAAGCGCAAAGAATATCGGGATCTGCAGCAATGCAGGAAGACAGCCGCCTAACTGATTTACGCCTGCTTCCCTGAAGAGCTTCATTTGCTCTACCATCATACCCTGCTTGTCTTCACCGAATTTTGCTTTTAGTTTAGCGATATCGGGACGCAACACTTTCATTTTTGCACTGCTCAGGTAACTTTTATATAAAAGTGGTGATGTAAGTAATTTGATAAAAATGGTAAGCAGCGCAATAGCCAGTCCCATACCTCCTGCTATGCTCTTCAGCAGGTCGAAGATGGGCATAATGACAAACTTGTTGATAGGCCTTACGAAAGTATATATGCCCTGGCCCAGGTTTACCAGCTTCTCGAATTTCATGTCGTACTTCCTGAGTATGTGGTATTCAGAAGGGCCATAATAAAGGTTAAAAGGAATGACCGGTGCGGCACCAGCCGGTACCTGTATCTTCATTTTTGCTGTGGAGCGAACTACAGTCCTCGTAGTATCATTTGGAACCGTCCATTCCATGCTGCCCGAGTTGAAGTTATTTTTTGCTACCAATATGCCAAAGAAGAACCGTTGCCTGATACCCACCCAGCTTACGGACTCATCGAAGTTCTTACTGCTTTTTCTGCTGATCGTATGGTAGTCAAAACTTCCATCTTTTACATAACCTACCTGTGTGTTCTGTTTCTCATAAGAGATATCAGACTCCTGCTGGGCAGCGGCGTACTGCCAGTTCAGGTTCATACTGCCTTGCGGAAGCAATTGGTTCACTCCTGTAAGCTTTACATTGAAATCAATCATGTAATCATCCTTCTTCAGGATAAACTCATGGGTAGCAGAAGCAGTTGATCCGCTATCAGCTGATGCCAGTGAATAGGAAACAACAGTTGATCCGTCTGCATTTGTTTTCGGTTCCCCACCGGAAAAATACAGGTCGCCTGTTTCGGCAATACTATTACCGGAGGTGCTGATGGTATAGCTTATCTTATCAAAGTCAGAAGCCGCCAGTTGTACGAGGGTGCTGTCCTGGTGCCGGTATTTTTTAAGTTCTACTTTTTTTACCTGGCCACCTTTGTTGGTAAATGTCACTTTGACGAGGTCGTTCTCCGCCACCACTGTTTTTTCTGTGGTATCGGATGCTCCTTTAAAAGCACTTACCTTGGTAACAGCTAAAACCGAATCCTGCTTCCTGTTTACCGAATCATCTTTGGGTTTGTTGATGCGGGCAAGAGAATCTTTTTTAGCCTGCTCCAGTTCCGTTTCTGCTTTCTTTTTTTTCCTGAATTCAGACTGTTGTTTGTTGGTGTAATAGAAATAGCCAATAAATAAAACAGCCAGAATCCCAAAGCCAAGCAGGGTGTTACGATCAAACTTCATTGTTACTTTTTTGGAGGGGGCAAAGATAGCGGGTTTCTGGTTTCCGGGTACTTGTTTCTGGGTAGCTGCCATTGAAGCGACAGCTATAACCGGTAAAGAACCAATAACTTCCGGCAGGATGCCTTTTTATATCATTTCACTCTGCAAAAGGGGGTTTTTCACCTCGAGTTTCCTTTCAGCATATGCCTTGGCGGCTTTAATAAAATGAACAAAAATTGGCTGCGGGGTCTCTACGGTGCTTTTTAACTCGGGGTGGTACTGCACTCCAATAAAGAACGGGTGCCCGGGTAATTCGATGATCTCCACCAAACCAGTTCCGGGATTTTTGCCGCTGGCGATCATTCCTGCCTCTTCAAACTGGGCGAGGTATTTATTATTGAACTCCCAACGATGCCGGTGCCTTTCAGTAATTGAAGCTTTCCCATAAATACGGGCAGCTAATGAACCTTCTTTCAAATCGCAGGGGTAAGAGCCCAATCTCATGGTACCACCTTTGGCGGTTACTTTCTTTTGCTCTTCCATCAGATCTATCACCGGCTCTTTGGTATTGGGATTCATTTCTGTGGAATGGGCTTCCTTTAATCCCAGCACATTCCGGGCAAATTCTATAGCCGCCATTTGCATTCCCAGGCAAATGCCAAAGAAGGGCAACCCGTTTTCACGGGCATATTTTACGGCTACGATCTTTCCTTCCACACCCCTGTGCCCAAAACCCGGGGCCACGAGCAAACCATCCAGACCGGCCAGTTTTTCTGCCACATTATCTTCTGTAATAAACTCACTATGCACATTCACAATATCCACCTTACACTCATTCATAGCGCCGGCATGTATAAAAGATTCGAGTATGGATTTGTATGCATCCTGCAGCTCGATATATTTACCGATCAGTCCAATGTTCACCTTCCCTTTCGGGTATTTTAATTTATCCAGGAATCCTTTCCACTTGGTAAGTTCCGGTTCATTGTACTTTGTAATATTCATTTTCTTCAGCACGATCACATCCAGTCCTTCCGCCATCATTGTTACCGGCACTTCATAGATCGTGGGTGCATCGGCAGCTTCTATCACCGCTTCCTGTTTTACATTACAAAACAGGGCGATCTTTCTGCGCAGCTCGGTAGAGAGTGTTCTTTCTGTTCTGCAAACGATCACATCGGGATGCACTCCTTCCTGGCTCAGCATTTTTACACTATGCTGTGTTGGTTTTGTCTTTAATTCTCCTGCTGCCTTTAAATACGGAATAAGCGTTAAATGCACCACTACAGTATCTTCTTCCGGCAATTCCCACTGTAACTGACGGACCGCTTCCACAAATGGCAGGCTTTCAATGTCGCCCACGGTACCACCAATTTCAGTGATCACCACATCATACTCCCCGCTTTGTCCCAGCAATTGCATTCTTCTTTTTATCTCATCTGTGATATGAGGAACTACCTGAACGGTTTTGCCAAGGTAGGCCCCTTCCCTTTCTTTATTAATAACGGTCTGGTAGATCCTTCCGGTAGTTACGTTGTTCGCTTGTGTGGTGAATATGTTCAGAAATCTTTCATAGTGGCCAAGGTCAAGGTCGGTTTCAGCGCCATCCTCTGTTACAAAGCATTCTCCATGTTCGTAAGGGTTGAGCGTACCGGGATCCACATTGATATAAGGGTCAAACTTCTGGATGGTTACCCGCAGGCCCCTTGCCTGCAGCAATTTGGCAAGAGACGCTGCTATGATCCCTTTACCCAATGAAGAAGTAACACCCCCGGTAACAAATACATACTTAGCCATACAAAATGGTTGTTTTTTATTCAATACGATAAAATGATCTGATTATGGAACCCCACCAATATGACCAGCGGATATTTTGAGAAATGTAACAGACAGGTAAAATTCCGGGAGGTCATGCAAAGCTAAATGAAATTCTCTGGCCGCTAAAATTTCATACCCACAAAATGTGGAAAATAATTGCAGCACCAGAACTTTTTATACCAGTGCCCGCTGGTGAAATTCACTATTGGCTGCAATAGCCTTATCTCAGCGTTGTGTGTCTGTAAGTTTGGTAACAATTACCCGGACGCCGCCCGCCGGCACACTGTCTTCCTCCCGGCCCCAGGGGTTCATTTTGTCCAGCAGCACCTTCACATTACCAATATATACAGGATTGCGATCCCTGCCCAGCCAGGCAGTGGAGTCTTTTAGCTTTATTACAATGTCACAAAAGGCCCTTTCATACTCTGGTTTCCCATCTTCCGACATCCATTGGCGTCCGCAGCCATTATTAGTGATGGTTACATTCAGCTCCGGCACTTTTACCGTTTCCTTACTGGCTATCACCAGGCGTTTTTCGGTGAAAGGTGGTGCGTTTTGGCCGCAACCGTTTACGATCAGCAAATACCCGGCTGTGACCAGGAAGAGCAAGCCTTTTTTCATGTCTGAGATTTTTGTGTGATCAGCTATTAAATTACAAATTAACCCCTGATTACAGTATTTTAGTATTTCAACATTGTTTATATGAATAAGATCCTGCTGGCCGTTTGCTGTATTTTGGGCTGTGCTGTTACCAATGCTCAAAAAACATATATCTGGTGCGGCACCCTGGCAGATGGTATTGCTAATGAGCCAAAAAAAGAAATGACCATTGTAGTGGAAAAAAATAAGATCGTTGCCGTTCAAAGTGGCTATACTACGGGCACTGCTGCTGATAAGACCATTGATCTGAAAACAAAAACGGTCACACCCGGCTGGATCGATATGCATGTGCACCTGGAACATGAAACAAATCCGAACAGGTATATGGAAACATTTACCTACAATCCTGCTGACTATGCTTACCTGTCGGTAAAGTTCTCTGAAGTCACCTTACTCACCGGCTTTACCACCGTAAGGGACCTTGGTGGTACCGGCGTTAATATCTCGCTTCGCAATGCGATCAACAAAGGATTGATAAAAGGACCGAGAGTGTACACTGCGGGAAAATCCATCGCCACTACCGGCGGTCATGCCGACCCTACTAATGGCTACCGCAAAGACCTGATAGGCGACCCCGGTCCTGCTGAAGGGGTGGCAAACGGGCCGGATGAATGCCGGCAGGCAGTTCGCCAACGGTATAAAGATGGCAGCGACCTGATAAAAATAACCGCCACGGGTGGTGTGCTAAGTGTGGCAAAAAGTGCCAGTAACCCCCAGTTTACCGAAGAAGAAATAAAAGCGATCGTGGAAACGGCTAAAGATTACGGTTTTAAAGTGGCCGTGCATGCACATGGTGCTGAAGGAATGAAAAGGGCTATCCGTGCCGGTGTCAATTCAATTGAGCATGGCACTTATATGGATGATGAGGCCATTGCCTTATTCAAACAATACGGCACCTGGTATGTGCCTACTCTTACAGCCGGTGCTGCTGTTGCGGATTCTGCTAAAAAGCCGGGCTACTACCCCGATCTTGTTACGCCAAAAGCTTTAGAGATCGGGCCAAAGATCAAAGCCACTTTTGCCAAAGCCTATAAAGCGGGGGTAAAGATCGCCT
>CAYUCU010000140.1:0-10953 GCA_964443345.1 uncultured Chitinophaga sp.
GGCGCCGGTAAAGTCGGCATCAATACGATAATCAAGCAATGAAAATCCAACGGAAGGGATGCTTTCAATAGCCGCTTCCACGGCAGCCGACATGGTGCCGGAATAAATGACATTGATACTGTGATTAGCGCCGTGATTGATACCACTGAGACAAATGTCCGGTTTGCGGTGCAGCACTTTGTCAACCGCCAGCTTTACACAATCTACCGGTGTGCCGGTGCAGGACCAGGTTTCTACATTGTCTATCGAATGGATCTTATGCAGGCGCAGTGGTTGTCCGATGGTGATGGCATGTCCCATACCCGACTGCGGTTTATCCGGCGCCACCACTACGATCTTTCCCATATGCCGGACAGCTTCCACCAGGTTTTGAATGCCCGGGGCGGTCACACCATCATCATTGGTGATCAGGATAACGGGCTTCTCCTTTTTTACGGAAGCAGTGGTTTTAGAAGCAGGAGAGGTTTTACTTTTCTTAGGAGCTGGTTTTGTTTTAGTAGTCATACAGGACAAAAATCTTTGTTTTTTCTGGCTTCTCCAAATAGGAGCACGGATGATGAGGATTAGAAAGGATTAAGCAGGACTTGCGCCGTGTAAGAGAATTAATCTGTGGAAATCGGTGCAATCTGTGGCATGTATTTTCAAATAGCCTGCAAAATTTGTGGCAAATAATTTTGTATATCTAAAATAATTAGTATTTTGCGGCTAACTTAATTAGTGAACTATGGCCATTTCCAATCAAAACCTTAAATACCTCCGTAAACTGAGAGGCTGGACGCAGGAAGAATTTGCCAATAAGTTACGTATCAAACGTTCCCTGTTGGGCGCTTATGAAGAAGAAAGGGCAGAACCCCGTATTGATGTGCTGGAAGTAGTGTGTGATATGTTCAAACTGACATTGGATGAGATACTCCGCAAAGACCTGAGTGATAATAAAAGTAATTACCTGGCCAAACGGCGGGCTATAAAACTGGCAATGGGAAGACCCGATATACCTTTTGTTCCTGTAAAAGCGGCGGCCGGCTATTTAGCAGGTTATGCCGACCCGGAATTTATAGATGAGTTAAATACCTTTACTTTGCCAATGCTTACCGGTGGTAATTACCGGGCCTTTGAAATTATTGGAGATTCGATGTTGCCTACACCCAGCGGTTCTGTTATCGTAGGTGAAAAAGTGGACAACCTTGAAGATGTAAAGAATAATGCCGCCTGTATCGTGGTGTCACGCAATGAAGGCGTGGTATATAAAAGAGTACAGAAAAATGGCCGGCAAAAGAATAAAGTAACCCTCGTAAGCGATAACCCTACCTTCCATCCTTATACCGTAAATGCAGAAGAGATCCTGGAAATGTGGCAGGCACAAATGGTGATTTCCAGGGCCAACACGCAAAACCGGTGGGATATGAACCAGCTTAGTAATATTGTATCTGATCTTCAGGAACAGGTTACTACGTTAAAAAAGAGACTGAATTAGTCCTTTTTCCACTTCCAGTTAGAATTTTTTCGTGATTTCAGGGGGCAGCTTTCCTGTCCTGCTGAATGTCTTTTATCTTTGAAAATAGTTCATAACTGTATGGTTTTGAGAAAGTATAACTGGATAATCCTTTTGCTGGTAAGCAGCCCTCTTTTTTCACAGGTCAAAGTAATTGACGCTGTAAAAATGGAGCAGGCACCAAAGATCGATGGTAAGCTGGATGAGGCTGTTTGGTCAACCATCACACCTGTTACCGACTTTATTCAAAACTTTCCCACCTATGGTTTACCCTGTTCCCAACGAACCGAAGTAAAGATATTCTACGACAATTTTGCGGTCTATGTCGGTGCCCGCTTATATGATGATCCCGCACTCATCCGCAAACAAATAACCGCCCGTGACGGAGAACAGCAAACGGATGTGGACTACTTCTCTGTTTTCTTTGATACTTACAACGATAACCAAAACGGGTTTCAATTTCTCGTTACCACTGCCAATGTACAGTCGGATGCTAAACTGGGCCCCAACCTGGGAGATAACTTTAGTTTTGGTGATAAGACCTGGGATGCCATCTGGGAAAGCAATGTGTCCATGCTGTCCGATGGCTGGTCGGTCGAAATGAAGATACCCTACATCTCGCTTCGCTTTGCTAAAAAAGACCTGCAAACCTGGGGGCTGCAATTCCTGCGCTTTATACGCCGCACTAATGAAAGCAGTTACTGGAACCCGGTGAACCCGCAGGTAAATGGTTTTGTAAACCAGTTTGGTGATTTGAATGGACTCAAAAATATTCTGCCACCACTACGATTAAGTTTCTCACCTTATGTAACTGCAGGATACCGTAGCTCCCCGCAAGCCAATGGCCGCCTGAATGAATGGTTGCGTAATGGGGGGATGGATGTGAAATACGGATTGAATGAAAGCTTTACACTGGATGCTACTGTCATCCCCGACTTTGGACAGGTGATCTCAGATAATGTGGTCAATAACCTTACACCATATGAAGTACGGTTTACAGAGAACCGCCAGTTTTTTACAGAGGGAACAGAGATATTTAATAAAGCGGGTTTATTTTATTCCCGCCGTATCGGTGCCACCCCGGCGGGTTATAATAGCATCAGAAATTTTGCAGCAGCCAATCCGGACTGGCAGATCATCAAAAACCCCTCTGTCACACAACTATATAATGCCACCAAGTTTTCCGGCAGAAGCAAGAAGAAATTAGGCGTGGGCATCTTTAATGCGGTGACAGCACCCATGAAAGCCAAAATAAGAAATACGGTCAGCGGGAAAGATTCATTGATACAAACTTCTTCCCTGGCCAATTATAATATCATTGTACTGGACCAGGCGTTGAAAGGCCGCTCTTATCTCACCTTTACCAATACGAATGTGATACGCAGCGGCAGCGACCGTGATGCCAATGTTACAGCCGTGGATATGGCACTGTATAATAAGAAGAATACAAAAGTGCTGCGGGGCACGGCCCGGTACAGCAAGATATGGGGTGCCAATCCATACGACGGATACAATACCACACTCCGGTATGAAAAGGTGGGAGGTAAATGGAATTATTTTATATCCGGGAATGTAGAATCAAAAAAATACGATCCCAATGACATGGGCATATTGACAGCCCCAAATGAAGTAACATACAAAGGAAGCCTGAGCTATCGCCAGCCACAGCCAACAAAGAATTTCATTACCTATAGTTATTCCATCAATCCCACATTGCAATATTTGTATAAGCCCTATGGGTACAGTCTCTTTAATGTGACTGCGAATGCTTTCTGGGTGTTCCTTAATTTTTGGGATGTAAGCATAACTGGATCTGTTATCCCGGGAAAGGAACATAACTATTTTGAATTAAGGACCGATGGCCGTTATCTGCGTTACCCTGCCAATTACGGAACCGAAGTGGAAGGAAGCACAGACAGCAGGAAAAAATTATATGTACGATTTAATGGAACAGCAGCCCGGGCACCAGGATTTGATAACGACTTACTGGGATGGGGGCTGGGCTTCCGGTTCCGCTTCAGCAATAAATTCTCGCTGGACCTGCAAAATGATGCGTATAAAGAAACCAATAACCTCGGCTATGCTTTTCTCAGGGAAACCAACGGCGAACCCATTGTGGCTTTCCGGGATGTAAAAGAGCACACTACTGTTTTATCGGGGATATACAATTTCACTTCCCGGCTGAACCTTACACTCCGGGCCCGGCATTACTGGAATGAAGTGATATATAAAAGCTTTCATAATGCAGACAGCAAGGGGGAACTGATCAACCGGCCATTCATAAATAACCGGGATGATAATTTCAACACCTTCAACCTGGATGCCTTTCTGACCTGGGACTTTCGCCTCGGCAGCCGCCTGATCATTGGCTATAAGAACTGGCTGGGAGAAGAAGAGTTCATTCCTATATCAGCAAGCAACAAAAATACCTACCTAAGAAATGCTGGTGAACAATTTAACCTCAACCATGGAAATGAAGTGACCGTTCGCTTTGTATATTTTATAGATTACAACCGGTTGAGGAAACCGAAATAATAATTGCCGCTTCAAAAGGAGCGGCCATCTTACTTATCCATTTTTACCAGCGCATCTTCCACAATGGCATACACCATTTCATCTTTTTCAGGTGTCACTACATGGCCTCCTGTAAAATGACTGAATGCCGGCAGGATACAACTGGACTTTCTGAAATAAAAGCAGGGAAACTTCAGCGATTGTTTTCCCCTTCCTTTAAGCAGGTAGGCGGGATGCACATGCCCGCTGAATGTGTAAAGGGCCTTTGTATCAGCAAACTTACTTTGCAACCGCTTGTCTTCATGCCGGAAACAAAAATGCCCGATCTCCAGTTGCCACGGATGCAGGGTCACCGCACCATCCTCGTACCATTGATCTTCCAGTATATCATGATTGCCTTTTACCAGGTCCACCTGTAATTGGGAAAAATCTTTTCTCCATTTTAAAAAAAGGTCCAGCTCTTTGTTGTTGGAGCTGTGAGTAAAATCGCCAACGATGATCAGCCGCTCTGCTTTATAAAAATATAAAGCTGCCATCAGCCGCTGCAGGTCGTTGGTATATACTTTCTGGGGAATTGCAATACCGGCTTTTCTGAAATGTCCCGACTTGCCCAGGTGAACGTCTGTTACGATCAGCGTATTTTCTTCTTCCCAAAACAGGCTTCGGTCGGGCGACATCCAGAAAATATTATTGAGTATGATATTGTGAACCGGGTTTTGCATGCAGGGCGGCAAATCTACTGCAAAAAAAACGTTACTCCGCTAATTGTTGCTGCATCTTTCGTACCCGGTCTTCCAGTTTTTCTGAAGAAAGGTCTTCCCGCATACTATCCACTTTTATAGGAAAACAAAACGGCGTCAGTTGCTCCGGAAAACAGATCACAATATGTGACTGCTGAATGCGCTGCAGCATATCCCGCAGCCGTACCTCTTCCATTTGCTGGTCCAGTACTTCCTGGTAGGCCTGGCGCAGCAGGATATTACCGGGATCATATTCTGAAAAAACATTGAACAGCAGGGAAGCAGAAGATTGTAAATGCCGTGCCTTTTTTTTCTCGCCGGGCATGCCCTGGAAGATAAGACCCCCGATAACAGCCACATCCCGAAACTTTCTTCGGGCCATCTCTGTGTTATTAATGCTCCGCTGAATATCCGTAAGCAGGTTATCCGGCGAAAAAAGTTCATACACATTCGTATCATCCACCGGTATGGGCTGGTCACTCAGCAACTCAAAGCCATAATCATTCATGGCAAAAGAAAATGTAATAGGACGTATCCGGCTGATGCGGTATGCAAGGATAGCCGCCATAGCTTCATGTACCAGCCTGCCTTCAAAAGGATAAACAAACAGGTGAAAACCGTCTTTGGTTTCGATATGCTCGATCAGCAATTCATTTTCTTTCGGTACATGAGAAATTTTTCCCTGCAATTCTAAAAGGGGCTGCAAAGCACGGAGTTCTCCGGATAATACAGGCTTATGAACAATGGAAGATGAACCCAAGGGTGTGAACTGCGAACTGGCTATTGCCAACTGTTCCCTTAACTTCTTTCCCAAATTAGCACTCAGCGGCATCCGGCCACCATTCCAGCTTGGCACCATTGACTTTTTGGCGTTGGATTTTCTTACCAGTACCGTCATATCCTTTATCATCATAAATTCCAGGTTTCTTCCAGCCAATGTAAATACATCACCCGCTTCCAGTCTTGATATAAAGTATTCTTCAATAACGCCAATATAGCCGCCCGCCAAAAACTTTACTTTCAGCATCGCATCGCTTACAATGGTACCAATATGCATCCGGTGACGCATAGCGATCTTGCGGCTGTTTATTTTACAGAGGCCATCTTCCACTTCAATTTTTTTATAGTCATCATACTGGTGCAATGCATGGCCACCATCAATGATAAAATGAAGGATCTTTTCCCAATCTTCTTTTGCCAGGTGCCTGTAACAATAGGTGGAAACAATTTCTTTATATATATCATCGGGCCTGAAGCCATCAGACACTGCTAAAGTGTTCAGGTATTGCAACAGCACATCATAGCACAGGATCATAGGCACCCGGCTTTCGATCTCATTTTCTGTCATTGCCGCCTTTAATGCAGCTGCCTCCATTAATTCCAGGGAATGAGTGGGTAAAAAATAGATCTTACTTACCGCATCGGGACTGTGCCCGCTGCGTCCTGCTCTTTGTAAAAAACGGGCCACTCCTTTTGGAGAGCCAACCTGTATCACGGTTTCTACGGGGCGAAAATCAACACCCAGGTCAAGACTGGCTGTACATACTACGGCTTTCAGGTTGCCGGTATGCAGGTTGTCTTCGATCCAGGTCCTCAGCTCCATATCAATAGAGCCGTGGTGCAATGCAATAGAGCCGGCCAGGCCGGGGCATACATTCAGTAATGTTTGATACCAGGTCTCACTCATTCCTCTTGTGTTGATGAAGATCAGTGTGGTCCTGCTTTGCTCAATGATCGGAATTATTTTATGCGCTAGTTTGATACCGAGATGACCAGCCCATGGATATTTTTCTATTTCATCCGGAAAAACTGATTCCACTTCTACTTGTTTCCGCAGATCAGCTTTTATAATAACTCCGGTGGTTTGCAAAGAGGAGAGAATAACTTCTTTTGCCTCTTCCAGGTTACCTATTGTTGCTGATATACCCCAAACAGAGGGCTTCGTACTGACCATTGCCTGTTGTGCGTTCACGATCCTGGAAATGGCCAGTTCCACCTGTACACCTCTTTTTTAACCGAGCAGTTCATGCCACTCATCCACTGCTATTAGCTGCAGTGTGGTGAAAAAATGGACATACCCTTTTTGCGCCAGCAGCAAATGCAAACTTTCCGGGGTGATGATCAATACTTCCGGCATCAGTTTTTTTTGCCTCACTCTTTCCGCCGTGTTGGTATCTCCATTCCGGATGCCTACTTTCCATTGCAGGCCGGTCTCCTGTATCACCAGCTCCATGGCCCTGCCAATATCTTTGGCCAAGGCACGCAACGGACTTATCCATAATAAGCGCAACCCATTATCTTTTCTTTGCTGAAAATCATCCAGGTGCTGATCTATAAATTGAATGAGGGCGCCTAAAAAAACAGAAAATGTTTTACCACAACCGGTAGGGGCATTTACCAATCCGCTTTCTTTGTTGATGATGTATTGCCAGGCTTCTTTCTGAAATACGAACGGGCTATGGCCTTTGGAGGCAAGCCATTGGGTGATGAAGTGATATCCCTTCGAATGCTGTAGATCCACGATGATGAATAAAGGATGAAGTTACAGAACCCCTGTTTCAATAACTTTTTTCGGGCTGGAAAAGATCAGAGAACCGATTTTAAAACACCTTCTTCCCATTTCAGGAAATAGATCTTTTTGTTTTCAAAATAATCCAGTGTCATGCTCTGCTTATTCAGAACGGGCTGAATATCAAAATCGGTAAACACTTTTGTTTGCTTGTTCGCAAGATTGGAGGAAATTTCTTTGCCAAACTGTTTCAAAAGCCGGGCAAACCGGAACGTGACCTCATACCCTCTGAATACCATGTCTGATGGCCGGGAAAACATTTTTTTATTAAAATGATTGGTAACGCTTTGACTGGTTTTATCCACCTTACTGTTATAAAAAGGATTGCTGTATATGATCTCTATTCCTTTAAACTCGGGCTTGGTAAAATTAATGCCATCCCAGGTGGGCATGCCCATAATAATGGAGGAGTAATTTTGTTTTTTGAGAAAGGCCAGTTGCTGTACCAGCTTGGCGCCAAAATTCTCATCCAGGCTTCCTGCTATACATAAGGTCTGGTTGACCGTATCCAGATGCACTTTTAATTGTGCCAGTGTAAAGCTATCTGTCAGCTCTACATACTTAAATTTAAGCGGCAACGCCATTGTGTTTTTGGTAAAATCATCAAAGTACGTTTTTATGCGATCTTCCAGTTGCCCTTTCTTCCGGAAAACAACGATAGGATTTAGCGGGTAGTACTTTTGAATATGTTTATAGATGCTTTCGCACTGGGTGCGCAGGGTGGGGTTGAGCATTACAAAGAAAGGGTTGCCGGTTATTCCACCATCATTGGGCAGATTGGCATTGATGACAGGAATATTTTTTTGCAGTCCTGCTTCTGCCAGCAATTTTGCTTCGGCAACGCTGCAGTGGGCAATTATTAATTCCACATCGGCCATCTCCGGACGGTTCAGTTGCTGCGAAAGGGATTCGGTAGCAGATTTTGTGTCATAAATAAATACTTCCAGGGGAACATATTCTTTTTTGAGGGAATCAAGTGCCAGTTGTGCACCCTCATAAAATTCCAGGCCGGGATTAATAAATTTCGGGAAGGTATTTTTTGAATAACGGTATTCATACACTTCATTGAATGCAGAATCAAGATACAATGGTGTGAAGATGGCGATCTTGTGCTTAGGAATATCTGGTTGTGCAACGGCTTTGCTTGCAGTAAGCAAACAGAAGAAAAGTGCGGTTACAATGAGAAACTGAGTTTTCCTCATAATCTATATTAATCTTTTAAATCTTAATTGCGCTATTCCCATTCGATCGTTGCCGGTGGTTTGCTGCTGATGTCATATACCACCCGGTTGATGCCTCTTACATTATTAATGATCTCATTCGAAATGTCAGCTAAAAATTCATAAGGTAAATGCGCCCAGTCTGCCGTCATTCCATCCACACTTGTTACAGCTCTCAGTGCCACAGTAAATTCATACGTTCTTTCATCACCCATCACACCCACGCTTTTTACAGGCAGTAAGATAGCGCCTGCCTGCCAAACAGTTGCATATAAATTGTTATCCTTGAGGGCTTTAATATACAAGTGATCTGCCTGCTGCAACAACTGTACCTTTTCTTCGGTAATTTCTCCCAATATGCGGATGGCCAGGCCAGGCCCGGGAAAAGGATGGCGGTCAATCATTTCTGCAGGAATGCCCAACTCCCGGCCTACTTTTCTCACTTCATCTTTAAAAAGAGAGCGGAGTGGTTCTACCAGTTCCAGGTGCAGGTGATCGGGAAGGCCGCCCACATTGTGATGCGATTTGATCATAACTGAAGGCCCGTGCACAGATACACTTTCAATCACATCGGGATAGATAGTTCCCTGTCCCAGCAAACCAACGCCTTCGATCTTTTTGGATTCTTCCTGGAATACATCAATAAAAAGGCTGCCGATCACTTTACGCTTTTCTTCCGGATCTGTTTTACCGGCCAACTTGGTATAGAACTTTTCTTTAGCATCAATACCCTTGACATTCAGGCCAAGTACAGCATATGTTTTCAGTACGCTTTCAAATTCATCTTTGCGCAGCACTCCATTATCTACAAATATTCCATACAGCCTGTCTCCAATGGCCCGGTGTATCAATGTGGCAGCCACTGTGGAATCTACCCCACCGCTAAGTGCCATGATCACCTTTCGTTCCCCGATCTGTTTTTTTAATGCAGCAACGGTATCGGTAATAAAATGCGCCGGGGTCCAGTTCTGTGAACAACCACATATATTGACCAGGAAATTCCGGAGCACTTTTTTTCCTTCTTTGGAATGATATACTTCCGGATGGAACTGTACGCCATAAAGCGGAAACCCGGAGGTCTGAAGTCTGAGGTCGGAGCGGTCGTTTGTATTTTCAGACTTTTTAAAAGCCGCAACTGGAATACTTTCTGTATCCGCCAACAGTTCAAATCCTTCCGGTAATTCTTTAATGGTATCGCTATGGCTCATCCATACCTGGCTTTGCGCAGCTACTTCATTCAGCAGCACATCTTCTTTCTTCCTTTGTAACATAGCCCGGCCATATTCTCTTTTGTTACTTTTGGCCACTACACCGCCGAAGCGTTTGGCCGTCAATTGTGCTCCATAACAAATACCCAGCACCGGCACTTTTCTGATAAAACTTTGTACATCCACATCAGGGGCATTGTCTTCATTAACAGAGCAGGGAGAACCGGAAAGGATAATGCCTTTCAGTCCGGGTTCAAACTCAAATTGTTTATGAAAAGGGATTATTTCACAATACACATTAGCCTCCCTTACGGCACGGGCGATCAATTGAGTGTACTGGGAACCAAAATCGAGGATCAGAATCTTTTCGGTCATGTAATAATGGGATTGTAAAAAGGCTGTTAGCCCGCCCTCCCGGTACTAACCGGCGGTCAGGAGTGGTGCGAAGATAAAAAAACGGGGCGAGGATTTGGGTTAAACGTTTTTATGCAGGGAAACGGGTGTAACCCCGGTCATTCTTCCAACGTCAGAGCAAATAGTAAAACCGGGCCGGTAGCCCTAATTTTGACATACAAAATCAACTATATGAAAAAGCTGTTCTTATTCGCTATGATCGGGTTGCTGACATTTAATTCCTGCAGTTTTATGGGCGGAAAAAGGATCAGGGGTAATGGGATCATAAAAACCGAGACCCGGTCTGCCGGTACGTTCAACGGTGTTGATGTAAGCGGAGCTTTAGATGTTTATGTAAAACAGGATTCTGCCTACTCGGTGCTGATAGAGACCGATGCTAACCTGATGGAGTATATCGTGGTGGAAAACAGTAATGGTGTTCTGAAGATCCATCAGCAGGAAGGTACCAACTTGAAAAGCACCAGGTCCATTAAGGTGTATGTCAGCGGGCCTTCTCTCAAAAGTTTTGAAGCATCAGGTGCCTGTGATATTGTTTCTGAAAATATGATCACCAGTTCAGAACCCGTTTCTATAAACCTGAGTGGCGCCAGCAGTGCCAACATGGAACTGAAAGCTCCTAAAGTTGGAGCTGATCTTTCCGGTGCCGGAACTGTTACGCTGAAAGGAGAAACCAAAGAGTTCAGGGTAGATGGTTCAGGAAGCAGTAATATCAATTGTTTTGAACTGATGTCGGAAACCACTGATGTGGGTCTTTCCGGTGCGGGTGATGCAGAAGTATTTGCCAGTGTAAAACTGG
>CAYUCU010000141.1:0-10917 GCA_964443345.1 uncultured Chitinophaga sp.
GTATCGTATAATATCCGCAGTTCATATTCTCCGGGGACAAACATAGCAGACGTAAATTCTGCAGTGCTTAGCGGGTAAGATTTATATTCTGCATTGTTGAGCAGGAAGATAAGGACCGGGTTTTTGGACAGGTCCAGGTTTTTGAATTTTATCTTCACGTTGCCATAGTCTGATTTCTTTTTGGTCTTAAAAGTGAGGGTATCCGTTTTCAATAGTTTTTTACCGGCAGAATCTTCTGCAAAGTCTTTATCGAGTATGATGTGGTAAAGTGTGTTTTCACTCCAGCCTGGCTGAGGTAGTGTCAGCAGTATTTTTTTATTGGTCGTGTCTTTTTGAAATGCATATTTTTCTACGGGAGTAAATAACGTATCTGTGAAGAGCCGGATCTTGGTGGAGTCAAAACTGCGCAGCGGCTGATCAAACGTAATAAAGAAGCCGGATAGCAAATCCTGCTGACCCGTGGTAGTGCTGGCCTGGTACCGCAGCCTTTTGTCGGTGCCGGGCCGGTTGCGGGCATTTAATACTGCAGCGGGTGCCACGGGTGCTGCTGCCACTGCCGGTTTGGCATAGGCGTATAAAGTGATGGTGTCGGTAGTTCCCTGCAGCTGTACCGGTTTACCGGCAAAAGCAAAAAGTTGTTTGTTGCTGAGGTAGCGTTTGGTACCCCCGTCATCTTTAAGTGCATAGAGGTAAAACGTTTTGGGTGGCAGGTTGCGGAATATAAAATTCCCTTTACCATCCACTTTTGCAATGTAGCGGGGCTTATCTTTTATCACGACAGAATCATCGCTGCTGGTATGCAGCATAACGATGAGGGAGCTGTCAATTTTACCGGTTTCGGCGAGTATCACTTTGCCTTTTAGTTCCAGGGAATCAATATACTTTCCGGATGAGAAAGTGTAGGTAAACTCTTTCAGCACATTTGCTTCTGTATAATCCCTGATGGAATTTCCAAAATTGAAAGTATAGGTGGTATTGGCTTCCAGGCTGTCCTTTAACCTGATGGTGACGGTTTTAAGTTTGGATTCCACTACCGGTGCATTTTTAGGTAATGGAGAAACTAATAAGTTTTCCTGCACATTCATCACTTCCACATATTCATCAAACGAAAAGGTGATCTTACTGCCGGTAAAATTGCGGGTGGAGTCACCGGGGTCCGCTTTTTCTAAAACCGGTGGTAAGGAATCTCTTGGCCCGCCCTGCGGGGGAATGATATTGGCACAACCCGGACCGCTGATGACACTGATCAAAAGGATTGAAATGAGGGCTGCTGATAATATTAAGTTTTTGTAATTCATGTACCGTGCAAACTTAGCTTGTTTAAGGTTATTGGCACAGGCAGGTCTCCCAATAATCCCTAAAAATCCTGTTAACCTTGCCTACTCGCCTTCGCATAGCTTCAGCGGAGCAAGGCCGGTCCGCAGGACTCAGTGAGCAGGCAGGTCATAGTTCTGTATCTTCCTCTAAATCATGCAAGGCAATGGCCAGCTGATTGGTCTTTACAAAATTGCACCAATGACAATCTTCTTTGCCGCAGCCGGTATAGAATTCCCGGTTTTGTATCTTTTCCCAGGTATCGGTTAACTGTTGTGTTACGGTGGTGATATCGGCCGGAGTGATCACCAGTTTTTCCTTTCGATAGTTTTTCTTTTTATCCGGTTCAATAAAATCAAATTCGGTGCTTACCACTTTCCAGTCTTTCTGTTCGTAGTTGTCCACTAATATCTTATAAAAAACAGCTTGCCGCCAGTAATTACCACCCAACGGGTCTTTCTCTGACGGGCCTTTTGTTTGCGGGATAGCTTTATCAGGGTCGCCGGTCTTATAATCTACTATGTTTACTGATTTGCCATCAAACTCGAGTTTGTCCAGTTTACCTTTTAACGGCACGTCCTTCACTACCACATTCCGGATGTTACGTTCAATGGCAACGATCTTATTGAAAGTGCTGATATATTTATCGTAATAATTGCTCAACACTTCCCGGCCATATTCTTTCCGGCGGTCATACTGTTCTTTGGTAAAACTTTCCCGGTGGCGGAGCAGGTACCATTCAAAATCAGCTATGAAATCTTCTTTCGTTTCAAATTGGTCTTTCTTTTCGTCCTGCATCTTACGGAATAACTTCTCCAACGCATAGTGCACGGCTGAACCAAATTCGGTGGCTTCGTTCCTGGGTGAAGGAATGCGGACAAGGTTTTTGAAATAAAATTCCAGCGGGCATTTCAGATACGTATTCAAGGCAGTGACATTCATCACAAACTTATCCAGCAGGGGACCAATAAATTCTTCTTCTATTTTTTCTATTTCGGGCGCCTGTGCTTCGCCAAAATTGAGTGTGGCAAATTCAGATAACACTTCCGTATCAATAATTATTTTTTCTGTTGGCAGCTGATGCTCATCCTGTATCTCTGCAATGAACATGGATGGCTCCAGTTCTTTGCCATCGTTTTTATATTTGCAATAGGAAATGGATAAATGCTGCTCTGCTCTTGTCAATGCTACGTAGAAAAGCCGACGCAACTCCTCGGCCTCCCCCAACCCCCCTCCAAAAGAGGGGGCTGATGAGAACATCGTATCAGGTAATTTATATCCACCGCCCGGTTTTCTTTTCTTTTCCCAGAAAGAGGAATTGCAACCCACCAGCAACACATGTTCAAACTCCAGTCCTTTGGAACCGTGGGCTGTCATCAGGTTCACTCCTTTATCACTGCCGCTTACCTGTACCAATGGCAGGGTGATGTCTTCTTTCTCCATCATATCCAGCAGGTTCACCAATTGCTGCAGCGTTAATAATGGGTTGCGATGTGTTTCTTCTTTTACAAAATCAAACAGGCCAGTGAGTATCTGCAACTGCCAGTGCTTATCAGGGCTTTGCATAATGTGAGAGAGCACACCGGCCCTGGTGATAATATTGCCAAAAAGAGTTCTTAAGGTAACGTTGGATACATCTGCCACCAATGCTTCTATTGTTGCCGATGCGTTCTTTAGTTTTTCAGGCAGCGTAGCGGAGAAAAGATCTTTGGCCGGAGCAGCGGCTTTTTCCACCAGCAGCTGCCGGATGGAAGTTTTAGTATCGCCATATCTTTTATCAGCCACTTCCATACTCAGCTTTGCAATTTCGATAGGACGGATGCCAAACCAATCAAAATGCAGGATCTCAAACAGCATTTCATCACCACTATACGAGATATCATGTTCAGAAGCAAGATAGCGGAGCAGCAGAATGATTTTTTGCGCCAGCGGCAATTCTAAGATATTCAAATGCCGCTTGCTGTACACCGGTATGTTTAGCAGTTTGAAATACTGTGCCAGTTCTTCGCCGTATTTATTTTCTTTATAAATAATACCAATTCTTCCGGGAGCCACACCCTGTGCCACCAGTGCCTGCACTTCTTTGGTGATGCCGATCATTTCCTGGCGTTGTGTTTCGTATTCTTTTATCAGCGGTTTATTGGTTAATTGGTTTATTAGTTTATTTGAAGAAAGTAAGTCTTTACTCAGGCCGTCTATTTTCTTTACTAATCGTTCTTCATTGCGGTTGATAAGCGTTTTGGATACATCGAGTATCGGTTGGGTGGAGCGGTAGTTATTGGTGAGCACTACCGTCAGCAGGTCGTCTTTATAATTACCGGCAAAATCCATCATGTTTTCCACGTTGGCACCCTGGAAGCGGTAGATGCTCTGGTCATCATCACCCACTACAAACACGTTGGGTGTTTCCCAGTAACTGATCAGCAATTCCACCAGCCGGTTTTGTGTGCCGCTTGTATCCTGGTATTCATCCACCAGTATGTACTGGTATTTTTCCTGGTAATTGGCGAGCAGGCTTTTGTTTTCATCAAAGGCTTTGATCACCCAGTTGATCATGTCATCAAAATCATAGCGGTTCTTTTTTCGCATCAGTTGCTGAAAGCGGTCAAATTCGCCTACGGCTGCCCGCAACTTTTCCATCCGTTCCTTTTCTTCGTCTATCTTATCTTTCTTCAGATCACCGGGATTGAACTCTTTATATTTTCTTTTATAAATAAATTCGTCACGATTGGGGAGGTCTGCCAGGTATTCGTCTATTTTCTGGTTGATGAATTCCGGGGTCCATCCTTCCCGTTTCATATTGCTGAACAGTGATTTCAAATTATTCACTTCAAAGTACACATCACCACGATATCTTTTGAGCGGATGATCTTTAGGGAAGGAGTCGATCAGTTCTTTGAAGAGTTCGATCTTTTCCAGGTCGGAGATAGCATCCAGGGCCCTCTTTTCAAAGAGCGACAGGTTTTCCTGTATCACATCGTTACAAAAGGCATGGAAGGTGTAGATGTTTACTTTATAAGCATCGGGCCCGATGAATTGTTGCAGCCGTTTTCGCATAGCTACGGCACCCGAGTCGGTATAGGTAAGACAAAGAATATTTTCAGGTGCGGCATCTGTCTCCAGCAATATCTTTCCAATACGGCTGGCGAGTATCTGTGTCTTGCCGGTGCCGGGACCTGCGATCACCATTACCGGCCCTTCGATGGTACTAACTGCCAGCCGCTGCTTTTCATTCAGCTTATCGTATTCTTCTGCGAACTTTTTTTCTAATCTTTCTTTATTAATTGACATTCGAAATGAACTTTTAATACCAGTCTTGGTTATTAAAACGAATTTAGTCATTTAAAATACTGCGCTGATAAGGAATTATGGCGATGCGGTATTTGGTAAACAATAATTGTAAAAACTAATTAACCTGGTTCCTTTTCCCCTTCGGGGGCAGGGGGCATTTAATCTGCATGGCAGTACATTCCATCAAAACAGTCCAGAAAATTCCATTATCGCTGGAAAAGGCCTGGGATTTCTTTTCCGATCCGGGCAACCTGCAGGCCATCACCCCGGACGATATGGGTTTCAAAGTGATCTCCAAACATCATGGCAGCAGGATGTATGCGGGCCAGCTTATTGAATATAAGGTAAAGCCGCTGCTGAACATTCCCATTTACTGGATGACAGAGATCACCCAGGTAAAGGATAAGGAGTATTTTATTGATGAGCAGCGCTTTGGGCCCTATGCGTTGTGGCATCATCAGCACCACTTCAAAGAGATTCCAGGTGGAGTGGAAATGACTGATATTGTGCACTATAAGAACCGGCTATGGTGGCTGGGGCGGCTGGCCAATTCTTTATTTGTGAAGAAGAAACTGACCAGCATATTTAATTACCGGTTTCAAAAAGTGGAGGCGTTGTTTGGCAAGTGGCAGTAATGAAAAGACGCCGGAATTGACCTGTATCAAGCCTGATTTGAATTGAGCTCCGCCTTGCCTATATTTGGGCCTTCGCACATAAATTCAAATGAAGGATACGGTTATAAAGGTTCTGTTACCCCTGTTTTTTCTCGCTATATCTATCAGCGGATTTTCCCAGTTGCAACCAGTGTATGAATTTCAGCAGGATGATACTATCCTGAGGAAAAGTTTTTATGAGCAGGCCCTGCAAAAGCAAAAGGCCCTTTTAAGTTCCATCGGTAATGAACATAAAGACGATTACAAGCGGGTTTACGAAAGCCGTTTCAACGGTGTATCTGCCGTTTTGCAAAGCAGCCGTACCGTTTCTGCCAAAGAGCCGCATGAATACCTGCAGGGGATACTTAAAAAAATTACCGATTCTAATAAAGAGTTGCAGGGATTGCAGGTGCGGCTGGTCTTCTCCCGCGACTGGTGGCCAAATGCGTACAGCATGGGTGAAGGTACCCTGGTAGTGAATGCAGGGTTGATGATTTTCCTGGAAAATGAAGCGGAACTGGTGTTTGTGCTTTGTCATGAGCTGGCGCACTATTACCTGCAGCATGGTGATAAGGACATTAAAAAGAATGTAGAAACAGTAAACAGTGAAGCATTTAAACAGGAGCTAAAGCGATTGTCCAAGGAAGAATTCCGCATCGGTCAGCAGTTAGAGGCGTTATTTAAAAACCTGGCGTTTGACAACCGCAGGCACAGCCGTGCCAATGAAGCAGAAGCGGACCGGTATGCTTTTCAATTCATGAAAAAAACAGGCTACGATTGTAATGGTATCAAAACCTGTTTGAATATGCTGGATACGGTGGACGACTCACTGCTGTACCGCCCGATCAATATAGAGCAGGTATTTAATTTCAAAGAGTATCCGTTTAAGAAAAGATGGATACAAAAAGAATCTGCCATCTTCAGCCAGATGAAAGATGAAGATTCGCCGCTGACAAAAAAGGAACGGGACTCCCTGAAAACACACCCGGATTGCGATATCCGGATCATACTGCTGGAGGATTCTATTAAGATGCACGGGACAGGGCAAGCGTTCCTGGTAAATGAACCGCTGTTCAAAAAACTGAAAAAGGATTTTTTTGTGGAGATGACGGAGCAGGAATTCAGAGATAAGAACCTGACAAGAAATTTATACTACAGCCTGCTGATGCTGCAAAATGATGTGAATGTGCCCTTTGCTATTTATTCCATTGCCCGGGCACTCAATGAAGTATATGAAAGCCAGAAAAACCATGAGATCGGCAAAGTAACGGCCAAGGAATACCGGGGCAACCGGGAGGATTATAACCTGCTGCTCCGAATGATCGACCGGCTGAAGCTGGATGAAATAGCAGAACTCAGCTACCAGTTTTGCAGCTATTACCAACCGCAAATGACAGGGTATAAAGGCTTTGAAGAAGAACTGCAAAAAGCACAACAAAATAAAAAGTAACAACTATCTTGAACCAAATTAAGCACATGAAAACACTTCTTTCTACCGCACTTTTTCTACTGGCATTTTTATCGGTAAATGCACAATCGACCTCAATTGCCAATATCCGCAAATCGGCGATGCGTACTTCAGATGCCATTAAGGAAGGCACTGATGTAAAAGGCTATTACTTCTTTTATGTAAGCGACAAAATAGACAAGAAAACGAATGAGTATACTTTAAGCATCCGGGATAATAACCTGGCGGTGCTGAAAGAGATCAAATTCCAGGACTCGAAAGATGTGACCATACTGGAATCTTCTTTCAACGGAACGGACCTGATCTTTTTGATCTATAATGAAAAAGAAAAAACATTTGAATACCAGGTGTACGGTGCGGATGGTAAAAAGAAGCCTTTTACTTATAACCGGGAGCTGACCAAAAAGGAAAAAAGATACCTGGAGCAGTCTTATCTCGCAATGGATGATGATGAGCAAACGTACAAAGGATTATACCCGATCGAGGGGAAGGGCTTCATCTCTAACATGCCCAGCCGGGAAGATAAAGACTACACCTTCCAGGTAGATTATTTCTCTACAGAGAAAAGAAGGCAATGGACCTTTACGCCAACCGAAGGCGGCAAAAGATTTTCTGGTGATTACCTCGGCTATTTTAATGGAGTAGTGTACTTCCAGGTATTGCGGTTTGGAGGCGCTTTTGATCAGAAGCCGGATTCTTACATGATCGGTCTGAACCTGGAAACAGGCAAGCAGGTGTTTGAAAGACCTACTGATGGCAAATACCGGTTCTACCCTGCCAGCATGTCTTTATTGAATGAAGGGAAGGCCTATATCTATGGCGAATATTTTAACCTGGATGGAAATATTTCAAAAGACAAATCCCTGGGGTTTGCTTTTTGGGGCATTGATGAAAAAGGTAAGATATTAAGTGAAAAATATTGTTCCTGGGAAACAGATATGGGCAAATTTCTGAAAGTAAGCTCTAAAGGGAATATTGAAGATTTTGGATTTATGTACCTGCATAATATCCTGCAAACATCTGATGGCAGCATTTATGCAATCGGGGAAGGGTATAAAAAAGTGGTAAGCGGATTGGGTGTGGCTGCAAAGATACTCAGCAGCAACAGCAATATCAGTATGCTGAAGATCAAAGTAACCGATATGCTCCTGCTAAAATTTGACAAAGACTTTAATGTAAAGGAAGCCAAGGTATATGACAAAAATTCCAACAGCGTGGAACTGAGAAGTGGCTATGAATTTGTGAGCACACCACTGATCGGCAAACTGGTGAAATACACCTATGGCGAATTTGATTATGCCTATACCCAAACAAACAAGGATAATTCTTCCTTTACTGTTTGCTACGGAGACTATGTGCGGGGAAAAGATTATAAAGGCAGCACCTTCAACTCCATCAGTTATAATGATGGAAAGATCACCACAGACAGGCTAAACACAAAATCGGATGCTTATCGTTCCTGGGTATTACCAGCAAAACAGGGGCAGGTTCTGATAATGGAATACTATAAAAAAGACAAACGACTGGATGCGCATTTTGAAAAACTGAATTAAGTAATTATTTACTATGATATAAAACCGGCTATCCCAGCCGGTTTTTTTGTGTCTGTAACAGAAATAGTACAGTACTAACCCTTTTAGGGTATAAGAATACTCATTTCGTGGTATTGACTTTACTGTAACACCTGCTTAACTTTAATTTTTTAAAACCTTAAACCTTATTTTATGAGATTAAAGATCACACTCGACATTTTTAGCGGCCGGCCTAACCCGGAACTGCTTGTAAGCGATGGAGATGCCAAAAAATTATTAGACAGTATCAGCCCTACGGGCAGAATGAAAAAAATAACAAGCAAAAGCATACAGCCACCTTCCAACCTGGGCTTCCGTGGTATCATTGTAGAACAACTGGATAAAGCTTCAAAAGAGCATCCTTCCCGGATGCAGGTGACCCATGCCAACATGTTTGGTACGGACAGCTTTTCCGATATGGACGGAGCAGGAGTGGAAGCTTTTCTCTTTAGTAAACTAAGCCGCTTTACCGGGGTGCCCAACCGAAAAGATTTTAAAACGTACCTGGAAAAAGAGATCAAACGTTTTAAAAAAGACTGGGAAAAGATCATCCTGGTACCATACCCCATCTGGCCACCAATACTATTCAATCCCTGCCAGTGTGCTCCCGATCCGGACATTGCCTGGTGGAATGATGGTGGTGCGATACAATCTGGTAACAACTGCTACAACTATGCAAGCAATTACCGTACGAATACTTTTGCGCAACCCGGCAGAGCTTCAGGTCAGCAGTACACTTCACTTTCTGGTTGTACGGTGGCAGCAGGACAGCGCAGTGCCAAAGACGGGGCTATAGCTGATCAGCTGATCGACCTTCCGCTGGCTGATAATAAATGTCCGAAGAAAGGACACCTGGTGGCATTGGTGGTGGCGCCCGATTATGATTACCACTGGTTCCGAAAAGGACCCAATGGAAGGTGGAGCCACAAACCGGGATCTACAGCAGCCACTATTACAGACAATTCGAATAACCTGATCACCGATCCCCGTACGGCCGACAGGGGACCATACACACAGTTTTGTACTTTTATGCAAGTGATCCACGGTCATATAAAAATTGGATAGTCAAAAAAAAATAACAGCAACAGTTTGTATTTATTCCGGCAGGCCTAACCCACAGTGGGAAATAGCAGCAAAGGAGTATGACAAACTGTTGCTGACTATTGAAAGTCTTCCGGAAGCGGAACCACAACGGCAGCCTTCGGTATTAGGATATGCCGGTATAACTGTTAGAGCTGGCGCAAAAAAGATATTCTGCTTTAATGAGGTGATCACTGTTACGAATGGAAATAGTGAAAGAGGCTATGAAGATGCCAAACGGGTAATGGAGCGGCAATTGCTGCACACGGCACCACTTACATTACTGGACGGAATAAAAGGATTATTGCCTGCAGCGCTGAAGTAGTACGGGAAAGTGGAAGTAAAACCTGATGCCATATGCATTGCAGATGAACGGAGCGCCGCAAGGGACGATCATCTGTGTTACTGTAGCTGGGCAAAAAAATAATTTCTGCAATGGTTAACCCGGCATCCGGGAGATATACTTTTCGATCTGTTTTATCTGATCCACAATTTGCGGCGTGGTAGGCCTTAAGGCTTTTGCTTTTCTGAAAAAATCTTTGGCCGCCCTGAATTCCCTTTTGTTCATCATGATGCTGCACATCTGCAAATAGGCGGCTGATTCATTTTCCTTGTCGGGCAGTCCTTTGCGGATAGCGGAGCGGATGTAATTTTCAGCTTGTTTCAGATCGTTCTTTTGCATCATCAGCATTCCCATTTGCAACAGGCTGGCACCTTCAGCTTCTTTCATGGGCATGCCCAGGTCAAGGCCTTTCTTCATGCTTTTTTCGGCGCCAACAAAATCCTGTTTCATCATGGAAATGTTGCCTTGTAATGTATAATAAACAGAGCGGATGGGTTTATATAGCAGGTTGGGAAACTTAACGGAGGCCAGCACTTTTTCAGCACCGTCCATATCGCCATTTTCCATGTATTCCTGTATCAGGCGGAGCGGGCCAAAGAAGAAATGACCTAAAATTAAAATTACCCCAACGAGATAGAGCGGGAAGGCCGGCCAGAAACTGGCAGCATAGTTTACATAAACACCCAGGGCCACGAGCACTATACCAATCCAAAGCCGGTATTTTATGAGGAGGTTGTAAAACTTCATATTTGTTCTTTAAGGGCAGCAAAGATAAGCCGGAGAGGCTGATTAAAATCCCAAAGGGAAATGCTAAAGGACAAAATTCCAAATTCCACATTCTCCGGGTTGGAATTTGGTGTTTGTTTTTTGGAATTTCTCCGTTTATTCTTTTGCATCATTGATCTCCAGCCAATAGCCGTCGGGATCTTTGAAATATACCTGCTTTACCCCATCCACCCGGGTGGTAACGGCCCCTTTTTCGCCGGCCCAGTTCTCGTATTCAATATTCTTTTTTTGAAGCAGCCGGGTAAAGTCTTCTACGGAGGCAACACTGAAGCACAGGTGGGTGTTTTTAGGGTGCTGACCCGGGGCTGCGGCTCCTTGTATCAGGTGCAAATGGCTTTTTACACCAATGCTGAACCAGGTGTGTTTGCCATCATGAAAGGGCTCGGGTATGGTGTCGAGGCCGATAACTTC
>CAYUCU010000142.1:0-10656 GCA_964443345.1 uncultured Chitinophaga sp.
CGCCTTATTGCGCACCTTATTTCTAATGGGCTTGATACTTTTTGCTCTTAGCACGGCATCCATGGTTTTAGTAACGGGATGCAACAAAAACGGAAAGGACTTTGATGCTTCTGGAACATTTGAGGCAGAAGAAACAATTGTTTCATCAGAATTATCCGGCAAGATACTTTCCCTGGAAGTTTCCGAAGGTGCTTTGCTGGTAAAGGACAGTATTATCGGAACGGTAGATGCTGCCAATGTTTCCCTGCAGCAGGAGCAGGTAGAAGCCAGCATCAGGGCCCTGAATGAAAAGACGGCAGATGCCGGACCGCAAATACAATTATTGCAAAACCAGCTGGCCGTGCAGCAAGCACGGTTAAACAATTTATTGCATGAAAAGAACCGGGTGGAGAACCTGGTAAAAGCAGATGCTGCCACCGGGAAACAACTTGATGATATCACTTCCCAGGTGGATGTGGCCCGCAAAGAAATGAATGTAACACAGCAACAGATAGCCGTGCAAAAGAATAATGTGGCTACGCAAAACCGCAGCATCCTCAGTGAAGCGGATCCGCTGAAAAAGCGGGTGGCCCAATTGAAGGACCAGGCCGGGAAAGCCAATATTGTTAATCCCGTTACCGGTACTGTGATCACCAAGTATGCAGAAACGGGTGAAGTGACCACTGCCGGAAAAGCATTGTACAAGATCGCCGACCTGTCATCACTTCATCTCAGGGCGTATATCACCGGGGCACAGTTATCACAGGTTAAATTAAATCAGCAGGTAAAAGTGATGATCGATGATGGAGCTAAAAAGTATAAGGAATACACCGGAACAATTGTATGGATATCAGATAAAGCAGAGTTCACACCAAAGACGATTCAGACAAAGGAAGAACGGGCCAACCTGGTGTATGCTATAAAAGTGAAAGTGAAAAATGACGGCTATTTAAAGATCGGAATGTATGGCGAAGTGAAATTATAAACAATGCAATCAGTCAGTGTAGAAAATATTGTCAAGACCTACGGTAAGAAAAAAGAAGTAACTGCTTTAAGTGATATTTCTTTTACTGTGCCACAGGGCGAATTGTTTGGAGTGATCGGTCCTGATGGAGCCGGTCAAACCTCCCTGTTCCGGATACTCACCACTTTGTTACTGGCCGATAGCGGCAAAGCCACAGTGGATGGCTTTGATGTGGTAAAAGATTACAAAGCCATCCGGAAGCGGGGGGGATATATGCCCGGAAAATTTTCTTTGTATCCGGATCTGTCCGTGGAAGAGAATCTTGATTTCTTCGCTACCATTTTCAACACCAGCATTAAACAGAATTATGATCTTATAAAAGATATATATGTACAGATCGAGCCATTCAAAAAAAGAAAAGCAGGAAAGTTGTCCGGTGGTATGAAACAAAAACTAGCGCTGAGTTGCGCTTTGATACACCGTCCCTCCGTTTTATTTCTTGATGAACCAACTACCGGTGTGGATGCCGTATCGAGAAAAGAATTTTGGGAAATGCTAAAGGGGTTGAAAGCGCAGGGCATCACTATCCTCGTTTCCACACCCTATATGGATGAAGCAGCGCTGTGTGATAAAGTGGCATTGATACAGAATGGGAAAATTTTATCCATAAATACCCCGGAGGGAATTGTAAATAGTTTTTCAAACCCCTTAGTGGCAGTAAAATCATCCCGTATGCTGCACCTGTTGAAAGAGCTGCAACAGCTGGATGGCGTAAAAGATGCCTATCCGTTTGGAGAGTATCATCATGTGGTGCTGAAAGAGGAGTCGGGATTGGCGGAGTTAAAGCAATTGATCGTTACCAGGAAAAATGAGAATGCCTTAATAGCAGAAGTGAAACCGGATATTGAAGACTGCTTCATTGCATTAATGAAAAATTGAAATGAGTACCGATAAAGTCATAACAGCAGACCAACTCACCAAACGTTTCGGCGATTTCGTTGCCGTGGACCATATCAGCTTTGATGTACACAAGGGAGAGATATTTGGTTTTCTCGGTGCAAACGGTGCCGGCAAGACCACTGCTATGCGCATGCTATGCGGATTATCCCTGCCTACATCCGGTAAAGCCACCGTAGCAGGGTTTGATGTATTTAAAGAGAACGAGAAGATCAAAAAGAGCATTGGTTATATGAGCCAGAAATTTTCTTTGTATGAAGACCTGACGGTAAAAGAAAATATGCGTTTCTATGGCGGCATTTATGGTATGACGGATGAATTCATAAAACAAAAGACCGCTTTTATCCTGGAGCATTTGCACCTGGAAAAAGAAGGTAATAAACTGGTAAAAGCGTTGCCATTAGGCTGGAAACAAAAACTGGCATTTTCTGTGGCCATCTTTCATGAACCGGGAATCGTTTTTTTGGATGAACCAACCGGTGGTGTGGACCCCGTAACGAGGCGGGAATTCTGGAACATGATCTACCAGGCTTCCGATATGGGCATTACCATATTCGTTACCACTCACTACATGGATGAGGCGGAATATTGCAATCGTGTCAGCATTATGGTGGATGGGAAAATTGAAGCACTGGACACGCCATCAGAGTTAAAAAGAATATATGAAACAAGATCAATGGATGACGTGTTTTTAAAATTAGCGAGAAAAGCGGTGCGGTCAGCCGATTAAATTTAAGTATGAAGCAGTTTTTTGCATTTGTAAAAAAAGAATTTTACCACATCTGGCGGGATAAACGGACCATGTTCATTCTGCTGGGGATGCCTGTGGTACAGATCGTGATATTTGGATTTGCACTGACCAACGAAGTAAAGAATTCAAAGATCGCTGTGCTGGATAATTCAAAAGATGAGGCCACCACTTCGCTTATAGCGCAACTGGATGCCAGCCGTTATTTCGATCTTGAAAAGAACCTGGTTTCCTATAGCGAGGTGGAAGAAGAATTCAAACAGGGGAAAATAAAACTGGCCATTGTATTTCCCCCGCATTTCAGCGAAGACCTTCAGCACCTGAATAAAGCACAGGTGCAATTGATAGCCGATGCATCAGATCCTAATGTGGCCAATACACTGACCAATTATGCTTCTTCTGTTATCATGGATTATCAAAACCGTATAACAGATAACCGGAAGCTGCCCTATACCATCAATACTGAAATGCGCATGCTCTACAATCCGCAGTTAAAAGGGGCATTCAATTTTGTACCGGGAGTAATGGCGATGGTATTGTTACTGGTCTGTACCATGATGACCGCCATCACCATTGTAAAGGAGAAAGAAATGGGAACGATGGAGATCATGCTGGTATCGCCCATGCGGCCGCAACTGGTGGTCATTGCAAAAGCAGTTCCTTACCTGTTATTGTCTGTAGTTAATATTGGGACCATATTATTATTAAGTGTGTTCGCTTTGGAAATGCCCATCAACGGCAGCCTTTTCTTACTCGTATTCGAAAGTATTTTGTTCACCCTGGTATCCTTGTCACTAGGTTTGCTGATATCCTCCGGTGCAGAATCGCAGCAAACAGCCATGTTCATATCATTAGTGGCATTGTTTTTACCAACGATCATGCTCAGCGGATTTATGTTCCCTATTGAAAATATGCCATTACCATTGCGGATCGTTTCCAACATCGTTCCAGCCAAATGGTATTATAGTATTGTAAAATCAGTAATGATAAAAGGATTGGGTATTGGCGCCATCTGGAAAGAGACATTGATACTCGGCGGAATGATGGTCTTTTTTTTAATGATGGCCATTAAGAAATTTAAAATCCGGCTGGCATGAGAAACATTTTTTTTACCAGCAATAGTTTTTCATGGCATCGTCCCTTGCGTCGCACTCTTGTACGTCCCGTAATTCTATTCAGCAAAACAGCCGCAATCAGATAAGATGAGAACATTAAAATTTTTATTGCAAAAAGAATTCCGGCAGATATTCCGGGATCCGTCCATCCTCCGGATCATACTGGTGATGCCCGTCATTCAGTTGCTCATCTTGCCCTGGGCCGCTGATTATGAAATGAAGAATATCAAACTGGCGGTGGTGAACCAGGACCATTCGGATTATTCCCGTCAGCTGATCAATAAGATCACTTCTTCCGGCTATTTCATCCTTACTGAATACACAGCCTCTTACGATGCTTCACTCCGGCAAATAGAAAAAGATAAAGCAGACCTTATATTGCAGATACCGCCGCACTTTGAAAAGAACCTGGTAAAAGAGGACGAAGCAGGCCTTTTTATGGCGGTGAATGCGATCAACGGAGTGAAAGCGAATATTGGCAGTGCGTACCTGCGGACCATCATCCAGGATTATAACAGGGAGGTGCGGATTGAATGGATACAGTTTCCCCGCTTCAGCCCCGAAACACAGATCGAGATCACCACATCCAATTGGTTCAACCCGTTAATGAACTATAAATACTTCATGGTGCCTGGCATCCTGGTCATACTGCTTACCATGGTAGGCTCCAACCTGGCGGCCATAAATATTGTAAAGGAAAAGGAGATCGGAACGATAGAGCAAATAAATGTAACGCCGATAAAGAAGTATCATTTCGTATTAGGCAAGCTTATTCCTTTCTGGATATTGGGATTGGTAGTGCTTACGATCGGGCTTACTATCTCCCGGTTGTTTTATGGGATCATTCCGGCAGGAAGTTTTCTTACTATTTACATATTTGCAGCCATATATCTTCTGGCCGTGCTGGGTTTGGGGTTGCTGGTGTCCACCTATTCAAGTAATCAGCAACAAGCCATGTTATTATCCTTCTTTATGATGATGATCTTCATCCTGCTGGGCGGATTATACACTTCTATCGACAGTATGCCGGAATGGGCGAAATGGATCACTAAGTTCAACCCCGTTTCCTATTTCATTGAAGTGATGCGGATGGTAATATTAAAAGGAAGTTCACTGGCCGATATCCGGTATCACATCTATGCCATGTTGGGTTTTGCGGTTGTATTTAATGGCTGGGCTGTGATCAGTTATCGTAAAAGAAGCTAATAGAAAAAAGAAAGGCCATTCGGCATTGCAAAATGGCCTGTACTCATTTATACGGAAGATCTTATTTTCCTTCGGAAGCAGCTTCACATTTTTCCACTTCTTTTCCTACTTCTTCCATAAAGGCTTTGTTGTCTTTGTATTTGGCTTCCATTGCGTCTTCAAATTTTTTCCGGGCAGCCTCTGCTGCTTCTTTGGCTGGGCCTTCTGCTTTAAATGCCTTAGCGTTCAATTCACACCATTCTTTGGCAATAGAGGCAGCGGATTCTTTTTTGCTTCCACAGGAAACAAGGGTTAAGCAAAAAATGGACACTACGAAGGCTGTTACTGTTTTTTTCATGAGTTTGTTGGTTTTTGATTAATGTGGAACTGTAAAATACACTTTTTTGGAAATAAGCCAAATTCCCGGAGTTTTTCTCAAAAGTGATTCCGGTTTTTTCTAAAGTTTTTTTATATTCGGAGAAATAAAACGACTTGCTATGCTAAAAATCGGACATCTCAAATCAGGCGACATTATCAGTATCAATGATGAAGGCGTAATGCGGGAAGGAACGGTGGTAAGTGTAAGTCATGAAGAAAACCAGGCCCTGGTAAATAACGGGGTGCAGGAATTCTGGTTCAGCCCCGAAGAAATGCATTCCATCCCGCTGGATGAGGGTCAGTTGCTTAAACTGGGCTTTACCCGGGAAGAACTGGATGGAGGGGTGAAATACAAAAAAGACTCTTTCCGGCTGGTAACCCCTCAAAAAGGGGATTTTTCGAATGTCGAGATGTGGTGGCGGGAAGACCGGCGGCATTTCAGCTTCCCTTTGGGGGTGCATGAGCTGCAAAACCTCTACCTGGACATGACCAAAGTGCACCTGGATAAGGCTTAAACCCGGATTTAGGAGGAAATTTATTGGAAATCAACAGTTTTTTTGCACATAACCCCGAAAATTAGCCGGGGTTTTTTCTTTTTTCACCCTGATACTCCTACCTTTGCGTTCCCAAAAAAAATATGTCGAAACAACCCCTTATTAAGCAAGATGGTACCATTATAGAGGCCTTATCAAATGCTATGTTCAGGGTGAAGCTTGAAAACGGGCATGAAATACTGGCAACCATCTCCGGAAAAATGAGAATGCACTATATCCGCATTCTGCCGGGAGATAAAGTAGGAGTGGAGTTGTCGCCATATGATTTGACAAGGGGAAGAATCAATTTCAGGTATAAGTAAGCTGTTAGCTAATAGCTGTAAGCTCTTAGCCAATACAAGGAAGAATATAATATTTAGAACTGCTAACAGCTAATGGCTGATAGCTAAAAGCTAAACAAAATGAAAGTAAGAGCATCTATTAAAAAGCGCAGCGTTGATTGCAAGATCGTTCGTCGTAAAGGCAAGCTGTATGTAATCAACAAAAAGAATCCCCGCTTTAAGCAAAGACAGGGATAGACGGAAAGTCAGTAAAGTCCGAAAGATTAGTCAAACTATTGGAGAGTTTCTTTCGGTCTTCCCGACTTATTAACTTTCGGACAAGGAATATAAAGAAACTACAAAAATAAACTAGAAATATGGCTCGTATTGCCGGTGTTGACTTACCAAAAAACAAAAGAGGAGAAATAGGACTTACCTATATATATGGTATTGGTCCCTCTACTGCCAAGTACATTCTTGACAAGCACAGTATTGATCGCAGCAAAAAAGTGCATGAATGGAATGATGAGGAACTGACCTCTATTCGTAACACGATCACCGATGAGCTGAAAGTAGAAGGCCAGTTGCGTTCAGAGGTGCAGATGAGTATCAAGCGTTTGCTGGATATCGCCTGCTACCGTGGTCTTCGTCATCGTAAAGGCTTGCCGGTTCGTGGACAGCGTACCAAGACCAACAGCCGTACAAGAAAAGGTAAGAGAAAGACAGTGGCCGGTAAGAAGAAGGCAGCGAAGAAATAAGAGAAAAGCTGCGAGCCATGAGCAGCGAGCTACGAGCTAAGGTCTCGAAACTCGTAACTCACTACTCAAAGCTTCTTAATAAAGACTTACATATAAAAATGAATCAATTGCGGATCGCTTCGTAAGTCAGCAGGAGGGTTGATTCAGGTTCTCCGCCGAATGGCGGAGGATAATTGTTAAACATAGAAAGATTACCTCGGGTACAAAAATTATGGCAAAAGCACAAGCACAGCAGGCTGTAAGCGCAAAAGCAGCCGCTAAGAAAAGAGTAGTGAAAGTAGATTCATACGGAGATGCGCATATTTCTGCAACTTTCAACAACATCATCATCAGTCTTACTAATAAGACGGGCCAGGTAATTGCCTGGAGCAGTGCCGGCAAAATGGGATTCAAGGGTTCTAAAAAGAACACCCCTTATGCTGCGCAAATGGCCGCTTCAGATGCTGCAAAAACAGCTTTTGATGCAGGTCTGAAAAGAGTGGATGTGTATGTAAAAGGCCCGGGTGCTGGTCGTGAAGGAGCCATCCGTTCCATTTCACAAAGTGGTATAGAAGTAGTGATGATCAAGGATGTGACGCCCATGCCGCACAACGGTTGCCGTCCGCCGAAAAAGAGAAGAGTTTAATAGTCTATAGTCATTAGTAAGGAGTCAATAGTCAGCAATGACTACAGACTATCGACTAAGGACTAACGACTCGACATAGAGCCAAGAGCTTCATTTAAAAAAGGGTGCCTGATTGATTTTTAACGCTTTTACTGATCAAAGCACCGTTACAAAAAAGCGTAAATGAATAAAAACTATGGCAAGGTACACTGGTCCAAAGACCAAGATCTCCCGCATTTTCGGTGAGCCTATCTTAGGCAATGGTAAATGGTTGGGAAAAACAAGCAACCCTCCCGGTATGCATGGCGAAAAACGCAAACGTAAGACGTTAGGCGAATACGCATTGCAGCTTCGTGAAAAACAAAAAGCGAAGTACACCTACGGGATCTTAGAAAAACAATTCCGCAAAACATTTGAAGAAGCAGCCCGCCGCAGGGGTGTAACTGGTGAGAACCTGATCAAATTGTGTGAAGCCCGCCTGGACAATACGGTGTTCCGCATGGGTATCGCACCAAGCCGTCCTGCTGCCCGCCAATTGGTAAGCCATAAGCATATTGAGGTGAATGGTGATGTGGTAAACGTTCCTTCTTACCAGTTAAAAGCTGGTGATGTTATTACTATTAAGGAAGGAAGCAAAGAAAGAACCTCCATCACCAGTGTGGTTCGTGGCAAAAATCCAAAGTTCAGCTGGCTGGATTGGAACGAAACTGAAATGAAAGGCACGTTCATCACCTATCCTGAAAGGGAAAGTGTTCCTGAGAATATCAAGGAGCAGCTGATCGTGGAGCTTTATTCGAAATAATTATAATTGGGAAAAGTGCAATTGGGAGATTGGGAAATTTTTTCCTGCCCGATGAGACTTTACAAGGTAGGGAAATGTTGAAAGGGTTAAAGTTTTTTTACGCTTTAATGAAATTTCGAAATTTCACAATTCTAAAATTTCCCAATAATTTCTTTAATACTTTTTTAAAATCTAAATGTAAAATATGGCAATTTTAAATTTCCAGAAGCCCGATAAAATCATTCTGCAGAAAGCAACTGATTTCGAAGCTCAGTTTGAGTTTCGTCCGTTGGAACCCGGTTACGGTGTAACCATTGGTAATGCACTTCGCCGTGTATTGCTGAATTCACTGGAAGGATATGCTATCATTGGTGTGAAGATCGAAGGTGTGGAGCATGAATTTGCTACAATGAAAGGCATCAGCGAAGACGTGGTGGAAATTTTCCTGAACCTGAAACAGGTTCGGTTTAAAAAAATAGCTGACCATGAGGTGGCTAATGAAAAGATCGTTTTATCAATCAGAAATAAAACAGAATTCACAGCCGGTATGATCGGTGAAGGCACCCATGCTTTCCAGATCATGAACCCCGATCTGCTGATCTGTACACTGGATTCTTCTGCCCGGATGGACATTGAGCTGACCATCGGTAAAGGTCGTGGCTATGTACCTGCAGAAGATAATAAACCAAAAGATGCCCCCCTGGGTTATATTCCGATCGATGCCATCTTCACACCTATCAAGAATGTGAAGTACACGATCGAAAACACCCGTGTGGAGCAAAGAACAGACTTTGAAAAACTGATCATGGAAGTTTCTACTGATGGCACCATCCATCCGGAAGAAGCAGTGAAGCAGGCTTCAAGGATCCTGATCCAGCACCTGATGATCATTACTGATGAGAACATCACTTTTGACAATAAGGAAGAGAAGAAAGAAGATATGGTGGATGAGCAAACGTTGCAATTGCGCAAAGTGCTGAAAACACCATTAGAAGACCTGGATCTTTCTGTAAGAGCTTTCAACTGTTTGAAAGCCGCCAAGATCAACTCACTGAGCGAACTGGTACAATACGAGCAGGAAGACCTGATGAAATTCCGCAACTTCGGTCAGAAATCACTGGCTGAGATTGAACAAGTGCTCACTGAAAGAGGTCTGCATTTTGGAATGGACCTTATCAAACTCGGTATTGATCCAAGTGAATTCTAAGAAAAGCTGTTAGCCAGCAGCTATTAGCTGTTAGCGACAGATCATTTATAACAGTAGGTTGTAATTCCTGACACGGTACAACCGAATTAAATTAAACAGTCATGCGTCACGGAGACAAAGTAAAAAACCTCGGCAGAAAAAAAGCACACAGAGATGCTTTATTAATGAACCTGGCCTGCCAGTTGATCGAACACAAAAGAATTGTAACTACTACTGCTAAAGCAAAAGCGTTGCGGGTATATGTAGAACCACTGATCACTAAAGGAAAAGATAACACCACACATCAGCGGAGGATAGTATTCAGCTACCTGCAGGACAAAGAAGCAGTAAAAGAACTGTTTAGCACTGTAGCCGAAAAAGTAGCCGGTCGTCCCGGTGGATATACCCGTGTGATCAAACTGGGTGCCCGTGTCGGTGACAATGCGGAAACTGCAATGATAGAACTGGTCGATTTTAATGATATTTACGGTAAGGGTAAAGGCGAAGCGAAAACAGCTGCCAAAAAGACCCGCCGGGCCGGTGGAGCGAAAAAGAAAGTAGAAACGGCCGAAGCAGGAACAGAAGAAAAAGCTGCTGAAACGAAGCCTGCCGAATAAATACTATTCTGGATAAATAATTATTATGACCCTGCAATTTGCAGGGTCTTTTTTTTATATTTAACGATTCTTAAAATAAAAAATAACAAATGAAAAAAGTACTTGCTGTTCTTACAGGGCTTTTCACCTTTTGTTCCGTTGCAATGGCGGCAGATCCGGAAGATTCGCTTCAGCTAATGAAGGAACAAATGAGGATCATGGACTCTATTGAAGGGACACTGCATTATAAAACAGGAAAGATCGAATTAGGAAATGGCGTTGCCAGCATTAATGTACCGGCAGGATTTAAATTCCTGGAATCAGCAGAAGCAAAATATGTAATTGAAGACCTGTGGGGTAACCCTAAAAGTGCGGAGGCACCGCTCGGGGCTTTATTTCCTGCTTCCAGCGGGGCCACTGATCCCGGCAGTTACGCCTTTATCATTCAGTTTGAGGATATGGGATATGTAAAAGATAAGGATGCCGACAAGATCAAATACGATGATCTCTTAAAAACATTAAAAGAAGAGAGTGCAAAGGATAATTTAGAGAGAGTAAAAATGGGCGCCTTTACCATGGATCTTATCGGTT
>CAYUCU010000143.1:0-10627 GCA_964443345.1 uncultured Chitinophaga sp.
GCGCATCAGCAATTACAGCTGTGGTACAATGCAGCTGATTTTTTTATATCTGCCTCACATTACGAAGGAGGCGGAATATCAGTATGTGAGGCTATGTCCTGCGGATGTGTACCCATCATAACAGACATTGATTCATTCCGGATACTAACAGGGCAGGGTGAATGCGGGATAATGTTTGAACCGGGCAACCAGGCGGCGCTATTACATGCTTTGTATAAATCTGCACAATTTGACCTGGAAAAGGAAAGAAATAAAACACTGGCCCGCTTCCGTAACAATTTTTCCTTTGAAGCGATCGGAAAAAAAATTGAATCGGTGATTCAATCAGCCGGATAAATCAAAGACATAAAAGCGGTAACAGTATGTTTGATGTCAAATTCGGCAGTTGATGCGGGAACGTAAGCTGGAAGAAGTTCAAGAGCCTTATTGCTCATTTCTTCCGTATCGGCAACAATATGCCAGCCCGGTACTTCTTTTTTCATGGGCTTTACAAAACTGATGACAGACGCACCGGCATACATCGCTTCAATACAAACCATTCCAAATCCTTCATAAGCTGAAGGGTGCAGCAATAGTTTGCTCCGTTGCATATATTGAATAACGACAGCATGTGGCAACTCACCGGTAAGCTGAATGGAGGTTTCTAATTTTTTGGTTTTGATCAGCGCCAGTAAATTTTCTATTTCCGGGCCATCGCCGATCAGTACGGCTTTAATAGAGGGAATTACTTTTTTTATTTGGCACACCACATCTACAAAAATTGCATATTGTTTTAATGGGATTAGCGAACCAACTGCCAGCAGGTCAATATCCCTTGTTGCATTCATACCGGTTTGTGCAGTTGTATCAATACCCGGCGGAATTATTTTATGCGGCCGTACCTGGTGATTTCGTTCAAATTCATCCTTTAAAAAATCTGACAGCGCAATTAATTCATCCGGTGCAAATTTTATTTTCCGGGGATAGGGATTAGCTGCTTTAGCATCCTGTCCCATCAGCCAGCAATAGTGTTTCAGCTCATGCTTGCGGGCAAAGCGGCTGCCCACAAAGGCACATTCACCACACCAAAAGCTAAGGATGGCTTTAATGGAACAGCTCTTGTGAATTTTTTTAAGCTGCTTATTGATCTTGCTTCGCAGCAGGAGTTTGGGCAGCCCGCCTTTGTTTTTTCCTCCAAAACTTATGACCGGTATGCTTTGGAAAGTATATTCTTTTGTTTCAAAAGGATATTGAAAGGCTAGGACCACTATATTAAGTTCCGGGTAGTTTTTTTTCAGGCAGTTTACAAAAGCCTGTTGAAAAGGGAGGCAGGTGGAATCTGCTTCATCTTTTGGGAAACCAGGAATGAGGATGATCAGTGTTTCTTTGTCAGGCATCGCCGGCGGCAGATTTTGTTTCTGTTAGTACAGGTTTTATCATGGGTGCAGGAACAGTTTTTTGTATGTTCTGCTGCAGCCGGTACAATTTACTGTACTTCAGGAAAACCTGGTGTGCCGTATTTATGGCAATAGTAAAACCATCGGCGCCATCTAAGAAACCCAACCGGAAAAAGTAGCCATTCAAAAATGCCCAGGCAGGACGTACCAGCATTTTGAACCAGTTACTTCTGCGCCCCATGGCATATAAGGATGCGGCCGAAATGGAGCTCATGCGGTTGTTTTGCCAAACCATGTCTTCCGGCGTATGGAATGAGTAATGGCGGATATCTCCTTTTAATTTTTTTACCGGGAACCCGGTTTGCACTTCTATCCTATCATGAGGGTTCAGTCCGCCCCATTGTGCTATGCGCCGGTCAAACAGCCGGACCTTTGGATCGGGGTACCACAATCCGTGACGGATAAAATGACCACAATAATTGGTGCAGCGGTTGGCCCGGTAAGCCCGGCAGGTAAAACTTTTTTTAGCTTCCAGGATGGAGAACACCAGCGTTTCATCCAGTTCCTCATCAGCATCCAGGCTTAAAATATAATTGTGGGAGGCCAGTTGTATCACAAAATTCTTTTGCCCGATATAGCCTCTGAATTTTTCCTGGTGTACAATAGCACCATGGCTGCGGGCAATGGCCGCCGTTTGATCGGTAGAGAAAGAGTCCAGCACCACGATCTCATCTGCCACTTTTTTCAATGATTCGATACATCGCCCGATATTGGCTTCTTCGTTAAAGGTGATAATGACTGCTGATAAAGGGTGCATAAAGGAACTAAAGTATCATTCAATCGTAATAACCGGGCAAAACGTTGGCTTGGGTCAGTCTTGTGAGAAAAATAAAGGGAAAAACGTAAATATCAGCACACCATATTGGGTTTCCAGTACCGCTTCATTAAAACTGTAAAGCAGCAGCAGGACAATCACAAAACGTACCACCCGGCCTTTTTTTTGCCAGGCGATCCGTAATAAAGCAAAACAGATAAAAAGAAAGAGCAGGGCCCCGGGGATCCCATTTTTTAGTAGTGATTCCAATAATTGGTTGTGGGTGTTATATAGCAGGTATCCTTTACGCTCCGTACCCGGCTTACCGGCATACATATTTTTTGAGATATATTTTTGTGCCAGCAGTTCCTGTGCCCGTTCTGCCCCCACACCCTGCCACCAGCCATTCGTTTCATTCAGTATTTCTGGTACCAGCTTCCATTGCAGCAGCCGGAACTGAAGACCATTAAAATAATCAGACGTTTTGTAGCTGTCTTGCTGCAGCACGGCCAGGTTATCTTTTGTAATATCCTTAAACCGCCGGCTTACCGGGTTGTTGGTGACAAAGAGCAGTATGCCGCCGGTAACAAGCACTACGGCAATAGCTGTTATCACTGCCCGGTTATAGGTGCCACCTCTGCCGAATGTTACAAAATAATAAAGCAGGTAAAAGGCAAAGAAGATAAGCACCAGTTTTGAAGAAAGAAGTACCAGGAACAGGGACAGGAAGATCAACAGGGCGAAATGAAGAGCAGGAGGAAAGAGCCATTCACCGGGTTTCGTATTTTCTAATGTAAAGAGAAGGGCAAAAAAAACAAGTAACGAAAAATAAACGGCATGCTGTTTCAATGGGCTTACCAGCGGGTGATAAAAGAAATGAGAAGAGTCACCAGTCTGTACGTAATAGCTGAGGGCCATAGCAAGGCAAAAAAGACAGGCGGCAACAAGGATCAGAGAATAAGCTGTCATTAACCGTTTCATAAAGGCTGCATTTATTGGACCAGTGCAGCAAACGGCCAGTGGAACTAATACCATTCCTGTTTTTAAGACGACCTGCCGCCGGCCTTCGGCAATATTAAAATCACTGAATAAAAAGGCGACGAACTGGAATAGGAAAAAAGCAAGGCAGGCAAATAAGAAAAGATCCTTAATGCTCTTATTTAAGTAAGTGCCATTTTCCTGTTTGTTATAAAAAATACCGGCAAGAATTAATAACCCCGTACTGATGCTGCTGACTGCCCGGAATGAAAAGATAAGACCGGTAAAAAAAAGGATATAGCAAAGAAATAGCAAGCGGGATTGTAAGGAAGACGCTTTTGGCTGATGATTCATGTAACAGCTGTTAGAAAATGAGGAGTACCTGTTTAGCGGTCTTTTTTCCTTTGATTCAGTTTTTGGTTTGTAGTATACACCAGTACAATTGCCCAGGCTAAAAAAAGAAAGCATACCACACCGATAAAGAGCCAGGGAATCAGTTTCGGGCCATGAACTTCATTGAATTTGCTGAAGCTTTGCAAAACCTGTATCGCATTGGTGAATTCCAGGCTTTCTTTAAATCCCAGCAACTTTTCATTCATTTCTATTAACTGCCGGTTGATGGAGGACCCGTCAAGTATCAATGAAGAAGAACTACGCCCGCTGCCACCGATAATACCTTCGATGATCTTTTTGGTGGAATCCAGTTTACTGATCTCAGCAGTCGTTTTAATGATCAGTTCCTGAAGGGAAGCTCTTTTGGCATCCAGGCGTTCTTTTACATACTCACTGTTCTCAAATCCATAGACTATTCCCGATTGAAGACTGTCGAGGATGTTATTATTTGTGACCAGGGCGTCGATAACAAATCCATTGGGATTATTTGGGGTAAAAACCTGCTGTATCTCTTTTGCTTTCAGTTGTTTTACGCCATAAAGAATGTTTTCCGGGCAATGAAGCAATAGGGAGAGATTCTTAAATTCTTTTTGTTTCAGCAACCGGTCCCAGTTGTTTACGATCTGGATCTGCTCCGGGTTAGTAAGCAGGTAGGAATGTACCACCAGCCGTGACTGGTAGGTTTTGGGTATGGAGCGATAGAACCAATACCCGGCGGCAAGCCCCAGAAGCAATGCCGTGATGAAAAGCCAGCCAAATCTCTTTAGGAAAGCAATGAATCTTTCCAGCAATAAAAGCAGGTCAATATCTTCCGGTTGTTCTGTTGTATTTTTTGCACCTGCAGTCATAGTTGCTTTTGATGAAAATAGTAAAATTTATTTACACGGCAGTATCAGCTGTTCCCGGGTGAGTTAAAGACATGACGATCCCTTCCGGAATGGCTATTTTGTAAATCGCATTTGCAGCAGCCGGGGTTGCTTGATCAGGATAAAAAGGACGCCTGATTAATATGATTGCCGCCATTGCCTCCTTATCTTCGTCAAGAGCTATGTCAATTGCAAGCAATAAACATTTACTGAAAAATTTTTTTTCACTTGGATTGGTACAGGTGATCAATTCCCTGCTGCAATTGCTGGTCATTCCCTATGTTATTTCCAGGATCGGTGTGGAGCGGTTTGGTGTGGTGGCTGTGGCACAGGTGATCATGTTTTACCTGGCCACCCTAACCGATTATGGGTTTAATCAAACCGGCACCCGTGAAGTTTCAATAAACCGGGACAACCCTGCAGCACTATCGGCTATTTATTTCCGGGTGCTTTTTTCAAAAGGACTACTTTGTTGCATCGCCTTTGTTATTTTCCTGCTGCTCACTTTGATCTTTCCATTTATCCGGCAGCATTTCTTACTCTACTTAATGGCATTTCTTTTTGTACCGGGACAGGCTGCAGTACCTTCCTGGTTTTTCCTGGGTTTGGAACGGATGCAATTGCTGGCGGCTGTTATCTTGTTTTCCCGCCTGGTGTTTGTGGCGTTGGTGTTTATTTTTATTAAGGGACCAGGTGATAGTTTATTGTTTATTTTTTTTCTTGGTGCAGGCAATTTACTGGCGGGTATCATAGCTATGGTACTGGCCTCCCGCATGTTCCGGCTGGTGTACCAAAGAATTTCTTTTTCAGAAGTAAAGGTTTCTTTGCGGGAAGGATGGTCTGTTACAGTTACTAACCTGTCGATGAATAGTATTCAGTACGGGAATATTTTTATACTCCGTCTTTTTACGAATGACCTGGTGGCCGGGTACTACAGTGTTGCAGAGAAGATATTTTTTACCATGAAGCAGGGGCTTGTGGTCTTTTCCCAATCGGTTTATCCGCGGGCCTGCCAGTTGGCTGGCGCCGGTGTGGGCCAGTTAGGCCAGTTTTTCAGAAAAGTATTTCCCCCCTTTTTCGTGGTGGTGGTTTCGGGATGTATTGGTGTAGCCCTTTTGGCACCTCAGATCCTTTATTTCTTTATGAAGGAAGGGAATGCAGAAGCGATCTTTATGCTTCGGATGTTCTGTATCATTTTACCTGTTGTGTGTCTTAATATTCCGGGTACCACATCATTGCTGGCATTGGACAGGAAGAAAAGTTATTTCACTATATATACAGCCGCTGCTTTGTTGTGTATCGCTGCCAACGTTGTGTTGGCCGGCTATTACCAGGCCAGGGGAACAATAGCCGCTATATTTATTACGGAGGTATTTATTACCGTTGGTGTGTCATTGCCATTCAGAAAGAGTGCCGGCGGCAGTCAATTATTTTGAAATGCAGGGAAAGAAAGTTTATATCATTATTGTTAATTACCAGAACTGGGAGGATACGCTGGGGTGTATCGAATCCCTGCTGGCATCTTCTTACCCTGATTTTTCGATACTGGTGGTGGATAATCATTCGGGAAATGAATCGCTGGAGCAGATAAGGAAAGCAGTACCGGCTTCAATGGATAATATAATTGTAAGCAGAAAACTGTTTAGTGATACATTCCGGCAGCAACCGCTTCCCAAATTAGTATTGATACAGAATGATAGTAATGCAGGTTTTGCAGCAGCCAATAATATCGTATTGCAAATGCTGCAACAGTCAGATGCTTATGTATGGATGCTCAACCCTGACATGACCATTGAACAGGATGCGCTGCAGCAATTGGTGGATTTTGCTGATCAGCAGCAGGGAAAAAAGATCATCGGGTCAGTAGTAAAGTCGTATGAGGAAAAAGAGAAAGTACTTTTCTATGGAGGTGCAACGATCAATTTCAATACGGGTACTATAAAAGCGATCACCCATCCGGATATGCTTGACAAGTTGGATTATATCTCCGGGGCCAGTCTTTTTACGCATGCCTCCAGCTTTGCTGTTGCAGGACTTCTGCCTGAGCATTATTTCCTGATCTGGGAAGAAACGGATTGGAACTATGGTGCCCGGCAAAAAGGGATAGAAATAGCTGTTTGTCAGACGGCGGTCTGTTACGATAAAATAAGTACGGTCATTGGCAAAGGATTTCGGGCACATTATTATTATACCCGTAACGGCTTGTATTTTATTTCAAAGTACCGGAAGGGAAAAACAGGGCTGGTGTTAGTTTTCGCCGGGTTGCGATTCTTAAAAAGGGTATTTACCGGGCAATGGGGCCAGGCAAGAGGTGTATGGCGGGGTGTTTTTGATTACCTTAAAAAGAAAACACATGCAATGGAATAAGTACCTGCTGGCCCGGCAGGCAGCCTTGCTGTTTGCTGTGATCTATTTTTTTCTCAACACGGTGGGGTTGCCATTAGGGCTAACTTATACAACATTGCTGGCTCCCCTGTTTTATATATGGGTCGTAATAAAACGGAAAACGGATATACTGCTTTCCTTTATAGGATTACTGCTTCCGTTCATAGTGGCGCATATACTGCTGGTGGATGTGGAGGTAAAGAAATACGCCATTGCGGTATTTAATATACTGGCAGTTTATATTTTCGGACAGGCATTTTATACATGGTTGCGGTTTGATGCAGAAAAGGAAAAGGTTTTCAGAAAGGTATTGTTGATAAACACAGTGCTTTGCGGTATCGCCATCATTTTTTACTTCACGCCGCTTCGTTATTTTTTTTGGATACAGCAGAACCTCACTGACAAAGTAGATCAATTTCTGAGGCTGAAGCTATTTACTTACGAGGCATCTTATTATGCAATGCTGTTCACCCCGCTGTTTTCCTTTTATTTTCTCAGGTATGTGCTCCGGCTTAACCGGGAAAACAGTGCGGTATTGTTATTTATGTTGTTTCTGCCTTTCGTTCTTTCTTTTTCGATCGGGGTGATCATGTGCCTGGTGGCTGGGGGATTGCTTACTTTTTTTGTTCATTTCCGGTCGCTGCATACAAAGCGGAGAGTGGTTAATGGATTTATCACTTTTGGTTTTATTGCAATAGCGTTGTTTGCATTGGGGTTTATCTTTTTCCGAAACAATCCGGTTTTTTTACGCCTGGAGAATATTTTTATGGGAAAGGATACTTCCACTATGGGGAGAACGGAGGAAGCATTTATCCTGGCAAAGAAACTGCTGGAAGAGAAAAGCTGGTATTGGGGAATTGGCCCGGGACAATTAAGTCTGACGGGTGCCGATATAATACGTAGTTATTATCTCTACAGTTTTCATACACCGGTGGCTATTCCTAATGCTGCAGCAGAAACACTGGCGCTTTTTGGATGGGTGGGTTTTATAATCCGGTTGCTGGTACAGGTGGTGCTTTTCTTTATGACAAAGGTCTGGACGAATTATTACCGGCTGCTGCTTTTCTTTTTCATATTCCTGTACCAGTTCATGGGAAGTTATATTACCAATGCAGCAGAGTATGTGATCTGGATACTGGCCTTTACTAATGCTTTTCCAGAATTTAATGTATCCGGGAAAAATAAGGAAGTGATGAAATGAGGGCCGTGCTGCTATTTCTTTTTTGCCACCGCATCCTGCATTAATTGCTCATAGGCATTTGTTATCTTTTCTGATGTGTAGATAGTGCTGATCTTTTGCAGGTTTATTTTTTTTCTTTCTTCTTGTTGGTGAATATCTTCCGGGGAAAGCAGCAACCGCGTTATATCTTCCGCTGTTGAAAAGTAAGCAGCCTCTTTTTCCAGTACAGCTTTATTAAAAATAGTATCATATGCAGCAATAGGACATCCGCAAGCCATTGCTTCCAGTAAAGAGGGATTGGTGCCGCCAACAGAGTGTCCGTGAAAATACAGGGAAGAATGATACCGGAGGTTATTCAGCAGGCCGGTGTCATACAGTGCACCAGCATAAATTATTTTCGGATCGTTGTATGTTGATGTGATGAATTTTCCAAAGCGGTTGGAGGTATTTCCAATAACCAGTAAAGAATAAGCAGTTGCTGCTGCCAAATATCCTTTGATGATCATTTCAATATTATTTTCTGGTTCCATCCGGGCGATCAGCAGAAAATAATTGTGGGGACTAAGTTTGAATTTCTCCATTACTGCGCCATCGGGATCTGTAAACAGGGTGGCGCTATAAGGAATGAAACAGGATTCTTTGTTATACTTTTTTTGCAGATATTCTTGTATGGCTAATGAATCAGCCACCAGCCGATCTGCATGGTTTGCAGCCAACCGTTCTGCCCATTTAAGAAACCGGCGGGTCAGCCAGTTGTATTTACTGCGCTTCCATTCCAGCCCATCCATATTTACGATGTTCACGGTTTTGGCAGGCCAGCTGCGATGCCAAATACTATCACTGGTGTAACCAAGATGAAGCAGGATGTCAAAATCTCTTTTCCTGGAATCAGCTATGCAATTACGGTCGTACAAGAACTGGCCAACGGTCCCGATCTTATATTCCCAATCTTTGCAATGAATAAGTGTAACACCATTCCATTCAGTTTGCTGATAAGGATGTGTATGGGAAGTATATACATAAACGTGATGGCCCCGTTGTACCAGGTCAGCAGATAAGTGTTGGGCAAACTGCTCAAATCCCCCGTATTGATTGGGGATGCCCCTGGTGCCCATTATCCCGATCTTTAATTGCTTCAATGTGAGAGAATTTTTTTGTACACATCTAATGTAATGGTCGCTGCTTTTTCCCAGGTATATGTGGCGGCAATTCTTTTGGACAACAGGTCATCCTTTTTGCTTGCTGCTGCTTTTCGGATCGCAGCTAGTATGGAGGCCGGGTCATCCGGATCACAATAATAGGCATCCTGTCCGAAATAGTCACGGGCATAGCCCCTGTCACTTATTACAACAGCGCATCCGGTGGCCGCCGCTTCCAGTGAGGAAAGCCCGCAGGTCTCAAACCAGCTGGGTAATACATGTGTTGTTGCTTTTTGGTAATACTGAAGTAATGCTGCATGTGGCATATGGTGTTGAAACACTATATTTTCAGTGGCCAGTTTGCGGCATTCTGTATAATAGTTATGTTGGTTAGGGGCGGTACTACCGATCAGCATCAATGTAAATTCTGTATTGTTCAATGCCCTGATAAGATGAAGTTGGTTTTTTATTCCTTCTATCCGGGCAACACAAATAACTAAATGCGGATCCCTGGAAACAGAGGGGTTCGGTGCAAACAATGATATATCAATGCCGTTTGGAACTATGGTATAAGGCGTGGTGGTGCCGAATTTTTCTTTCAGATCATGGTATTCAGACAGGGAGTTAGGCAACAGCCAGCTTGCTTTCGCCAGCACCTGGCGGATACTTTGTTGCTGCCCTTTCAGCAAGTAGCTTTTGCTGACCAATTGATCTTTGCCCATTAACCAGCGTCCGATTGTTTTGATATATTCATTGGCAGAAGGGGAAAACCGGCGCAATATAAAACCGCTTATTCCTTTCCGGTGATGGCGATCATACTCACTGTAATCGACGAGGATAGGAGTGATGACATAAGGCTTACCACATTTTTTTGTATGATCAAGCAGATCGGCGGGCCGGATAATATTGAAGAAATGAAACAGGTCGTATTGAGAATAGTTGATGCGGGAACTGGAAGGGATAATATCCACCTGCGCTCCCATCTGGCGAAGGTGGCCTGCAGTTTGTTCGATCTGGATCGTATCTCCACCCGGAACTTTATGCAGTGTGGCCCGTGTAATTAAAGCTACCCTCATTGCAGTTAAGAAAAATTACTTTTTTGCTTTCTTATATCGCATTAAAGTTAGCACAGGCAGCTTCTATTAGTGTTTTTATTTTGCGTATAAAAAAGAGGCTGTCTTTGGGGACAGCCTCAGGTATGTTCTTTTGGTAAACCTGTATTTTCTGTTTTGTTCTTTAAATGATCCCTGCCAGTTCCAGGCTTTTCTTTTTCAGCTTGCGGGTTTCAATATCTTCAATTACTGGGTTGGCGGTCAAAATGAGGGAGGTGTTATTCTCTTTCCACCAGGTATTATTTTTCAGTTCGTCAAAAGAAATGATTCCCACCAGGTATTTCCGTTCTTCCTGGGCATGCCATTCTTCGATCCACTCAAACCGCTCACGGGGAATGAGTGCCAGATCGTCGAAACTGATATACACTCTAAGAAAAGTATCGT
>CAYUCU010000144.1:0-10558 GCA_964443345.1 uncultured Chitinophaga sp.
CTTTGATGATGATGAAGAGGATGATTATTATTAACCCCCTGCCCCGACAAGGCAAAAAATAAATTGAATACTACACCCTCAACTAACTGCACATTCCCGGTAAGTGATTTTGAACAAGTGAAAGAAAAAGTGTTGAACTGGACAAAACGGTTCAACACTTTTTGTTTTTTGGATAATCACCAATACCAGACAGAACCACATTCTATGGAATGCCTGCTTGCGGCTGGAGTAAAACGGGAGGTAAAAGCAGGTGCCGGAAACGCAATAGAAAGTTTGCAGCGATTCATGAACCGTCCCGAGCACCAGTCTGACGGTCTCCATCTGACTGGTGGCTGGTTATTCGGTCACCTTAGCTATGACCTTAAAAATGAAATTGAAGAACTTTCTTCTTCCAATCCCGATGGAATTGGTTTTGCCGATCTCTGTTTCTTCGAACCTGAGATAGTGATCCGGCTTTCGGAAAATGAAATGGTAATTGAAGCTGCAGATGCATCAGCAGTATTTAATGCGATACAAGCTACAACAGTCTCAGCTGCCGGAGCAGCGCATTCACCAGTTAGTATTAAAAGCCGGATTCAGCAGGGCGAATATATCAGCATCATCCGGAAATTAAAACAGCATATCCTTCGGGGCGACTGCTATGAAATTAATTTTTGCCAGGAGTTTTATGCTGAAAACGTTAGTATCGATCCACTGCAAGTTTATAAAAAACTAAGCACTGTTTCGCCTAATCCTTTTTCCGCCTTGTACCGCAACGGTGATCATTGGCTGATATGTGCCAGCCCCGAACGATTCTTAAAAAAGAAAGGCAACCAGGTATTATCGCAACCTATAAAAGGAACTTCTAAAAGGGAATTGAGTAATAAACTGAAAGACACACAAAACCGGGAAGCTTTATTTAGCAGTGCAAAAGACCGTTCAGAAAATGTGATGGTGGTGGACCTGGTAAGAAATGACCTGGCAAAAATATGCGTGGAAGGAACAGTGAAAGTGGATGAGCTATATGGTATTTACTCTTTTCCGCAGGTGCACCAGATGATCTCTACGGTGAGCGGCGAATTGAAAAAAGAGATTTCTTTTGCAGAGATCATAAAAGCCACTTTTCCCATGGGCTCTATGACAGGCGCTCCCAAGAAAAGGGTGATGCAACTGATAGAGCAGTATGAACAAACAAGGCGGGGCATCTTTTCCGGCACAGTGGGTTATATTGACCCCGCCGGCGATTTTGATTTTAATGTAGTTATCCGCAGCATCATGTACAACGCAGCATCCGGCTATCTTTCTTACCAGGCGGGTTCTGGTATTACTTTTTACAGCGATCCCGAAATGGAATGGGAGGAATGTTTAATGAAAGCGGAAGCGATAAAAAATGTGTTAGAACAATAATTATTCTACCTGGTTCCGCTTGCAGCTTTTAACAGCAAGTCCATACTTTCATCCAGTATCTGGTATCTTTTGGTAATGAAGATGTTCATCTTCGGGGTTGGTAAACGAAGTTCGTATTTACCATTCAGGGCGATCTGGTTGTCAAAATTTGGATTGTACCGATTGAAGGTATCAGCATCCAGGTCCACATGCTTTATGATAACAGCCGAATTAAAACGTCCGGAAATTTTATAAGCTGTTGTGGTGCTCAATTCATCTTCTTTCAGCTCAGTGTTGTTGTTCACCAGCAGGTCTTTCATCTCTTTTTTTGTAACGGTGGTAATACCGCCCTCACCTTCAAAAATATAATGTGTGCCGATGAATTTTTTTACATGGTTCATAGATTCAACTGGCAGGTGATATTGTATGGTCCAGAAGTCCTTACTGCCACCACCTTTACGGATGGCACGGTCCACATTACCTGGTCCGCCATTGTAGGCTGCGAGTACCAGCAACCAGTCCCCATATTTTGCATACAGGTCTGTAAGCAGCCTGGCTGCGGCATGAGTACTTTTAAAATAATCTAACCGTTCGTCGTTTCCCCTTCGTATGCTCAAACCATATTGCTGTGCTGCTGCCGGCATAAAAGCCCAGGGACCACAGGCGCCTGACCAGGAAATGGCATTATACTTTAACCCGGATTCTATTACTGCCAGGTATTTCATTTCCTTTGGTACGCCATGCTGGGTCAGTACTTCATCCATCATATCAAAATAAGGCTTTGCCCAATCCTTCATCTTCAGAAAACCCTTCTTATTTTTTGAGATATAGTTTTCTACGAAACTAATTGCCATCGGGTTGAGGCGGGCCCCGCTGATCCCATCGCCACCCATTGCCGTTTGGAACAAATCCTTAAAACCCGATTTGGGATCAGGTACCTCTTTTAATGTAGTATCGTTTTTAATACTGGTATCACCTGTCAAAACAGGGGTGCCGGAATAGTGCTGCTCAATGCCTGTGGCTTTGGCTGCCTGAAGCAGGAAAAAGCCCAAACCGCCGAGGATCGTAATATGTTTTAATTTTCTCAAACTTGCTGATTTATAACCTATTACCGGCTTTTTGCCTGTAATAGCAGGTGTGAAACCTGCAGCAAAGATACTTCATCAAACCGGTTTGTCATCACCTGGAGGCCAAAAGGCATCCCATTGCTATGCCGGAACAGGGGGAGAGAAATGGCCGGGCAACCCACCAAATTGGCCATAACGGTGTATATATCAGCAAGATACATAGCTATGGGGTCATCCATTTTTTCCCCCGTTTTAAAGGCAGTTACTGGGGAAGTGGGCATTATAATAAAATCATAAGATTTCAGGATCTCCTGTGTTTTGCTGCAAAGCAGTTGCCTCACTTTTTGTGCACGGGTGAAGTAGGCATCATAATAGCCGGCGCTCAAAACAAAAGTGCCGAGCATGATCCGGCGCTTTACTTCTTTGCCAAAACCTTCTGAGCGGGTCCTTTTGTAGAATTCAACCAGGTCCAACCCTTCCTCAGCGGTGCGGTGGCCAAATTTTACCCCGTCAAAACGGGACAGGTTTGAGGATGCTTCAGCGGTGGTTAACACATAATAGGCTGGAACGATAAAGTCGAGCAGACCAAAGTCCACAGCGGCAACTTCATGGCCTTCATTTCTTAGTTGTTCAATCTTATTCCTGATGGATGCTGCAATTTCCTCATCCAAGCTGGGATGGTCCAATGCTTCATTAAAATAAGCAAAGCGGAACTTCTTATTAGTTTGCAATTGGGAGCTATAGGCTGGAATAGCTGTATGGGAAACCGTACTATCGTATTCATCGGCGCCTGCCATTACCTCCAGTAGTATTGCCACATCCGGGATAGTAGTTCCAAAAATGCCGATCTGGTCAAAAGAAGAAGCATAGGCAATCAGCCCATAACGGGAAATCCGGCCATAGCTGGGTTTTAAACCTACAATACCACAAAAGTCTGCCGGTTGCCGAACGGAACCTCCGGTATCACTTCCTAATGAGGCCATGCACAGACCTGCCTGTACTGCTACTGCAGAACCGCCGGAGGAGCCACCAGGGACCCTTGTTTCATCCAGGGCATTCAGCACTTTGCCATAGGCAGAGTTTTCATTGGTAGAACCCATAGCGAATTCATCACAATTGAGGTTACCGATGATAATGGCCTCATCTGCAAGTAACCTTTCCACCGCTGTGGCGGAGTAGAGAGAAGTAAAATTTTTGAGAATACGGGAAGCTGCTGAAATGTTGTGGTCTTTATAACAGATCACATCTTTTAAACCAATGATAACGCCGTGCAGTTTACCGGTAGGGGAGCCGGCTTTTCTTTTTTCATCCAGCTGCCCGGCTTTTTGCAATGCTTCTTCTGCATATACTTCCACAAAGGCATTGAGGTGCCTGTTCGTATTGATCATCTGAAGGTAATGCTCCACTGCCTGTAAGCAGGTGGCATTTCCTTCCTGTAATTGGGCATGGTATTGCTCAATGGAAGAAAACTGAAACAAAAGCAGCGGCTGTTTGGGTTAGATAAAAGGGGAGCTATGAAAAATCAGTCCTTAACGGAGTTCTTAACGTCACTGGCACTTTCTTCAATCTCTTTCTTCACATTACTTTTTGCGTCATTGAATTCACGAACGCCTTTACCTAATCCACGCATCAGCTCGGGTATTTTACGGCCACCAAACAACAGCAGAACGATAACCAGGATAATGATGATCTCGTTGGTGCCCAGCATACCCAATAATACAGGATGTGTCATATTTATGAAATTAGAGGTCAAAGATAGTAAGTACAAAAAAATAAAGGAATAATAATTGGTAAAAACCGGTGAATCATAAAAAAGCCCCGACCAAAAGAAGGGGCTTTTTCAAATATTGTCGTAAAAATTACTTTATTGTTTCTGCAACGGCCTGGCGTTTTTCACGAATCCTGGCACTCTTACCGCTGCGGGTACGCTGATAGAACAACTTGGCACGGCGAACATGGCCGGTCTTGTTGATCTCGATAGACTCGATATTAGGGGAGAAAAAAGGGAACACTCTCTCTACGCCAATACCATCAGATATCTTGCGAACTGTAAACGTGGCAGTACCACCTTGTCCTTGTTTCTTGATCACATCACCTTTAAAAGACTGGATCCTTTCTTTATTACCTTCAATGATCTTGTAGTTAACAGTCACATTATCACCAGCTTTGAAAGCAGGAAACTCTTTCTTTCCGGTCAGTTGCTCATGTACATATGCTATAGCGTTCATAATCCTTTTTTTAGGGAGGGCAAAGGTAACGGCGTAAGCCGTAAATTCCAAATAATTCGGACTTTTAGCTTTTAGCAGCGAGCTGTTAGCTTTAAGCCATCAATTGGTGGTAGCCCTCCTTCACTTTCTAAGTCTGGCGCTGAAGGCGGTGAGCATCTTCTGTTCTTCTTCAAGATCGTTCAACAACTCTTTTCTCAGATCGGGATGGCCATAATTAACAGCTTCTGCTATAAGTAGTTGGGTCTCCAGTTCGAATGAGGATCCCAGCGATATTTCTATGAACCTGTTGTAATCTTTCTCACTGGAGCGGCTGTTGCCTTCTGCTATATTTGAAGGAATAGAAACAGCTGCTCGGGTTACCTGCGCTGATATGCCAAACTTCTCTTCTTTTGGAAAATTGGCTACTGTTTAAAAGATTTGACAGCAATAACAAATCCTTTCTGCCAAATCTTTAATTGTTTAAAATTTCGCATGGTACTGATTTTAATGTTGAATAAAATAGTACATGCTCAAGACTATAAACAGCTCACGGCTAATAGCTAAAAGCTCATAGCTAACGGCTTCTATCTACCTCGCTACATTCACCGCCCTCTTTTCCCTTATCACTGTTACTTTTATCTGGCCGGGGAAGGTCATTTCGGTTTGTATCTTTTGAGCTATTTCGAAGGAAAGTTTGTCAGATTCCTGGTCGGTCACTTTATCTGCCTCTACGATCACCCGCAGCTCACGACCTGCCTGTATAGCATAAGCTTTTTCCACCCCTGTGTAGGCCATGGCCAGGTTTTCCAGGTCTTTGATCCGTTGCAGGTATTGCTGCATGATCTCTCTCCGGGCTCCGGGCCTTGCTCCGCTGATGGCATCGCAGGCCTGTACTATAGGGGAGATCACATACTGCATCTCCATCTCATCGTGGTGGGCACCGACTGCATTTACCACCGCAGGGTTCTCACCATATTTTTCCGACAGTTTAGCTCCCAGCAGGGCATGGCTCAATTCGCTTTCTTCGTCCGGTACTTTACCAATATCATGAAGCAGTCCGGCCCTTTTTGCCAGTTTTACCTGGGCTTGATTCATACCCAGTTCGGCAGCCATAGTAGCACACAGGTTGGCGGTCTCCCGGCTGTGCATCAACAGGTTTTGACCATAGGAAGAACGGAACCGCATACGGCCCACCATTCTTATAAGCTCTTTATGCAGACCGTGGATACCTAATTCGATGGCTGTTCTTTCGCCGATCTCCATTACCTGTTCTTCAATTTGTTTTTTGGTTTTTTCTACCACTTCCTCGATACGGGCGGGGTGAATACGTCCATCGGTAACGAGGCGCTGGAGACTAAGTCGGGCTATTTCCCGGCGCAGCGGGTCAAAGGAAGAAAGCAGGATGGCTTCGGGGGTATCATCCACGATCAGGTCCACACCGGTGGCGGCTTCTATAGCACGGATGTTCCGGCCTTCCCGTCCGATGATCTGGCCTTTTATCTCATCACTTTCCAGGTTGAATACGGTGATAGAATTTTCAATGGCCTGTTCGGCAGCTGTTCTTTGTATGGTTTGGATAACGATCTTGCGGGCTTCTTTACCGGCTTTTAATTTGGCATCTTCCACGATCTCCTGTTGTAATACCAGGGCTTTTGTACGGGCTTCGTTGGTCAGGCTTTCTATCAATTGGGCTTTTGCATCTTCTGCGGTAAGGTTGGAGATTTTTTCCAGGCGGCGAATATGTTCTTCCTGGTGTTTTTCCAGTTCGGTACGTTTGATGTTCACCAGTTCTATCTGGCGGTTCAGGGTTTCCTTGATGGCTTCATTTTCTTTTACCTGCTTATCCAGGCTGGCCTCTTTCTGGTTGATGGTTTGTTCTTTCTGACGGACCCGGTTTTCGGTATCGTTGATCTTTTTGTTTTTGTCAAGCAATTCCCTGTCATGGGCAGATTTCAACTGTACAAATTTCTCCTTCGCCTCCAGTTCTTTTTCTTTCCGGATGGTTTCAGCTCTTAATTCGGCTTCTTTGAGGATGGTCTGTGACTGCAGTTCTGCTTCTTCTACTTGTTTGCGGGTGTTTTTTGCAAAAATGACTTTACCCACTATGATGCCCACAATGAGGGCAGCGGCGCCAATGATGACGGATAATATATTCGGATCCATGAATGTTTTTGTTTAAGTGTTTCATAATAAGCAATTCCTGTCCGAATGTCCTGCCGGACGGGATTTAATATAAACTTCATACTTCCATCTGTCAGGATTACAGAAGTTTACGTAATCAGCGAAGATACTAAAAGGGATGTAATGAACGAAATCGATGTGGGTAGAGACAAGGCATGCCTTGTCTCTACCCGCCATCCCCCACATGCCTTGTCTCTACCGGACACCGTCCAGCATTTTTTCAATTCCGGTCAATTGTTCGGCGAGATTGTCTTTAAGGATCCCGGCGGCCGCACCGGCATGCTGCTCGGTGGCATACCAGATCAGTACCATGGCGACATAATCCTGCATATCCTTACCGGCAAACATGGTTTTATACTCCACGATCTTATCGTTAATGGTCTTGAGGGTTTTTCGCACTACTTCCTCATCCTCCGGTTTGATCTTTATCCGGTAGGTCCTGTCGCCGATAAGGGCGGAGATGGCAATTAATTCGCTCATTTTCTTGGATTTTTCAACTTCTATTTATTACATTAGCTTCCTGAAAAAAGTCAGTACCTCGTTGAAAACGAAAAGGTTCAAGGTCACAATGGTGAAACGATAACAACCAAAACGTTTTCTGATATGTTTGCTAAAATCAAGTCATCAGTATTCATTGATGCATTACAACTCCAGCTCACTACTCCCAAAGGTAGCTGCCTCCGTGGAATTTTAAAGGATGATAAAGGAAGTATTTGCCGTATCATTGAGCGGGACATTGCATCTAATCCTGAAGAAGTGACCTGGACAGGATTGAATGACCTGCCTTACGGAAGATATACACTGGAACTTTCGCAGGGATCTGATGAAATGAAAATGAATTTGGTGAAGAGAGTGTAGCTTTAGTTCAGTAGTTTGATGGTTCAAAAGTTCACCAGTTTCCGTATCACACAACACTTTATTGATTAAGAAGTTCTCACTATCGACTATCGACTATCGACTATCGACTATCGACTATCGACTATCGACTATTCCATTCCTTCCTCACTCTCCCAGCTGTGCAATACAACGATCGATCTCTTTCAAATAGCCATTGATCCTTTTTTCAAACTCTTTCTTATCAGCCGCACTCATTTCTCCTGCATTTAATTTCAGGATACTTACCTGTTGTTTTAATTCGTCGGCATTTTTCTGCTGTGCCAGCACTTTATCCTGTACGGCCTGCAATTCTTCTTTCAGCCGGGTGTTTTCCTTCTGCACGGCCACATGCTGTTTCAGCAATTGCTGCAATTTTTCCTGGATGCGTTTTAGTTGTTCTTCTGTGGCAGACATTTTTTTAAATTTTGGAAAGTGGGATTGGGAAATTTCGAAATTGTCTCCAGCCCTAAAACACTTTAGCAAATTTGAAGACTCTATATATTGAAAAAAAATTCCCAATTTCCCAATTGTACTTTCCCCAATTTCACTATTTGCGTATTTCCGCTCCCACCTCTTTCTCCAGCGTTGTCATGATCTTTCCCATCCATCCATCGATCTCTTTATCGGTCAATGTTTTTTCCTCATCAAGGAAAGTGAAATTAACGGCCACTGATTTTTTGCCAGCACCGAGTTTTTCACTTTCGAATATATCAAAGAGTTTGATGTCCTGTAGTTTACTGATGCTGATTTTTTGCACCGTTTGCTGTACTGCTTCCCAGGGCAGCTCTTTGGAAACCACCAGGGCCAGGTCACGCTGCACGGCGGGGTACCGGGCTATTTCTTTTACTTTCCTGTTTTCGGTTGATGCCAGGTCAGCCAGCAGGCCCCAGTTGAGGCCGGCAAAGAATACCGGTTGTTTGATACCAAATTTGTCCAGAATGGTTTTCTTTACTTCTCCTGCACCAGCTATTATCTGGCCATCAAGTTTAAAAACAATATGATTGTCCAGTTTGGGAACGGGTGCTATTTCAACAGCATCCGGTATGATGCCCAATAACTTCAGCGTGGCATCAACAGTACCCTTCAGCGTATAAAAATCAGCAGCCGTACCTTTTTGTTTCCAGTTGTCTTCGGTTTGATTGCCGGTAATAACGATACAAAGCTTTTCTTTTTCGTTGTACTTCCCCGGACCGGAAGTGGAATAGGCTTTGCCAAATTCAAACAGGCGGAGTGAATTGTTTTTGTGATTAAGATTATGCGCCACCACTTCCATTGCGGTTTCAAAAAGGGAATTGCGCAGGATGTTCAGTTCGGCACTAAGGCTGTTGGTCATTTTTACCATACCCTGCAATTCTTCTTCGGAAAAATAGGCGGCATTGGTGATGGAGTTGGTCATCATTTCATTGAAGCCCAGTCCCACTAAATAGTTAGCTGTTTTTTCCCGGTATTCTTCTGTGGCATAATTATCTTCCACAGCAGGGGTAATGGTAATAGCTTCAGGAATATCAATATTATCCAGCCCGTCTATCCGTACTATTTCTTCCACCAGGTCGGCTGGCAAACTGATATCCGGTTTATGATAAGGTACGGCTACCCGCAGTTCATCAATTCCTTCTTTCAATGTTTCAAAGCCCAGGTTATTGAGAATATTCTTTACCGCATCCGGGTGATAGTTTTTACCACTCAGTTTTTTAATGAAGTGCCATTTGATGCCAACTTCGGTCTTCGGTTTTGGTTTGGGGTAAATATCCACGATGTCGGAAGCGATCTCGCCGCCGCAAATTTCTTTTATCAGCAGGGCTGCTCTTTTTAATACATTGACGGTGGCAGAAATATCGGTGCCTTTTTCGTAGCGGGAGGCAGCGTCTGTTCTTAATCCATGACGGAAAGAGGTTTTTCGGATCGTTACTGCATCAAAGCAGGCGCTTTCTAAAAAGATGTTTTTTGTTTTGTCTGTAACACCACTATGCAATCCGCCAAACACACCGGCGATGCAGATGCCTTCTTTTTCGTCGCAGATCATCAGGTCTTCAGCACTTAGTTTTCTTTCCTTGGCATCCAGTGTAACGAAAGGAGTTCCTTCGGGTAAATTTTTGATCACCACTTTTTTACCGGCGATCAGGTTGGCATCAAAGGCATGAAGCGGCTGCCCTGTCTCATGCTGAATGAAGTTGGTGATGTCAACGATATTATTAATGGGGCGAAGACCGATAGCCTTTAATTTCTGCTGCAACCATTTGGGTGAATCGCCAATGGTTACATTGGCAATGGTGACACCGGAGTAACGGGGACAGGCAACTTCGTTCTCAATTTTTACTTCGACAGGGAAAGAAGTATTGTCAACCTTGAAGCTGTTGCTGTTGGGCAGTTTCGGCTTCATGTCCTTATTGTCGTGATGATTTAAGTAAGCACATACATCCCGGGCCACTCCCCAATGGCTCATGGCATCCATGCGATTGGGGGTAAGCCCTATTTCATAAATGATGTCTTCGTATGGTTGAAAATAATCAATGGCACTCGTACCGGGTTTTGCATCAGCTGGTAATACCAGGATGCCTGTATGGGAAGTGCCGAGGCCGATCTCATCTTCGGCGCAGATCATTCCATAGCTTTCGACACTACGGATCTTTGCCACTTTCATGGTCAGGGGTTCGCCGGTAGTTGGGTATATAGTAGTACCAACTGGCGCCACCACCACTTTTTGTCCGGCAGCTACATTGGGTGCACCGCATACTATCTGGAGCGGTTCAGTTGTGCCTATATTTACCGTGGTCAGTGTCAGTTTATCAGCATTGGGGTGTTTTTCCGTGGTCAGTACTTCACCGATCACCAGTCCTTGTAGTCCGCCTTTTACTTCCTGGT
>CAYUCU010000145.1:0-10377 GCA_964443345.1 uncultured Chitinophaga sp.
ATTCGACACTTGATTTCTGTAATGCCTTTGTGCTTTCTTTAGAATACATACAGGTAAAAATTGGCTGGTAAAGTTATAGGAAAGCGATTAACCATAGCAGGTTTCTGCTTATAATATATATGGCCGGTCTGAGAATACCGGTTCCGGAATATTGCTTTTGAATTTGGTATTTTCGGGAAGATTTATTTTTGGTGTATATTCAAAACTGTAGCAACCTTTGCGGCAGTGTTGTTTCATTAATCAATTACCAATGGATTCCTTTATGTCAAAAGCGGTACAACTGAAAACAGCAGAGATTGAAAAAATAAGCCACCTGGATTATTTTAATATAGCCGTGTCTGTGGACTGTGTGATATTTGGCTACGAAGACAAAGAGCTGAAAGTGCTGCTTATTAAATCGGATCTGAAGGAATTTGAAGGATTGAATTCCCTGTTGGGAGACCTGGTAAAACCAGAGGAAGATCTGGACAAAGCTTCTTATCGCATATTAAAGGAACGAACAGGACTGGATGATGTGTACCTGGAGCAGGTGCATGCCTTTGGAGGCATCGACAGGCACCCTTCGGGCCGGGTGGTCACTATTGCGTATTACTCCTTACTGGATATAAAAAATCATAAGCTTAAATTAAGCCACAATGAATTGCACTGGCATTCATTGAGCGAAGTAAAGAAGCTGGCATTTGACCATAAGAAAATACTGGACACCTGCCTGCAATGTTTACAGGAGCAGGTAATGGAGCATCCCGTAGTGTTCAACCTCCTGCCTGAAAAATTTTCGCTGCGGGAACTGCAGGAATTATATGAGTCCATACTGGGAGTAGCACTGGACCGGCGTAATTTCCGGAAAAAAATATCTGTAAAGGACTGGTTGGTGGACCTGAATGAAATGGAAACCAATTTGTCTCACCGGCCGGGTAAGTTGTATTCGGTAAAAAAGCAACAGCAAAAGAAAGTGCAACGCACCTGGTAGTATATAGCCCGGATCATTGATCAGAGAGAATTTCCTTCTACAAACCTGGAGGGCAGCATAATGGATCTTGGTGCCGATTTGCTTTCCATATTTTCCAGCATCCGTTTCATGGCTAATTTTCCCAGTTCATACCCGCTTGTTTCTATATAGCTGATCTCCGGGTTGTACAATGATGGAATAAATCCATTGCTGATGGCCAGAACGGAAATATCATCGGGAATCTTCAGGCATGTATGTTTCAAAGCATTCATCACACCAATAAGAATTTCATCACTCATGCAAAAGATATGGTCAGGATGCGGGTTTTTTGCAGTGGCGGCGGCGGTGCACTGTTTGGCTTCTTCAGAATTAATGCAATATTGAATCGTTGTTCGTACGCCTTTTTCCTTTTCTACTATTTTTAAGAAAGCGTCTTTTCTTTTTTTAGTAATGGACAGATCAGGATTGCCAAAAAGGGCCAGTATCTTTTTCTTTTTGTATTTAAGTATAGTATGGGCTGCAATGGTGGCGGCTTCTTCATCGGCCATGCAAACCGTGTCAAAACTGCCGGCTTCGGGCACCCGGTCAAAAAATATGACAGGAATGCCCGTTTCCTGGTATTTGGAAAAAAGCTCTGTGGAGTAGCTTTCTGCTGCCAGTGATATCAGCACACCGTCTACCCGGTAATGCTTGCAAAGTTTCAGATTTTCAGCTTCCTGAACAGGGCTGTCGCCGGACTGAAGGATCATCAGGGAGTACCCGCTTTTTCGGGCTTCTTTTTCAACGGCAGAAATAAAAGAATCATTGAACATGTTGGAGATGTTCGGTACGATGAGGCCGAGCACTTTGCTTTTATTGGTGCGAAGGTTCACCGCATAGCTGTTGGGCTCATATTCCATGAGTGCTGCCAGTTCTTTTACCTTTCGTTTGGTATTTTCAGATATGTCCGGGTGATTCTTTAATGCCCGGGATACCGTAGAAATACTAAGGTTGAGCTGAGCGGAGATCTTTTTTAGTGTAGCTGTCTGTCCCATAGCCTTTAACAGGGCGAATTTAGACTATATTTTATCCACCGAAAACATTTCCGCAAATGTTTGCGGAACCCCTACCCGCAAAAAACCTCAGAAAATGTGTTAAAGAGACATATATTCGGATTAAATTTATAGTGCTTTAGGATTTCTTTAACAAAGGCATTGAATTTGTGATGTAATATATATTGCCTTGTTAGAGATGCTGGACGATTGATTGAACCAACCTTATCCCTCCTGATTATTCTTGTCCTTATACCAAAGGACATCTGGCCATGTGTTTAACTTTTAGATTATAAATTTAAAAATCGATTGCTTATGTCTGCACAAAAACTGCTTTCTGCATTATTTAGCATGCTACTCGTTTTTGTCCTGCAAGTTTCTTTTGCACAGGACAAGACCGTCACCGGAAAGGTTACTGATTCCAAAGACGGGTCCCCCGTTGCCGGAGCTACCGTTCAGGTGAAAGGTACAAGAACGGGTACATCTACAAGACCTGACGGCACATTCAGCCTGTCGGTCCCTTCAAGCGCAACAACACTGGTAATTACTTCTGTCGGTTATGACCGCCAGGAGGTAGCTATTACCGGAGGTGCCATTGAAGTTTCTTTTGTAGCCAATGCCGGTGCCAACCTGAATGAGGTGGTGGTAACTGGTTATGGTTCTTCCAAAAAGAAAGATCTGACAGGTTCTGTTGGATCTGTAAAAGAAAAAGATTTTAACAAAGGGGTGTTTACTTCTGCAGACCAGCTGATGCAAGGTAAATTATCCGGCGTACAGGTTATTAATAACAGCGGACAGCCCGGTGGCGCCACTACGGTTAAGATCCGTGGTGCATCAGCCGTTACGGGTAGTGGTCAGCCGTTATATGTGGTGGATGGTGTGCCTTTGGATGGTCGTTCTGCCCGTCCCGGTTTGGGAGATATTGGATTGGGTGGAAGTAACCCCGGCAACAATCCGCTGAACTACATCAATCCTGCAGACATTGCCTCAATAGATGTATTGAAAGATGCATCAGCTACTGCCATCTATGGTTCCAGGGCTGCCTATGGTGTGGTACTGATCACTACTAAAAGAGGTAAAAGCGGTGAACCAAGAATTGAAGTAAGCGCTTCTTTGGGCACTTCCAAGATTGCCAAGAGAATTGAAGTGCTGAATGCCCAGCAGTTCCGTGAAGCACTGACCTATTATGGCTTAAGCAATTCAAATGATAAAGGAGCTAATGTTAATGCACTGGATGCCATTTTGCAAACAGGAATGATCCAGAACTATAATGTGAGTGTGAGCGGTGGCAATGAAAATGCCCGGTACCGTCTTTCATTAGGCGTGCTGGACCAGGAAGGAATAGTAAAAAAATCAGGGATCAAAAAATTCACGGCTAATGTTAGTTTGAATTTCAAATTCCTGGAAAGCAAAAAACTCGGCCTGGATGTTAATATCATCCCCAGCCAGTACCGTGAAGAGATCGCCCCGATTTCAAATGATGCCGGTTCAAGAGGAAGTCTGATAGGTAATGCGTTGCAGTGGAACCCAACCGAAAGACTGCGTCTTACAAAAGTTGGCGGTGGTGATTCCATTAACGTATTAGTGGGGGGTGACTTATTAAACCCGGTGGCTGTTCAGGAAGCCATTACAGATAAGGCAAGGGTAACAACTATCCTGGCCAGCATTTCTCCTTATTATAAAATTACAAAAGAACTGGAGTATCGTTTCCTGTACAGTATCAACTATGGTACAGGTTTGAGAAGTACTACCATTCAACCTTTTATTAATTTCAATGATACATATGGCAAAGGTCGTGTGAGACTGGCACAAGCACAGTTGATCACACAACAGATCACCCATACGTTGAACTATAACAAACAGATCACTGCCAACCTGAACTTACAGGCCGTTGCAGGATTTGAATACCTGAAGTTCATTAATAAAGGATACGATCTTGGTGGTTTTGGTAACTCCTCTGGTGGCTTTGGAGATTTTGGACTGGATTTCGAAGATTATATCCAGTTTACAAATCCAACCAACAGGAGCATCGGATCTTATTCTGATCCAACCAATGAACTGCAATCTTATTTTGTAAGAACAGCATTCAACTATAAAGACAAGTATTTACTGACGGCTACATTCCGTGCAGATGGTTCTACCAAGTTTGGTGAGAATAACAAATACGGTTATTTCCCGTCTTTTGGCGCCGCCTGGAATATCAGCAAAGAAGATTTCTTCCATGTTGATTTTATCAATTCACTGAAATTGCGTGCCGGCTGGGGTAAAACAGGTAACTCTGAGTTCCCTTCTGGTTCTGCTCAATTGCGTTACTCTTTCTCCGGAAACGGTTCTGGAGCCTTCAGCGCAGCGAACAACGCAAACAAAGATTTGAAATGGCAGGCTGACAGACAGTTCAACGTAGGGTTTGATATGACGTTGCTTAAAAACAAGATCAATATCACTGTTGATTACTTTAATAAGAGAACAACTGATCTGCTTTTCCCAAGCGAACCTCCTCAGCCAGCAGCTCCGGGTGGTGTGGTTAAGTGGACTAACCTTGCTGGTAATATTGATAATAAAGGAGTTGAAGCATCAGTTAACGCTGCTATCATCACGAAAAAAGATCTTTCATGGGATTTTGGAGTTAATGCCACATTTATTACTAATGAAGTGTCCGGGCTACCTGCCCCTATCAATACAGGAGGATTACATGGTCAGGGTATTACAGGTACAACCGTTGAGGTGATCAAGAATGGCCTGCCTATCAATGCTTTCTTTACCAGGAAGTTTGAAGGATTTGACAAAACTACAGGTCTGGCTAATTATACAGAGGGTGGAGACATATTATTCTATGTGGGCAACCCTAATCCTAAAATGACGTTGGGATTAAGTACGACATTCCGGTACAAAAAACTGTCATTGATAGCTAATATGAACGGTGCCTTCGGACATGATATATATAATAACACGCTGAACAGCGTTATCAACGTGGGTAGCATCAATAACGGTAAAAACATTGCCTTGTCTGTATTCCGTGATCCGGTAAAAGAATCTTTTGCCAATCCGCTTACAGCTTCTTCCCGATTCCTGGAAAAAGGTAATTACCTGAAAATGGCAAATATGACTCTGTCTTATGCCTTTGGTGATATCGGAAAACATATTAAAGGATTGTCTGTGTTTGTTACGGGACAAAACCTGTTTGTACTGACTGATTTCTCTGGATTCGATCCGGAAGTTAACGTGGACAAAAACCAGGGCGGTGTTCCATCAACAGGTATCGAATACATTCCATACCCATCAGCCAGAATTTTCACCTTTGGACTAAATGTTGGATTTTAAATCTTAACTATTTAAACAAATACTTATGACACGAAAATTAATATTCTCAATACTGATCATTTCACTTGTTGCAGCAGGCTGTACCAAGTTGGATGAAAAATTGAATGGCCAGCTTTCTGAAAGCCAGGTTGGCGGGGGCGGAACTTCTGCCAATACCGCAGCGCTTTTGACTGGTATCTATGACAATATCAGGGGAACATTCCAGGGACAGGAAGGTGTATATGCTCTTTGGGAAATGACCACTGATGAACTGATCGGTCCTACCCGTGGTGGTGACTGGGATGATAACGGTGCCTGGAGGGTATTGCATTCTCACAAATTTGATGGTGATCATATCCGTGTAAGAGAAGTTTTTGCCAACCTGGGTGGTGTAATGTACAGTACTACTGACATGCTCCGCTTTAACCCTACTCCGCAACAAAAGGCTGAAGCAAGAATGTTGAGAGCATTTGCAGAATTTATGGTGTTAGATGGCTGGGGACAGGTTCCTTACAGGGATCCGGGTGAAAGCACTTTACAGCCACCAAGGGTACGGGTAGGCACTGAGGCATTGGATTATATAATCAGTGAGCTGAATGCCGTTATCCCTGATTTACCAGATGCACCTAAAACAAGAGCCACTAAAAATGCAGCAAGAGTATTATTAATGAAATGCTACCTGAATAAAGGGATGATCGCTAACAGGGCTGCACCTGCGTTTGCTGCTGCAGATATGAACCAGGTGATCACATTGGCCGACCAGGTGATCTCTTCAGGTTTATTTAGTTTCCGCCCGGTTTATTTCGATGCCTTTGCCCCAAATAATGGAACAATCGGTACCGAGAACATCTGGACACAGGAAAATATCGGAGGCGTATCTTCAGCTAATATCAGGTCAAGGTATTATTCAACTTCTCACTATAATATGACCATTTCCGGCTGGAATGGCTTTACCACTTTGTCTGATTTCTACAACAAGTTTGAAGCTTCTGATAAGAGAAGAGGTATTGCTTATCCTTACAGTTCTCCCGGCGCACCAGCCAATCCCGGAAACAGGATCAACGTAGGTTTCCTGAGAGGGCAGCAATACAACTGGAATACTGATGCTGCTTTGAACGACAGAACCGGTGCTCCATTATCCTTCACAGATGCTGTTAAGCTTATTGAAAAAGGAACCAATCTTGAGGTTACTGGTATCAGGGCTTACAAATACCCGATTGACTTCCAGTATGATGGTAATGGTAACGCAGACAATGATTATGTGTATTTCAGACTGGCAGATGTGCTCTTAATGAAAGCAGAGGCTATCCTGAGAGGCGGATCTGGCGGTACCAATGCCGGCGGATACGGTAATACCGCAGTTGACCTGGTGAATTCTGTAAGAACACATCCATCAAGAGGCGCTTCCTTATTAGCCTCTGTTACTTTGGATCAGTTGATTGATGAAAGAGGCCGTGAATTATACCTGGAAAGCTGGAGAAAGCAGGATTTGATCCGCTTTGGTAAATACTTATTGCCCTGGCAGGAAAAAGCAGCCAGCGATCCTAAATATTTATATTTCCCGATTCCAAACGGTCAGTTAGCAGCTAATCCTAACCTGACTCAGAATCCCGGATATTAACTCTGTTTTATAAGCATTAGCAGTTAGTGTAATTTAGCAATTCGAAAGAAGCCATTTTCTAATGGCTTCTTTCTTTTTTAAGCAGCTAAACCTTCTCTCCACGGCTCTTTAAAAGACAAGAATAACTGTGCTAAATACAATATTTTTGACACCTGTCTTTCTATGATGATAACACCTTCCATAAAGGATTGCCTGCCATTTTTATTGCTGATCGTTTTCGCAGCCACCGGTTGTAAAAAACCGAAACAGGCTAATCCCCTCTTTACACTGGAAAAAGAAACCGGGATCAATTTTACTAATAATGTTGTGGACGGACCGGAAGAGAACAGCTTCTTCTACCGCAATTATTATAATGGCGGTGGTGTTGCTATCGGCGATGTCAATAATGACAGCCTGTGTGATGTGCTGCTGACAAGCAACCAGGGCGAGAATAAACTGTACCTGAACAAAGGCAATTTTAAATTTGAAGATATCACCGCCAAATCCGGGATGAAGCAGGACAGCATGTGGAGTGCCGGAGTGGTCATGGCCGATGTGAACAATGATGGCTGGCTGGACATTTATGTTTGCAATTCCGGACACATGAAAAATGGTAACCGGCGCAATAAATTATATATAAATAATAAGGACCTCACTTTTACAGAGTCGGGCGCCACCTACGGATTAGATATAAAGGCCTACACTACTCATGCTTCTTTTTTTGATTATGACCTGGATGGCGATCTCGATTGCTTTATTATCAACAACAGCCCGATGCCGATCAATAATCTCGGGTATGAGAACAAAAGAGATCTGCCGGAAGATAAATGGCCCGTAGCTGATTTCTTTAAAGGTGGCGGAGATCATTTGTACCGTAATGATGGGAACAAATTTGTTGAAGTGTCACAACAGGCAGGCATTCATGGTACCCTGGTCAGTTTTGGACTCGGTGTTTCGGTAGGTGATGTAAATCATGATGGCTGGCCTGATGTGTATGTGGCCAACGACTCTTACGAAAGAGACTACCTGTATATCAACCAGCAAAACGGCACATTCAAAGACCAGATGGAAGAAGCTATTGAACAAAACAGTTTCTCTTCTATGGGGGCCGATCTGGCAGATATTAATAACGACGGCTACACCGATATTTTTACGACCGATATGTTGCCGGGAGATGATTACCGGCTGAAGACACTCGGAGCCTTTGACAATATTGACCTGTATAATACCCGCATCAAAGTTGGACTCTACCGCCAGTTCATGAAAAACTGCCTGATGGTGAATAATAAGAACGGACAGTTTGTTGAAGCGGCAAATTTCAGCGGTGTGTCTGCCACCGACTGGAGCTGGGGCGCCTTATTCTTCGATGCAGATAATGACGGATTAAATGACATCTATGTTTGCAATGGCATCAATCATGATGTAACAAATCTTGACTTCATGGATTTCTTTGCTGATGATATTGTAAAGAATATGGTGATCTCTGGTCAAAAACAAAGTGTGGATTCTGTTTTAAGAAACATTCCCATTTTTCCCATGCCAAATAAGGCATTTAAAAATAACGGCAACCTTAGTTTCTCCGATGCCGGCGAAGCATGGGGTTTTATGGAACCCACTTTTTCAAATGGGGCCGCCTATGGCGATTTAGACAATGATGGGGACCTGGACCTGGTGGTGAATAATGAGAACCAGCCGAGCTTTGTGTACAAGAACAACAGCCGTGAGCAGAACAGGAACAGTTATATCGGGTTGGTATTAAAAGGGAAGGGCAACAATACTTATGCGATCGGGAGCAAGATAAAAGTATATAAGGGAACAGAAGTATTTTACCGGGAGGTGGTGCCAAGCCGGGGTTTTCAGAGCAGCGTGGATTATAAACAGATCATAGGTCTTGGTCAGAACAAAGAAGTGGACTCAATGACAGTGACCTGGCCGGACAGAAGCACGACGACGTATCAAAAACCGGGGCTGAATAAAGTGCACCACCTGGAACAACCGCTGGCAAGCACTCCGCCGGCAAAGCTGCTAGCAGTAACACCAGCAGCTACATTACTTGAACCGGTACCGATAGCACTGGACAAACACACGGAAGACGAGTACATCGATTTTTACTATGAAAGGAACCTTCCGGAGCTGCTGTCAAGAGAAGGGCCCAAACTGGCCACAGGCGATGTGAACGGAGACGGACTGGAAGATATGTATATCGGTGGTGCCAAAGGGCAGGCGGGACAACTCTACCTGCAAACGGCAACCGGGTTTACCAAAAAGGAACAGGCGGTATTTAAGCTGTATGCAGACCTGGAAGATGTGGCCGTGCTGTTCTTTGATGCAGATAAGGACAAAGACCCTGACCTGTACATAGGGGCCGGGGGCAACAATATGGAAAAGGGAACAAGGGAAGCCCAGCACCGGCTGTACAAGAACGATGGTCAGGGCAACTTTACGATAGACTATAAAGGGTTCCCGAATAATGACATGAACATATCGGTGGCAGTGAACTATGATTATGACGGCGACGGGGATGAAGACCTGTATGTGGGAAGCCGGAGTGTGCCGTTCAGTTATGGGGTGCTGCCGCAGAGCTATATATATAATAATGATGGCAACGGCCATTTTACGGATGTAACGGAACAGCTGAATAAAGAGCTGGCCACGGCAGGGATGATAACAGGAGCGGTGTGGGCAGATGTGACGGGAGACAGCCAGAAAGAACTGATCATCACCGGGGAGTGGATGACGACAAGGATATACAGTTATAACAAAACGGCAAAGAAGCTGGAAGAGCAGAAGAACACAGGTCTGGAAGAGCTGTACGGTTGGTGGCAAACGATAGCAGCAGGCGATGTGAATGGTGATGGGAAGACGGACCTGGTGATTGGGAATATAGGGGAGAACTTTTACTTAAGACCGGGCAAGGAGAACCCTGTAAAGTTGTGGGTGAATGATTTTGATGGAAGCGGAACGATGGACCAGTTCCTGACGAGAACGGTTGATAAAAGAGACATGCCGGTGTTCCTGAAAAGAGAGATAACGGACCAGTTCCCGGCACTGAAGAAAGAGAATTTGAAGCATAGTGAGTATGCAAAGAAGAGTGTGCAGGAGTTGTTCAGTAAAGAGATAATAAACAGATCGGTACAAAGAAGGTTCAACTACTGTCAGTCGGTAGTGGCGATCAATGATGGAAAAGGGCAGTTCAGAGTAGAGGTGCTGCCGTTGTGGGTCCAGTTATCAAGTGTGAATGCGGTAGCGGTGACGGATATGAATAAAGACAACAAAGCAGACCTGGTACTGGGAGGAAACCTGTTTAATTTTCCGCCACAGTTTGGGAGGCTGGACGGGAGTTATGGTCATGTATTGATAAATACTGGAGGAGGGAAGTGGAGTTATGTGGAACCGGGCCAATCGGGCCTGCTGATAAGGGGAGAGGTGAAGGATATCAAAGTAGTGGGTGGCCGTTACATCGTGGCAGCGATCAATAATGAAAAACCGGTAGTGTA
>CAYUCU010000146.1:0-10263 GCA_964443345.1 uncultured Chitinophaga sp.
CGCACACAAACGACCACCCTCTCCCTCCCGGGGAGAGGGGGCATTAAGTAAACGATACACTATAGTTCGTCAGGGTGAGGCCTGACGCCCACCCTCACAGTAAATAATTCATTCTTCCAAAAAAAAATAATGCTCTCAATTAATTTTCCCATAACTTACTAACTCCTTCGCCCCCTATCCCAACACGGCCCTCCTTTTTTAATAACCTAAACACACACACATGAAAAAGATCTTTCTTTTGCTCATGCTTGTTCCACTATTAGGAGCAGGCCAAAACAAAATTGTCCTTAACACCTTCCGGGTAACTCCTAAACCCGAAAAGATCACCGAATTTGAAAAAGCACTGGCTGCTCATGCTGCAAAGTATCACACAGGCGATTGGAAGTGGAGGGTATTCGAAGTGCAAACAGGTCCTGAATCAGGTGCCTATCATATAACCGAAGGGCCAAACAGCTGGGAAGGAATGGAGGGCCGCGGAGATATAAGTGCAGAACACAAACTGGATTGGGAGAAAAATGTATACCCTCTCACCACCGGGGCCGGCACATCTGGTTACAGTCAGTTCAATGCTGACATGAGCACCGTTCAGCTGACCGACTATTCAGATAAGATCATCATTACACACATGTATCCTAAGCCGGGAATGATCAATAAAATGACGGATATGGTGAAAAAGCTGAAAAAAGTATGGGAGACCGGTAATGAAAGTGTGGCCGTATATAATTCGATCAACTCCGGTGAGCCGCAATTAGCTACGGTTACCAGGCTAAAGGCCGGGTTAAAAGAGCTGGACCCTTCTTTCAGAAAACCAATAGCTGAGCGGTACAATGCTGTTCATGGAGAAGGTACCTGGGATTATTGGCTGGCAGAATATGCTGTCTGTGTAGAGAAAAGATGGAGTGAGATGCTTTTCTACCGGGCCGACCTGAGTTCCAAATAAGAAAATTATTTCCACCAAAACTCCGGATAAGTTCCGGAGTTTTTTTTTACCATTACTTCAGACTAATAACCGAAAAGATAAAACCAAACACTATAACTCACCCAACCCCGCACACAAACGACCCCCCTCTCCCTCCCGGGGATAGGGGGCACTAAGTAAACCATACACAGTAGTAAACCAGGGTGAGGTCCCGCACACAAACGACCACCCTCTCCCTCCCGGGGAGAGGGGGCACTAAGTAAACCATACACAGTAGTAAACCAGGGTGAGACCAGAAAAGAAACCACACAAAACAAAACGAATAATACACAATAGCTCACCCAACCCCGCACACAAACGACCACCCTCTCCCTCCCGGGGAGAGGGGGCACTAAGTAAACCATACACAGTAGTAAACCAGGGTGAGGTCCCGCACCATCATTCTTATTTCTCGCACCGGCATTCCTATTTCCCATACCGGCATTCTATTTTCTCACACCGGCATTCCTATTTCCCGCACCGGCATTCCTATTTCTCGCACCGGCATTCTATTTTCCCGCACCGGCATTCCTATTTCCCGTATCGGTATTCTTATTTCCCGCACCGGCATTCTTATATTTCAAACTTTTTTTTCTGTATCTGCCAACTCCCTTTCACATTCCCGCATCTATACCCGCATAATTAATCCTTACTTTATGTTCATACTCAACCTTGGCCCCGTTTTTAAAGCCCGTGGTATTTCAAATCCCTATTCCTGGCTGGTAAAAGCCGGCTTGCCCCGGCATACTGCCGCCCGCCTATTGTACACAGAGGTGCACGAGATACGTCTTAAGCACCTTTCATTTTTATGCAAGCACCTGGTGTGTGATCCGAGAGATATTCTGCAATGGGTCCCGAAGACTGGTGAAGTGCTGGCGGATAATCATCCCCTGCATAAACACAACCGTAATATAAACAGCGGCGATTGGGCCCAAAACCTGGCTACTCTCCCGCTGGAACAGTTGCAGGTCCTTACCAATGCACTGCAAACAAAGGAAGAAAGCAGCCACCCCTCCTCAGCAGGGGCTTAAGACTCCATATTTCTTAGAGTCTTATTAATACCAGGATATAAATCTTGAAACTTATAATGCATCCCCAAGTTATCGGGGTCTAAAGCCCCTCCCTTCGGAGGGGTTGGGGAGGCTCCCCTTCGGAGGGGTTGGGGAGGCAATGAATCTACCGTATCAACGCAAACGTTCCTTTATACAACAACTTCTCCCCATTCTCTATTTTGATATTGATCATATACACAAACACCCCGCTTCCCTGCTTTTTGCCACCCAGCGTTCCATCCCACCCGTTGGCAAGGCTCTTAGTAACAAAAACAAGCTGGCCCCACCGGTTATACACCCGCATCTCATACTCCAATAACCCGGAAGCGATAGCATTGAAATCATCATTCAGCCCGTCATCATTCGGTGTAAAGCCGGAAGGAATATAAATATAAAAACCCTTCTTTACCATCGAAATGGTATCATACACCACACAGCCGTCCTTTCGGGCAGATAAATAATACAGTACAGGTTGCAACGGAGTGGCTGTGGCCGATTGACATACAGTACAACTTAATGTCGGGTTCGCCTGCCAGGTAATGACACCGTTAGTCGCCGGTGTTAAAAGGACAGGGGTGCCTGGAGTAAATTCCACCACACCGGGTGCATTTATAAACAGGTCGGAAACATGCACATGCGTTGTTTTGATCACTCTTCTGTTACCACAGATAGTAGAAACAAAACTCGTATCCTTATCATCAAATGACTGGTACACCGGCTGGCCTTCATACAGCTGACCATAACATACCAGGCTGTCTTTTGCCACAAGACTGTCTGCCACACTGATCACATGAACCGTGTATTTGTTGATCAGCGTATCAATACCGCAGCCATTGCGCAGCGTATCAGCAAAAGTGGTATCATGTGTAAAGACCTGCCCCCATACAATGGAACCACTGCAAACGGTGGTGTCACTATTATTTTTCGTCAGCTTCTCCCCGTATTCGATCACATCAAAACTCCGGGTGTACAAACAACCGGCAGAAGGAGTGCCAACAGCCCATTTATCATGCGATATATTGGCCCCTAAAAATCCACCACGGTCATTCGGTGCCATACTATACGTAAATCCATCATTATACCTTCCGTCAAAAAGCGGGAAAGTATAATTGTTTTCCACTGCATGAAACTGGGTGCCGTTATTACGGATACCAAGTTCCACTCCCGTCACCTGTGCAAATGCCGGGATAGGATAAGGGCCGAAACTGTATTGCTTTGCATACGAGGCAAAGAGGGACGAGTCGCAGGACGTATAAACGATATCACCCGCCACATCGTTATCTGCATTACCATACCGTTTGATCCATTGCAGCGTTCCGTTAGAAGTATGTTTGGTAATGAATACATCCGAACCACCAAAAGCCGGTGGCAGATCACCATCCGGTGAAGTAGTGGTGCCGATACAGGCAAAGCCGCCATCATTTACCGCAATGAAATTCCGGAACAGGTCGTCACCGTTGCCACCAAACGTTTTTTTCCAGACCACATTCCCGGTAGCATCCAGCTTCATCAGGAAAGCATTCGTCAGTAGCCGGCTGTCCGGGAAAAAAGGGCCCGGTTGTGCATACCCTGAAATTACAATACTGCCATCTGCCAGTAGTTCCATATCCGATGGCACTTCATCCACCGCACTGCCAAATGTTTTTTGCCAGATGATAGCGCCGGTAGCAGCATTGATCTTTAACAGCCATATATCTTTCCCGCCCTGGTAGCCCACCACATCACCATCTGCAGATTGAGTGGAGGCCAGCACCAGCAAATTACCATCACTGGTCCGTTTGATGCATTTGGCATACTCCGCACTGGAGCCACCATAGAATTTAAACCAGCTTACTTTGCTCAGCGTATCGATTTTATAAAGCAGCAGCTGGGTACTGTCAGTACGATTCAAAAGTGGCGGCACATGAAAAGCAGTATCCCAGGTATTCCCGTTATTATCGGCCAGCACAAAGAAATTTTCCAGGCTGTCTGATTCAAAATCCTTTCCATAAGAAGTAGCCGAACCGGGCACAGATAGCTCAGTATATAAACCTGCACCCACTACCCGGATCAATGACATCCGGAATGAAGCAAAAGGAGACACATAATATTGATTAGTGCTCACCCCTTCAGTTGAAAAAGTGGCGCAATTGTAATTATAGATCCTGTTTTGAAGGATCACCTTATGGCGATCGCCTGCATACTTTATTTTGGCAAGCAGGTTTTGTTCCGGTGCACCCCATTGAAACGATAATACCGGCGTGGATCGCAGGGGCCAGTTATAGGTCTGGCAATATAATTTCCCAAAGAAGGAAGAGAACAAAATAAAAACTACCGGGAACAGTACGATCCGTATCCTCATATGCAATTTAAAAATATAAAATTCCGGCAAATTAATTGTTAACTTTTAAGACTCCCGACTATCGACTATCAACTATCGACTCCCGACTATCGACTCCCGACTCCCGACTATCGACTCCCGACTATCGACTCCCTCCTACTTCTCCTTCCAGTTCGGCACATACTTATCCAGCAGCGCCTGGAATTCTTTGTATTTCATCAAGCCGGAAAGGTCCGGATCAGACAGCAGGTTTTCGGTATTCTTATAACCTCTTTCATATGCCTGTCGCAAATACAGGATGGCCTGCTCAGGTTTATTGGACAATGAATAGCTGCAGGCCAGCTGGTAATACGTCTTCGCTTTATTCACATCCAGCTTGATGGCATTTTGTAAATGCACGATCGCAGAATCATATTGCCCCATGGAATGATACACCAGTCCAAGGTTCAGTGAGGCTGTGGCCGATCTTCCATCCCGTTCGACTGCTTTGCTCAGGTAAACAAAAGCAGAATCATTCATTTCCATTTTCATAAAGGCATTACCTGCTTCCGTGTAGGCTGGCATATAATTGGGGTCCACCTCAATAGCTTTACGGAAATAGACCACCGCCGAATCATACACTTTCATGTCATCATAAAAATTACCCACAGCAAACCAGGCCTGCGCATTATTCTCCGCCCGGCGAAACAGTTGCTTCTTATAATAAAATGCTGCAGAGTCGTATAGCTTCAACTGGCGGAACACACTGGCCAGGTTATTCCAGATAACAGGGTTCTCCGCATCCTGCCGCATCGCCCTTTGTATATACACCCTGGCAGAATCATACTGCTTCATTCCCTGCAACACCAATCCCATATTATTCAGGAACTGTGCATTCAACGGGTCTTTGGCAATAGCTCTCCGCATATAACCCCTGGCAGAATCAAACCGCTTCTGGTCCAGGAAAGCCATTCCCATATCACTCATAAATTGAGAACTGTTCGGGTCCATTAAAGAAGAACCTTTAAGGAAGTTCGTCACAGAATCCGGAAGGTTCATCTCCCTGAATATTCGGATCAGGTTATTAGAAGCCGGCTTATAATCAGGTTTGATGAATAATGCCTTACGGAAATACGACTTGGCTGAATCATAATTTTTATCCTGTCCGTAAATAACCCCCAGGTTATTTAAGATAGAAGGATTACCCGGCTCCACATTAATGGCTTGTTGAAAATAATGATAGGTGGAATCATGTTGTTTCAATTCTTTGAATACAAGCCCGAGATTGATCAATGAAAAAGCAGAATACGGATTTGCCACCAGCGCCTTGCGGTAATAGTAACTGGCCGAATCATACAGTTTCAATGAGAAATTGGCACGGCCCAGGTTATTAAAAGCCTCTTCATAGTTAGGGTCCAGTACTGCTGCCTGCTGGTAATACACTTTGGCAGAATCATACTCTTTTAAATCCCGGTAGAAATTACCGATATACACATTCACAATAGATTTATCCTGGTAGTTGGCAAATGCCTTGGAATAATAGATACGGGCAGAATCAAACTGTTTGGTTTCAAAAAAGGTTTTGCTTATCCCGTTATAGGCGCTGATGAACCGGGGTTCCGCCGCAATACTTTTTTTGAAATAGGAAATGGCTGTTGCATAATTCTTACGGCCCAGGTTCAGCCAGCCAATATTATTGCTGGCATAAGGATTCCCCGGTTCTATGCGCAAGGCCTTCTCATAATTACTTATTGCCGAATCACCTTTGGACAGGGAATAATAATAATGCCCCAGGTCCACATAGGCATCTGCATTATCAGGGCTTACTTCAATGGATTTCCGGTAATATTTTATGGCAGAGTCGGGTTTGTTCAGTGTCTTATAAGCAAAAGCCAGTGTTACATACGGGTACCTCCACCTTGGTGCCGCAGCAATCGCTTTTTTACCATAAAAAATAGCGCTGTCGATTCTGTTATTATCAAGGTGCAATGAAGAAAGGGTGTTCAATATATAAGCCGCATTCTTATCAGCAGCATAAGCCGTGTACGCATACTGAAACGCATTCTTGATATCCACCAGTTTCCGGCTTTTTCCAAAATAGCCTCTTGCTTTAAAGAAATACATCCGGCCCATGAGTGATTTCGCAAAATTGGGGTCGTCCGGCATAATAAAATCGATCGCTTTCTCCAGCATATAACCAATTTCATAAAACTCCTGCTGTGCCACTTTCTCCATCCGGCTAAGACTGGTGTTGATCTCATCTGTTTTCTCATCCTCATCCAGTTGTGCCCGTATCTTTTGTATGGAAGCCGCATCCTTGCAATCCAGGTACAGGTTGATCTTGCTTTGTGCAAAATTGATATACTCCACCGCCAGGGTGGATTGTGCATCGATGGTATAAGAAGTGCCCGGGTACTTGCTTTCCATCAGGTTGTAATAATACTCGGCAGATAATTTACCAATGAGCCGGTTATCTTTTACCGCATCATTAAAAAGATTATACGCTTCTATCAATAAAGTGTCGGCAGGACCAAAGACCAATCCTCTTCCCCGTGGTGCCACCGAAGTGCCCGCCCCTTTTGCCTGTAATTTTTTGGTGTCGATCCATTTTCTCAGGTAGGCAGTATCTACAATGCTTACTACTTTGTCCACCATTTCCGGGCAGCAAAAGAAAGGTTCCTGTTTTCGTTTAAACCGCTCCATCGCCACCGCAGGCACATTTTTATCTACGTATTTCTGAATTTCATCCACTGTTACTTTATTATCAGGTGCACCGTCAACATCTGCCATGCCATTCAGCCCGTCGATCAGGTAATAAGTAAACAAGCCGTGACCGGCACCGATAGAAGCATCCTCCAGTGATTCCTGCCCGGCACCCGTTGCCAGCATGATGATCTCTCCCATCCTCTTTTCTGATATGGCTGATTGAAAAAAGCCCTGCCCTTCCGAACCACCTGGTAATTCATTCGTACGACAAGCATCCATGATCAAAAAGACATCCACGCCTTTGGCCGCTTCCTTTGCTATTTTCACTTTAACGTCGTACATCCGGATGGCCCCGCTTACCAGGTAGTTGTTCTTATCCCCGGCATGATTACAATCGTAAGCCAGGTAAAAGAACTGGTCTTCATCAATCGCATCACCGTGGCCGGCGAGATAGATGAATAACCGGTCACCTTTCTGCAGTTTTTTAGCTTTCAGCCAGGCAAATCCTTTCTGGTAAAAATTGGCCAGCAGGGCCTGTTCGTTCAGTAAGCAATAGATATTATCATCGGGGAGTTTGCCACCGGCCGGGGATTTCAGAAAATCCCGGAACATCTCAGCATCCTTATCAGCATAAGCGAGGGGGCGAACATATTTGTATTTGGAAATGCCCATGATCATGGCAAAGGTCTGGGGCCCAACGATGGTGGAGTCCCTTGGTTTGGGAGGCGCCTGGGCCAATACCTGGCTTGACATCACCATAAATAATAGTGATGCCATGACTATAGAAGTGTTTTTTGGCATAAATTCGACCTACTAATTTACGGATTTACAGGGGAATGGCAACTTTTACTCGTCACAGGCCTTAGTGTTTACCCCTACAGGTCCGCTTAGGGCATGTAGCGTTAAAATTGAGAAATGTTGCAACTACCAAATTCTTTAAGAAATCATTTGATCATTAAACTGCCTCTAACCACCCATTTTGGATGAAAAAACCACTGCACAAACACATTAGTCACCACGCCAGGAAGGTCCACGGCCATTTTACCAAATACCTCTATGAAAGGGATACCATTTTCGCCACGTTGTGGGTGTTTATATTCATTGTGGTTCTTGGCCTGATTCCTATCAACACTTATATCCTGAATCCTATAAAGCTGGGACTAAAAGATTTTGACTATACCGACCTGGCTTATGCTGAACTGGGAAAAGGAAAAAAGAACGGGATAGACAGTAATGTGGTAATAATCAACATCGGACTGGCAGACCGGGAAGTTTTGTCTATGATAATAGATAAAACGGCAAGCATGAAACCTAAAGTGATGGCACTGGATGCACTCTTTTTTGAAGAGCGGGATCCGGCACAAGACTCCCTGCTGGCAGCAACCATAAGCAGGCACAAAAATCTCATTTGCGCTTCCAAACTTGAGCTGTCTGGCAAAGAAGGAGACACCATTAAAATAACAGGAAATTACTTTAACCAGGCCAACACATTTGCCTATGCCAATTTCTTTAATGACGAATATGCTTCCACCCGTTATTTTGAACCCTTTTTGAAGGACTATAAGCACCAGACCTATGAATCATTTACTGCTGCAATCTTAAAACAATTCAACACGACAGCTTATGAAAAGCTGAAGAAGAAAGAAGGAAAGAAAGTGCTTATTAATTATTCAAGAAGAACCAACCAATACCAGGTAATTGAATATGAAACACTTTTGGCCGGAGGTATAATGGATTCACTTATCATGGGAAAGGTCGCATTGCTGGGATATATCAATACAGACAGGTATGATATTTCTGATAAGAAATTCACCCCGATGAATGCCCGGTTTGCCGGTAAATCAGTGCCCGATATGAACGGAATTGTCGTCCATGCCAATATTATTTCCATGGCCCTTGGGAATCATTACATAAAAAAAGTACCTTCGTGGATAAACCTTCTGATCGCCGTCGTCGTCTGTTGGTTGTTCATGTCCTTCTTTATCCGCTATTACCTTGAAAATCATATCTGGTTCCACTTAGTAGCAAAAATAATCCAGGTGGCTACCGCCATACTTTTCGCCTACCTGGGTATCTACTTTTACGATAGATACAATCTGAAAGTAGATATGAAAATGAGCTTAATTGTTATTATCATGTCTGTGGACGTTATTTATTTTTACGAAGCCTGGGCCGTGTGGATGCATAAGAAATTTCATTATCATACGGTGTTTAAACCGCACCAACATTAATAGTTCAATACTAAACCTTAAATACACACTGATGAAAAAGTTACACTTCCTTGTCCTTCTCACCGTTTTTGCCGGCATGGCAAATGCACAAACCAGCAGTTTCCTGCTCTACAGTTTCAAAGGCAATGTTTCTGTCATTGAGAACAGGGTGGAAAGCAAAGCCAAAGTGGGCAAAAACATGAACAGCAGCGCTTCCATAAAAGTAGCACCCGGCTCTGCAGTTACACTTATATGTAATGAAGCAGCCATGTTCACTCTCAGTAAACCCGGCACCTACCAGCTTACCAAATTTGGCGACTCCTGCAAAGTGAGCAACAACTCTGTAAGTGCCAACTATGTAAAATATGTGTGGGCACAAATGACCAAATCCAGCGGCTCCGCAGGCAGCAACCGAAAAGCATATATGAATAATGTGGGAGCTGTTACCCGTGGCATTAATAATATTTGGGTGGACCCCAGGCTGGATACTGTTAATTATTCCGGTGGCGAGTTTCCCCTTTCGTGGAAATCGTATGCAGATGCCAAAGAATTTGAATTCATGCTTTTCAATTCATCTAACATCGTGGAACCGTTTTATACGAATACCGTTTCCAAACTGAAAATATCGATCCCTGCTTTTGTTTCTAAAATGAAAGCTGGCGAAACCTACTTCTGGATATCCGCTATAAAAGGGGAAGAGAACGAAGAAAGAAAAGTGCTGAATTATGTGACCAAAGAAACCTTTGCCGCAGTACTAAGCAGTATCAAAAGCCAGGCAGCAGGTTTTGAAGCCCCGGCAGAGCAGGCCTATCGCATTGCCTTCATGCTGGAAGACGCCCACTACCTTTCAGAAGCGTATGACTATTATACCAAAGCAGCCACACTGGATCCGGTCAATGGTTTATACCGCTCCACATTAATGTCATTCAAAAAAGATTACGAGATAAAATAGTGAATAGATAAAAGATAAAAGTGGCTTCCTGCATAGGAGGCCATTTTTATTTGACGGCCATAACAGATGATAGATGATAACTAATA
>CAYUCU010000147.1:0-10257 GCA_964443345.1 uncultured Chitinophaga sp.
AACATTTTGAATGCGCAAAACCAGGTTGTTCTAAATGCATCTGCTGCAAAAGATACCATCAGCAAAAATATCTATGGGCATTTTGCAGAACATCTCGGCAAATGTATATATGGAGGATTTTATGTGGGTGAAGGCAATAAAAAGATCCCCAACAAAAATGGGATACGCCTGGATATAGTAGCCGCATTAAAAAAACTAAAAGCACCGCTGCTCCGTTGGCCCGGAGGTTGTTTTGCAGATGCGTATCATTGGAAGGATGGAGTGGGACCAAAAAACAAAAGAAAACCAGTGGAGAATATGTGGTGGGGCAACGTAAGGGAAGACAACAGTTTCGGCACACATGAATTTCTTCAACTATGCGAAATGATAAATGCTGAACCGTACCTGGCTGTGAATGTTGGAAGCGGTACGGTAGAAGAAGCAGCAGATTGGGTAAAATATATCAATCATGCCAATGGCACCAGCGCAATGACGGATTGGCGCCGGCAAAATGGAAGAACAAAACCCTGGGATGTAAAGTACTGGGGCATTGGCAACGAATCATGGGATTGTGGCGGCCACATGACCGTTGATTATTATATTAACGAGTATAAGCGGTATGCCACTTTTATGACAACCTATGGTAATACGGAAGGTTTGTTCCGAATTGCAGTGGGTCCCGGCTCGGAAGATTATAAATGGACAGAGGCACTAATGCGTGATATCCCTCTTAAAATGCTCGATGGTGTTTCTGTGCATCACTATTCTGTGATCAACTGGAGCAAGAAAGGGTCTGCTACACAGTTTACAGAGGAAGAATATTTTAAGACGATGGAGCAGGCCATGCGCATGGAAAGTTTTGTTACAAAAAATAGCGAGGTCATGGATAAATACGACCCCACAAAAAAAGTGGCATTAATAGTGGATGAATGGGGCGGCTGGTATGAAACGGAGCCCGGTACAAACGGTGCATTCCTGTACCAGCAAAATACCATGAGGGATGCTATGATAGCTGGCCTGACATTGAATATCTTTAACAACCATGCCGGCAGGGTAAGAATGGCCAACCTGGCCCAATGCATCAATGTGCTGCAGGCAGTGATATTGACGAAAGAAGAAAAAATGATACTGACACCTACCTATCATGTGATGGAAATGTACAACGTTCATCAGGATGCACTGCTGCTTCCGCTTACAGCCACAAGCAATGACTATGCATTGGGAGAAAAAAAGTTAAAGGCGGTCTCCGTTTCTGCCTCAAAAGATAAAAACGGCGTCGTTCATATTTCATTGGTGAATATTGACGCCGCCCGGCAGCAGGAAGTAACGATTGACTTAGGCGGTCTTCCTGCAAGTTCTGTCACGGGCCGTATCCTTCGCTCCGGCACATTGCAGGACCATAACAGTTTTGAGGATCCCGAAAAAATTAAACCTGCTTTGTTCACCAATGCAATAGTAAATGGAAACAACCTTACCGTAACGATTCCCCCATTTTCAGTTATTGTTTTAACCCTGAAATAATGAGTATGAGAAACCTATTTTTATCTGCTGCATTTTTGTTACTGCTTTCTTTGAAAGGCAATTCCCAATTCAACCAGCCCTGGCGGGGAAAAAAATGTGCCGTCGTAATTACCTACGATGATGCTATCGACCAGCACCTGGATAATGCTATCCCTGTTCTCGATTCATTGGGATTGAAAGCCACTTTTTATGTCACTGCTTTTTCACCTTCCGTGCAAACACGTTTAACTGACTGGAAGAAACTTGCTGTAAATGGTCATGAACTGGGCAATCATACCTTGTATCACCCCTGCATAGGCGGTAAAGGAAGAGAGTGGGTAAGACCGGAATATGACTTGCGGCAATACACCGTTCAGCGAATGACAGATGAAACAAGAATGACCAACCTCTTTTTACAGGCGTTAGATGGCAAAACAAAAAGAACATTTGCATTTACCTGCGGTGAGATGAAGATCGGTGACTCGTCTTTTATCAATGGCATGAAGAACGATTTTGTTGCCGCAAGGGCTGTAAGAAACCAGATGCATAAAATAAATGAGGTGGACCTGTATAATGTGGATTGTTACATGGTGAATGGCGAAACAGGCGGGCAAATGATCGAATGGGTTAAAAAAGCAATGGAAACAAACTCCTTACTGGTCATCTTGTTTCATGGAGTGGGCGGTGGTAATGGATTAGATGTAACCATTCCCGCACACCGGGAACTGCTTATTTATTTAAAACAAAATGAAAATGACCTGTATATAGCACCGATGCTGGAAGTGGCCGAATATATTAAAGAATGGCAGGAACGAAACAAACCAAAAAAAGCCACACAGCAGGCCGCCAATCAGGACCATCAGTACATGCTGAAACAACTATGGTCACACATCCGCTCCCAATTGGCCGGTGTTCCCGGGCTTTATGACAACGTATTTTAAATGATCGTTTATGAATACTAAATATCAATCCCGGAGAAAGTTCTTATACAATATGGGGCTGGCGGGTTTAAGTATTCCGATACTCTCCTCCACCAGCACCTGCAATGAGGAACAATCAAAACAAAAAACCATGAAGAAAAATAGTAATGGCAAATTAGGTGTTGCTTTGGTTGGGCTCGGCGGTTACTCCACAGGTCAGTTAGCCCCTGGCCTTATGCAGACGGAGCATTGTTACTTAGCAGGCATTGTTACCGGTACACCATCAAAAGCAGTGACGTGGAAAGAAAAATATAATATCCCGGAGCAGAATATTTATAACTATGAGAACTTCGACAGTATCAAAGACAATCCCGATATTGATATTGTTTATGTGGTGTTGCCCAACTCTATGCATGCAGAATATGCTATTCGTGCTGCGCAGGCAGGTAAGCATGTGATCTGTGAAAAGCCGATGGCGATAACAGTTGAAGATTGTGACCGGATGATCGCCGCCTGTAAAAAAGCAGGCAAACATTTATCCATCGGGTACCGCTTACATTTTGATCCCTATAATTTAGAAATGGTACGACTGGGAAAAGAGAAAGTCTATGGCGACATTAAAAAAATGACTGCTGCCTTTTCCTTTGTTGCGCAAAAAGGGATCTGGCGGCTCAATAAAAAAATGGCCGGCGGTGGCCCGCTGATGGACCTCGGAATTTATTGCCTGCAGGGAGTGATGTACACAACAGGAATGGAGCCAATAGCAGTAACCGCACAAACTTTTCCCATCAGTGATAAGACCAAATTTGTGGATGTAGAAGAAACCCTTGCCTGGCAAATGGAAATGCCCAATGGAGTGATCGCAGAGTGCAGAACAAGCTATTCAGAAAGCGGGAACCTTCTAAGAGCAGAAACAGAAAAAGGCTGGTTTGAATTACGTCCGGCATTTAATTACTCCGGGTTGAAAGGGAGCACTTCCGATGGAAAACTAATTGACTATCCCCGGCTATCCCAACAAGCACGGCAAATGGATGGCATAGTACAAGCCATTAAAAACAAACAACCCGGTATAGTGCCCGGCGAAATGGGAAGAAGGGATGTAAAGATCATCAGCGCCATTTATGAAGCAATGAATACCGGGAAGAGAGTCTTGCTTTGATCTTTTTTTACGAAGCAGAATTACTCTTTTACCACAACAAAAATTTACCGGAAATAGCATAGCTTGTAACAAATAAATTAAACCGGCATGTCACAAAAACTCCGCAGCCACGATTGGTTTGGCAGAAAAGATAAAGATGGTATCATCTACCGCAGTTGGATGAAGAACCAGGGTATGCCGCACGACCTGTTTGATGGTCGCCCTGTCATTGGTATCTGCAATACCTACAGCGAACTCACTCCCTGCAATGCACACTTCAGGGATATAGCAGAAAGTGTGAAACGGGGTGTACTGGAAGCAGGCGGGTTTCCGTTAGAGTTTCCTATAATGAGTTTGGGTGAAACGCTATTAAAGCCCACAGCCATGCTGTTTAGAAATTTAGCAAGCATGGATGCAGAAGAATCCATTCGGGGCAACCCGATAGATGGTGTGGTATTGCTTACCGGTTGTGATAAAACCACTCCTTCCACCGTAATGGGTGCAGCAAGTGTGGGATTGCCCACCATTGTGGTTCCCGGCGGGCCCATGCTCAATGGACGATACAAAGGACAAACCATTGGCAGCGGTACCCATGTATGGAAGTTTGATGAGGATATGAAACTGGGCAAGATGACACAGGAAGAATGTGAGTTTGCAGAAAGTTGTATGAGCCGCAGCATTGGTCATTGTATGACGATGGGCACTGCCAGCACCATGGCTTGTATGGTGGAAGCATTGGGGTTAACACTAAGCGGCGCATCAGCAATACCGGCAGCGGATTCCCGGAAAAAAGTAATGGCACAACTAAGCGGCAGGCGCATTGTGGAAATGGTAAAAGAGAATCTAACGATCGATAAGATACTTACACTGGAAGCATTTGAAAATGCCATTAAAGTAAATGCTGCTGTTGGAGGCTCTTCCAATTTTATCATTCACCTCACCGCCATTGCCGGCAGGATCGGTGTGGACCTGAGGCTGGAAGATTTTGACACCATCGGAAGCAAGATTCCTTTGTTGTTGAACCTGATGCCCTCCGGTAAATATTTGATGGAAGATTTCTATTATGCCGGCGGCTTACCCGTCATCCTGCATGAACTTAAAGATCAGCTGCATACAACAGCCATCACCGTTACCGGGAAAAATCACCACGAGAATATTACCGGTGCCACAGATTGCTACAACCGGGAAGTGATCGCATCATACGAACAACCCCTGATACCCGAAGCCGGTTGTGTGGTGGTAAAGGGCAACCTGGCATGGAATGGGGCTGTAATGAAACCATCAGCAGCCACTCCAGCTTTGATGAAACATAAAGGGCGGGCCGTTGTATTTGAAAGTATTGAAGATTATCATAAACGGATTGACGACCCCGACCTTGATATTGATGAAACCTGTGTGATGGTACTGAAATACGTAGGACCAGTTGGCTATCCCGGTATGCCGGAAGTGGGCAATATGGCTTTGCCAAAAAAAATACTGGAGAAAGGAATTAAAGATATGGTGCGCATAAGCGATGGAAGAATGAGCGGTACCGCATACGGAACTGCGGTATTGCATGTATCACCCGAGTCAGCTGTTGGGGGCACATTGGCGTTGGTGCAAAATGGTGATATGATAGAGCTGGATGTGGCCCTGCGCAAATTACATTTGGATGTAAGTGATGAAGAGCTGGAAAAAAGAAGGGCCGCCTGGGTAAAACCAAAACCGGCTGCCACACGAGGCTATGTGCATTTGTACACCAATCATGTAATGGGTGCAGACAAAGGTGCTGATCTCGATTTTCTCCAGGGAAATTCGGGAAGTGTGGTGACGAGGGATTCTCATTAGTTCAGTTAGTGGGTCTCGTAAAATGCGTGAACAGACTATCTGGTGTGTATTTCTATGTACCTATGCCTCTATTGTGGTAAAACAGTAAATAAGAATAAAAATGAAATTTCTAACGATCCTCATCCTTGCCGCATTTGCCGCAGGCTGTAACAGTAACAAAGGTCCCAAACAAGAGCCCATGTCAGAAAAAAAACCGCAGGACACGGTGTATAAAACTATTGGTTCCTTTGAACGGAGTGATCCGGCATTCGATGCCATCGTTTCAAAAGAAGCAAAAGCAGAAATAATTGCAGAAGGTTTTGAATGGAGCGAAGGAAGTTTATGGATCGAAAAATACAATATGCTCCTGTTTTCTGATGTTCCAAAAAATAGCATCTACAAATGGACAGAAGAAAAAGGTAAAGAAGTGTACCTCACTCCTTCCGGCTTTACCGGAACCTCTACCGAAAGCAAAGAGCCCGGCAGCAATGGACTCACCTTAGATACTGAAGGCCATTTAGTATTGTGCCAGCACGGTGATAGAAAAATGGCGAGGATGGACGCACCGCTGGATAAACCGGAAGCCAAATTCATTACACTCGCAGATAAATACGACGGAAAAAAATTCAGCAGTCCCAACGATGCCGTATTTAACCGTGCCGGTGAATTATTTTTTACTGACCCTCCTTATGGGTTACCCAAACAGGCAGATGATCCCACAAAAGAAACGCCGTGGAATGGGGTGTATAAAGTAAAGAAAGATGGTACAGTGATCTTATTAACTGATTCTGTCACCCGCCCCAATGGCATCGCCTTATTCCCCGGTGAACAACGCTTATTGGTGGCCAGCAGTGATCCCGATGGGCCCAACTGGTATGTGTGGGATATAAAAGGTGATGCACTTATCAATGGTAAAATATTTTACAGCGCTGCAGGATATGATACAGCCTGGCATGGCCTGCCCGATGGATTACGGATCGATACAAAGGGAAACGTGTACGCAACCGGGCCCGGTGGTGTGTATTTCTTTAATAGTGAGGGCAAAAAACTCGGCATGCTTCACCTGGAGAATGCCACCAGCAATTGTGCCCTGTCACCCGATGAAAAAACCCTGTATGTAACAAATGATATGTATGTGCTGAGAATTAAACTGAGATAATCCATCTCCGGAAGAAACACAACCAACTGCTGCATGAAACTGTACAAAACAAAAACCGGGATCGTAATAGAAAAGGAACATACATTCCACACTGTTATAAATGAATCCTGGGAATCCTTTGTAAACGACGATGCGCTTTATCAAAAGATGGAAACCCTGGTGAGATCCGTGCCTGCTTCAGCAACGGACCAGTTAAATGATATTCTGGCACCCATCGGCAACAACCAGGAACTCTGGGCATGCGGTGTTACCTATCTCCGCAGTAAAGTAGGCAGACAGGAAGAATCAAAAACAACCGGCGGTGCAGATTTTTATGCTAAAGTCTATGAAGCCAAAAGACCGGAAGTATTTTTCAAATCAACACCACACCGTATTGTTGGAACCAATGACTTTGTACGAATAAGAAAAGATTCCACCTGGGATGTTCCTGAACCCGAACTTACTTTAGTGGTCACTTCCTCAGGAAAGATCGTTGGTTATACTATCGGCAACGATATGAGCAGCAGAAGTATTGAAGGAGAAAACCCGTTGTACCTGCCACAGGCAAAGACCTACGACGGTTGCGCAGCATTAGGGCCTTGCATCTATGTTTCCGCTGCACCTATTGACAGCAATACGATGATCAGTTTGGAGATCATGCGGAACAATGCCATCATTTTTAAAGACAGCATCGCTATAAGCCAGATGAAACGAACACCGGAAGAACTGGTATCCTTCGTGTACCGGGAATGTTCTTTTCCCAATGGTTGTCTTATCATGACCGGCACCGGCATCGTGCCCGGCAGTGATTTTACGTTACAAAGCGGGGATGAGATAGTGATCACAATTGATAGTATCGGCACATTGAAAAACACCGTCAGGTAAACTATGACCTTTCTTATCATCATCTTAGCCATTGCCTTGCAGGTTTTCCTTACGGTAAAAAAGGTAAGCCCTTTTTTATCCTTACTGATCGTTGCTATTCTCACCGGATTATGTTTGGGCATTCAGCCTGCCGATCTGCTAAAGTCAATTGAAAAAGGGGCCGGTAGTACACTGGGCGGACTGGTCTTCATCATTTGCCTGGGTGCTGTTCTGGGAAAGATCTTAGAAGTAAGTGGTGCAGCAGAACAAATTTCTGTTACGCTTATCAAAAGTTTTGGTCAGCAAAATATTCAATGGGCCGTGTTGCTCACTGGTTTTTTAATTGGCATCCCGCTTTATTATAATGCCGGTTTTATCATATTGGTCCCGCTGGTGTTCACCCTGGCCCGCAAAACGGGGCTGCCCCTTTTATATATCGCCATTCCCATGGCCGCATCACTCAGCACCACGCATTGTTTTTTACCACCTCATCCCGGCCCGGTTATTTTAGTAAATGCATTCAAAGCAGATATGGGAAAGGTGCTGATGTATGGAATACTCATTGCCATCCCCACTGTTATCATAGCAGGCCCGGTGTTAGGCCGGTTCCTGCAAAAGATAAAGACTAATGCTTCCTCCTTATTTTCCTCAGAAGAAAAAGAAGCAGTAAAAATATTACCAGCAGTGCTGCCAAGTTTTCTTATCGCCTTATTACCCGTACTGCTGATCACCCTGTCGGTATTGGCCACTAATTTCCTGCAGGAAGGTTCCATATTAAGAAAGATCGCAGCATTCACCGGTGATTCCACCATTGCGTTGTTACTGGCAGTTCTTATAGCCATTTATTATTTTGGAATACAGCAGGGACAGAAAATGGAATCGGTGATGAAATGGCTGAATGAGGCCATTTCAGGAATTGCCCCCATACTGCTGATCATTACCGCAGGTGGTGTGTTAAAACAAGTGATACAGGACAGTGGTACTGGTGCTGAAATAGCACAACTAAGTCAGTTATGGCAAATGCCGCCCCTGTTATTTGGCTGGATCGTAACAGCGTTGTTGCGGGTTACCATCGGTTCGGCCACTGTTGCCGCCATCACTGCAGCAGGAGTGGTATCGCCATTAGTGGCTTCCGGAGTGGTATCGCCCGAGTTGATGGTGCTGGCCGTAGGTTCCGGCAGTGTCTTCGGGTCGCATATCAATGATTCCGGCTTCTGGATGTTCAAAGAATTCTTCAAACTCTCGCTCAAACAAACCTTCCTTTCCTGGACGGTGATGGAAACAATAATTTCTGTGCTGGGCCTGGCAGGTGTGTTACTGTTAGATCTGTTTATTTAAAGCGGTGTGGCCCGGGACGTTAAATTATATGGAGGTGCGGAGGAAACTCATCTTGCGTTGATAAAATAAACAAAAAAAATAATAAAAACCATACCAGATACTACGCAATAAGCAAGTTGGAAATTACTCCATCGTTTTCTTGCCCTAACACTCTTACTGTTAAATCTTATAGCAATATTCTTATGACTGTTGTTTTTCAGTAGTATATACCGAACATAATTAAATATAATAAAACTCATAATTATAATAAGGACAAATAATCTAGAGGCATTAGGCTCTTCTTTTTTTTCTACGAAAAAGCCATAAAGAAACACTAATGATAAAACATTTAATGTTTGAAGAAACGATAGGAAACAGGCTGCTTGGAATTGAGGTTCTTTTCCGTAAATCCTATCAAAAATTTTATATATAGCGATATACAGGTAATCAAAAAAAATGAACATAATTTTAGCTTACTACTTTCAAAATAATTTTCGTTTCCTGCCCGTAGTCTCACAGCCCCGCCTTATGGGTGATGGACTCCAAGCCTGCCGTAAGTTAACATTTCTATTCTTTCATCCTTGCACTTCGTATGTCCGGAGTCCGCAATGCTTAGATGGAACATATTGGTTATTATCGCACTCTTTTCTTCATAGGTGGCAGTGGAGGCGAGACCCGGGCAGGAAAAAATACCCTGTTTTTGGTATAGCCCGCTTATCCGCCGAAACGGTAATTATTCGAACTTTATACAGCACCAGGCGGGTACATAGTTTCTAAACATTACTATAACACCCAACATAACCTTAAACCTTACAACATGAGAAAATCCACCAGTACAAACGGTATTACCATCAAAGCATTTGCCGGAACCACCGGTATCTTACTGGCGTTCAACGTTACCGATGCCAAACGGAAAGGATTGCTCGGCTTCTCCATTGAGCGCCGCAATCCCGAAACAAAAAAATGGGAATGGATGAGCGGCATGATGCCCTTTCCCGGCCAGGCACATGATGCCGGATCTCTTATCTCCTCCGATGTGGCCCCCATTCAAAAATTCAGGTGGAGCGATTATCGTGTTCATCATGAAACGGAATACAGCTACCGGTTACATGCGATGTATGGAACACCGGATAAACCAACATTGGTAAAAGGACCCTCCATAACGGTCACCACCTCCAGTGCCGATGAGGATGGTGTGCATAATGTGCTCTTCAACCGGGCAGCAGGCGCCAGCCAGGCATTCCTGCGAAACTTTCCGGATGCAGTAGCACTGATGGAAGACAAAAGAAAACATGGAGGGTTTTCCAAATTGACCGTGGACGATTTGGAGAAAGTATCCCCCGGATGTAAAGACTGGCTCTCCCGCGGCGCCCTTAAGGAGATACTGAATGTGATCGCTGCAGCAAAAGATAAGAACTGGGCGCTGGATATTGCCATCTATGAATACGAGTGGTATGAAATTGTAGAAGCCGTGAATGCTGCATCCAAACGTGGCGTGAATATCCGCCTGATCTTTCATGCTAAGAAAAAAGACAAGCAAACTTCAGAAAATAAACACAATGCCAAACCACTCCTGGCAAAAGGACAGGCAAAAG
>CAYUCU010000148.1:0-10165 GCA_964443345.1 uncultured Chitinophaga sp.
ACGAACGGCGGCAGTCGTTCAGCCAACGGTGGTACACTTTTACTGACGCTCTGCAAGCGGGAAAATATGAATGGCAATTTGCTAACTTTAATTACTGAACGCAAGCGGCATTGATGTACAAACACACTAGTATATTATCACTCTTGTTTTTATTCTCAGTAATAACCGGTTCAGGCCAGTTGCTGACTGAAAAAAATTTTACCCGCTACACCACCAGGGATGGGTTGTCAGATAATACTATTACAGGTATTGAACAGGATGCTGCCGGCTATATCTGGCTGGCCACCGCATCAGGATTAAACCGGTTTGATGGATCCCGTTTCATACAGTATCATAGCGCAAGCGACAGCCTTTCCTCTGCAGCAGAAAGTTTCATAAGAATCAACCGGCTGGATAAGGAACGAATTGCCTTTCTGCCCACAGGGCTTCATATTATCAATACCAGCACCAATGAGCGGAGAAATCTTCTTATTCCTTATCACGATAAACAATACCAGTATAAATTCAATATGGCTGAACGGGCCTGCGGTGATGCAAGTGGTAATACCTATGTGCTTACCCGTTCGGGTTTTTATCATTACGACAAAAACTACCAGTTAGCTTTTCGGTTCGATTATTTTACCGGGGAAAATGTGTCTACCGAACATTTTTTCTTTGGTAGTGATCTGATTGAACTGGATGACAAGCGACTGCTGATAGTGGCCCGGCCGGGTTTATATATTTATCACAAAGAGAAAAGACAGTTTACAAAAATTGCCTCCGGCGAAATTCCATTGCTGAATGAATTTGTGATGAGCCCTAAATTGTGCCGGTTTTTTCAAATAAAGCCCGGAAAATTGCTGGTGATGAGGATAGAATCCGACAGCATCTTTTATATTGATATAGCAGCAAACAAAAAGATCATTTCCCAATCACCTTTCAAGCTTGCAGCCAGCATTATTCAATGGCGTTCAAAACTGGTTCCGGTCAGCGATGGCTTATTTTACCTTACAGGACATATTTCCGGGTTTTATTCCCTGAAGCTGAATTCTGCATCCGGCTCAGTAAAAATAATGCCTGAAAAACATTTTACAGATTACCTGTGCAACGATGTACTTAGAGACAGGGATGATCATTTGTGGGTGGCTACCAACAACGGGCTGTTCCGGCAGGATGATGCACGGCGGTATGTACAGGCAGCCGTAGTGCCGGATGCGCTACGGGCAAAATTTCCTAACCTGAGCCTTACGGCTGTGCATGTTACCGGCAACAAAATATATGCAGGCGCCAGGGCCGGCGGAGGGTTGCTGGTATTTGATAAAAAAACGCTGCAGTTTGAAAAAAACTGGATCATCAATTCAAATCCGAAGGACAATACGATTTATAAGATCATATCGCCGTACGCCCCCACTCTGCTAACAGGGTCGTTGGGCATGATGTATCTGTATAATGAAACAAACGGCACAACCACCCGTATGAATCCTCCTGAATGGAGCTCCGGCGACTGGACCAGTGATCTGTTTAAAGACAGCCGTGGCAATATCTGGATCAGCTCCGCAAATATTTACAAGTACCAGCTGTCTGAAAAAAAATTTACAATAATCCCGTTTGATGAGCCCATGCCTTCATTACCGGTTGCCATACAGGAAGACAGGAACGGAAATATCTGGATGGCCGGGCATGGTATCATACGATATAATAGTTCATTGGGCCGCTTTGATGAAAGGATCGATTCATTTCCTTATATAAAAATGCCGGATAAACAAGTGGGCACCATGTGTATTGATAACAAAAACAATATCTGGTTTGGCAGTGCTAATAATGGACTGATCGGGTATAGCATTGACAAAAAAACATTCCGGCATTTCACTACTGCCAACGGCTTGCCGGGCAATGATATTTCAGCTTTAATGGTAAATGACAATAAATTATGGATCGCCTGCTATTCCGGTCTCACCTGTCTTGACCTTGAATCTTTTGAAATAAAAAATTTTGGAAAAGAGGAAGGGTTTCCGGAGATGCCTTTACAAAGCCGGGCGGGATTCTTTTACGACAGCACTGAACAGCAGATGTACGTAGCCTTTTCTGATGCGGTAGTGCGGTTCAATCCCGCTCAAGTACTGATGCCCGGGAAAAAGCCGTCTGTTTTTATAGAGAACCTGGATATCAGCGGCAATAAAAAAATTTTCCTGCCGGATAACACAGTAAGCACATCCTGGAGACAGAATGATTTGAAGATAACTATCGGCAGCATCAATTTTAACGATGGAAGAAGCCAGGGTTATGCTTACCGGATATTGAAAAATGACGACTCGCCCTGGCAGCAGCTTGGTAGTCAGCCCTCATTCAACATATCCAATCTTCAACCCGGTAAACACCGCATACAGGTAAAAATTTTTTCACTGAACAATCGCTGGCCGGAACAGGTAAGAGAAATCACCATTGAAGTAGTACCGCCATTCTGGCAAAAAACCTGGTTCAGGGTCTTGATGGCAGTACTGCTTTTGTCTCTTGTGTTTTTATTTATTCAATGGCGGACAAATGCAGCCCGTAAAAAGGAAATGGAAAAAACACAGGTGGAAAAACTGAAAGCGGAGGACTATAAAAACAAGTATGAGCTGGAACAGATCACCTACTATTTTTCATCATCGCTGGCTGATAAGAAGACAGCGGACGAAGTATTATGGGATGTGGCAGAAAACCTGATAGCAAGGTTGGGTTACGTGGATTGCATGCTTTACCTGTGGAATGATGACAAAACAAAAATGATACAAAAGGCTGCATACGGTTTGAAAGGAAAACCGGAATTGCTTAGTGAACAATTGTTTGATGTAAAAAAAGGGCAGGGTGTGGTTGGATATGTAATGCAAACCAGGGAGCCGGTGCTGATAAAAGATACCCGAACCGACAGCCGTTACCGGGTGGACGAAGCAAGACGCTTAAGTGAAATATGCGTCCCTGTCATTCATAATAATGAATTGCTGGGCATTATAGATTCTGAACATCCCGGGCTGAATTATTTCTCCGAAAGAGATGTAAAGATACTGACCACTATTGCCACATTGATCGGGAATAAACTGAAACAACTCGAGTCGGAACAAACACTGGAAGTAAAGGAGCAGGAACTCAGCAGCATAAATGAACAACTGGCAGAGGCCAAACTCTCCGCCCTGCAGGCACAGATGAACCCGCATTTTGTTTTCAATGCGCTGAACAGCATCAAACGGATGATACTAGACGGCGATAATGAAAAAGCATCCCGCTACCTGAGCAAGTTTGCACTGATGATACGGATGACGCTGAATCATTCAAAATATGCATTTGTAACGTTGGCCGAAAACGTTGAATACATCAGGACCTACCTGAGTATGGAACAGTTGCGGTTTGATGATTCATTCAGGTGGAGCATCTCTGTGGCCGATACTATTGATGCTGAAGAAACCAATATCCCTTCATTGATGATACAGCCGCTGGTGGAGAATGCCATCTGGCACGGATTACTGCATTCAGAAAATGAAAAAATACTTTCGGTTGCTTTTACAAAAAAAGACGAAACAATTACCTGTATTATTGAAGATAACGGGATCGGTATCCTGCGGTCGCAAGAAATGAAAGAACTAAACAAAAACAATCACCGCTCTGTCGGACTGGATAATATCCGGAACCGGGTAAAAATATTAAATGAAAAATATGGAGCTGAATGCAAGCTGACAATTACTGATTTAAGTGAGTTGCAGGATAACGGGAGCGGTACCAGGGCCACACTTCAATTTACTATTATCAATATATAAAGGATGAAATGAGCCAAAAGTAAAACTTACCAATAGGTAATGAATATTTAAGGCGAATTCCATGTGGCTAATTAAAATAAAAAATAAGCACATGAAAGCAATTTTGGTTGACGATGAACAAGACGGAATAAAAACCCTGCAAAAAATGCTGGAGCGGCACTGTCCTTCAGTAAGCATTGCTGCCACCTGTAATAATGCTGCAATGGCAAAACAGCAGATTGAGACCATAAAACCGGATGTTGTTTTCCTGGATATTCAAATGCCCGGCAAAAGTGGTATTGAAATGATCGGCGAACTGCCGGAGAAAGATTTTGAGATCATATTTGTAACAGCGCATAACGAATATATGCTACAGGCATTGCAATACAGTGCAGCCGATTATTTACTTAAGCCCGTGGATGAGGACCGGTTAATTGAAGCGGTGCAAAGAGCAGAAAAAAGAATACAGGACGGGAAAAAGGAAGAACTGACCGAAACATTGTTGTATAATATTGGTAAAGCAGGCCAGCCTTCTGAAATGCGGCTATGTCTGCCAACTCTAAAGGGCTTTATCATTCTGAAACTGGATGATATTATTTACTGTGAAGCAGAAAGAAGCTATACCATATTTCATATTCAGGGAAAGAAACCGGTTACCGTTTCCAAACCGTTGATTGAATATGAAAACATGTTGACGGACACCCCCTTTTTCCGTATTCACAAATCTTTTCTTATCAACCTGAAACATGTAAAAGAATACCAGCGGGGCGAAGGCGGCATCGTTATCATGAGCAACGATGCGGAGATAGAAGTAAGCCGGCGAAAAAAGGAACAGTTCCTGGATAAGATAAAGGAGATCTATAAATATTGAAGTAGTTCAGCAACCGGTTTTTAACAAGGCTACAATTATTCGGCAGGCTTCCTGTATTTTTTCCAGCTCCTTAAATATTTTATTCCTTTTGATGTTTGAAATCTTGTTGGTATTTGCTGCCATTGACCACCGCCAGACTTCCACACCAGGAAGTGAAGATGCGGAACAAAGGCGTATCCTGTTTTACCGCTAATGGCAATTACCTGTCCCTTCATTACAGTGTCGCCCACATTTACCAATGCGCCGTCGTGCTGGATATGCCAATAGCCGGCCCTTGATCCATCCGGATGTTGTATGATGATATTGTTGCCATGAGAACGGTATTTTCTGTTCAGCCCTCCCATTGTACCGTCTTCTTTTACCCGTACTACCACTCCTTCCCGGGCCGCCAATACATTCGTTCCCTTCTTCATATTAAAATCAAGCGCTGCTCTTTCTTTATGAGTGAAGCGGCTGAAATAACCCTGAATCACCCGGAAGGTTTTGCCCCCTTCATAAGGGAGTGCATACACATAGCTGGTATCATCTTTAATGATCCCTTTTTGTAATTGCTTCACCTCTTTGCGCAACGGGTTCTTACTGACGGAACAACTGGCCAAAAACAGCAGGGAGACAAAAATGGAGTATTTCACAGCGGTAAAAGTAAGTTCATCCTTAAAATTTCCAGCTTCATAAATAATTAATTTTTCAGACGGTAAAAAGAAGGTAGCTTTTGTGTCCAAATTTTTAAACTAAAATTTATTGTTATGACAACACAGGAAGTGGCCGATCGCTTTAATGAGCTGGCTCAAACAGGACAATGGGACAAGGTGCAGGCAGAACTTTATGCTGACAATGCCGTGAGTATAGAACCCGCACATGCCGCCGCCATGGGTATGGGAAATGCAGAAGGAATGGAGGCTATTAAGAAAAAAGGGGAAGCATTTAACCAGATGGTGGAAGAAATGCACGGAGGCTATTCCACACCTCCGGTTGTGGGAGGTAATTTCTTCAGCGTGGCAATGGGCATGGATGTGACCATGAAAGGCGCCGGAAGAATGAAGATGGACGAGATCGCTGTGTATGAGGTAAAAGATGGAAAGATCGTAAAGGAGCAGTTTTTCTTTTAACAATGAACAAAGGGTTAGTAAGTCCTGCCGGGTTTGCGGCAGGACTTTTTTATTTTAGTGCTTCATACATATAATGATGCACAAAAAGATATTGCTGCTCGGCAGCGGCGAATTGGGAAAAGAACTGGTGATCGCTTTAAAAAGATTAGGACAGACCGTGATAGCCGTGGATAGCTATCCCGGCGCACCCGCCATGCAGGTGGCCGATGGGTTTGAAGTGATCGATATGCTGAATGGCGAACAATTAGATATGATCGTTACCAAACATCAGCCCGACCTGGTGGTACCGGAAATAGAAGCCATCCGGACAGAACGTTTTTACGAATACGAAAAACAAAATATTCAGGTGGTGCCCAGCGCCAAGGCGGCCAACTTTACCATGAACAGGAAGCTGATCAGGGACCTGGCAAGCAAAGAGCTGGGATTGAAAACGGCCAACTACTTTTATGCCACTACGTTTGAAGAATTTACTAAAGCAGTAGCTGCAATTGGTTTGCCCTGCGTGGTAAAACCGCTAATGTCATCATCCGGAAAAGGACAAAGTGTACTGAAGAATGAAGCGAACCAGCAAACGGTGTGGGACTATGCCATCAACAATTCAAGAGGCGACATCAAAGAAGTGATCATTGAAGAATTCATTTCTTTTCATACCGAAATAACATTGCTTACCGTAACACAAAAAAACGGGAAGACGCTTTTTTGCCCACCCATTGGTCACCGGCAGGAACGGGGCGACTACCAGGAGAGCTGGCAACCTGTGGCTATTAGTGAAAAAGATTATACTGATGCCTGTGCTATGGCAGATAAAGTAACAGCAGCACTAACCGGCGCCGGACTTTGGGGTGTTGAATTTTTCCTGACGGATAAAGGCGTTTATTTTTCTGAACTAAGTCCAAGACCGCACGATACGGGTATGGTGACATTAGCTGGTACACAAAACCTCTCCGAGTTTGAATTGCATGCAAGAACAATTTTGGGGTTGCCCATTCCTGAAATAAAACTGGAAAGGGCCGGGGCCAGCGCAGTAGTACTGGCAAACAATACAGCAGCTCATTTTACAATAACCGGAGTGGAGAAAGCTATGGAACAACCCAATACGGATGTCCGCATTTTTGGAAAGCCAACTACAAGACCGTATCGCCGCATGGCCGTAGCATTGGTGTATGATGATATAGCTGCCAATATGAATGAGCTAAGAAGAAAAGCGAAGCAGGCAGCCGATACTATTACTATTCAATAGTTTTTTAGAAAAATAAATCTTTTTAAACTATCAGCATTTCATATTAGTTCAAAGTCCTGTAACAGCCGCTCCCATTTAACCAATTACTTTTAAACGTATCACCTACCCCTCGCACATCTTTTTCAGGTTATCTAATCCCTGGGTAAACTGGTAATTCAGGTTTTTGGTGATCATCGGTCCCATCAGGCGGGCCATTGGCCAGGGCAGTTCGCCGCTGTTTTGCCAGGTTACTTTTGTTTCGCCATCACCCCAGGGCTCAAAAAGCCAGTTGTCTTTTGCTTTAGCTTTCCAGGGTTTTAAAAATTCCAGGTCGAAGTGAATATGTTTATCATCTGTATTATTAATGGTAAGACTGCCCACTCCTACTTTTTTTCCCACCCATGCATATTTATGTCCGGGTGTGCCTGCTGCTCCGGTAACAGTGTTGGTGGCAGTAGGGTCAGCCTGCTGCCAGGGATTCCATTTGCTGTAATGATTAAGGTCGGCCACCCTTCCCATTACATCGGCTTTAGGTTTTTTGATGACGATCGTTTTTTCCACATTATATGCCCTGGGCATAATAAAAGCAATTAATAAAAGGGTAATAATGAGCCCGAGTAAAATGTAAACGATGACCATAACAGTAAAAATTAGGACTGTTAAGATAACTATTAATAACGGGTAACAAAAACCTTCTGTCAATTAATGGAATGCCCGGTAAAATTTTCCCGGCCGCAGGTAGATAATACCTTTTTGGGTATAGAACCGGGTGGCCAGTTGTTTATAATTACCAGCAGCATCATATCCCTGCACTTCAAAATGTAAATGTGGAAAGGCCGAATAACCGGTATTGCCACTAAGACCGATGAGCTGACCCGTTGTAACCGTATCACCAATATTTACCAGCACGCCATCTTTTTGCAAATGCCAGTAGTTGGCTATCGAACCATCCGCATGCCGGATAAAAATATAATTACCATCCGACAAATTTTCCGGTTTCAATCCGCCTTTATCAGAATCTTCCCGTACTGCAGTGACCACACCGCTTCTGGCTGCACAAATCCGGGTTCCTTTTTTTACTTTAAAATCAAGGGCCCGTTCGCCCTTATGGCTGAACATACTTTCATATGCTTGTATCAAAAACACTTTCTTCTTGTGCTCAAAAGGCAATGTGTAGATATAGCTGCTGTCTGTTTTATTCTTTCCATTTTTCAGATCATTGATGGAGTAAGGCTCTTGTGCAAAGGCAACACATGGAACCAGCAGAAACAGGATCAATAGCTTTATCATTTTCTTTCGTGTTAATTAGTATGGGTATGATGCCAGGCAATTGCGCAGCCCGCAGGGCCCCGTGGGCAATGCAATCTGTATTTAATTGTATTACTTAGTGTCATTCGTGGAATTAGTGGCCAAACCATTCTTTACCTTAATGATCTCCGCTGCAATACTCACTGCGATCTCCTCCGGTGTCTGGCTGTTGATTGCAAGACCTATGGGTGTATGAATCCGCTGCAACACTTCTTCTGAAATACCCTGCTTCCTGTAATCCGCAAAAAGGATCTCCATTTTCTTTTTACTGCCCAGCACACCAATATATTGGTATTTTTTATCCAGCAATGCCTTCAGCGCCACATCATCCGTTCGGTACCCAAAGGTCATTATCACTACATAATGGGCATTGCCCGATGGAACCAATTGTCCCAGCACTGCATAATCATCTACTATATGTTTTTCATGAGCAGCTTCATTGGCAAGCATCGTATTCAGCTCTTTCCGGTCATCATACACATGAATATAAAAATCCATCGGCTGCATGAGTCTTGACAACGACAAGGCGCAATGCCCGCCGCCAATGATAAAAAGCTTGTTTTTATAACCCGTTTTTTCTTTATAGCGCCAACTTACTTCAGATTCGAATTCAAACTCAAAATCTTTTTTGGGAATAGTTTCCTCAAACGAAAGCCCGCCGGGAGAAAGTGTCAGCGTTCCGTTTTTATTTTCTTCTAATGAATGAATTAGCTGACCAGTTGCTGCCCCATCCTCTTTTTTCACAGGGTAAAGCCATATCGTTTGCTCTCCCGAACAGATCATACCACTTTGATCCGCAGCTGCCGACTTATCATGCACCTGCTTCTTTAAAGTCCCTGCTCGCAGCTCATAGCTCGCGGCTCGTAGCTGTTCCTTCGCTTTCTCCACAAATTTATGTTCCATTATTCCGCCACCGATCGACCCTTCCATTTCGCCATTTGCATTTACCACCATAAAAAAGCCCTGCCGGCCGGGGCTGCTGCCCTTGCTTTCCAGTACATAAAGCAGCATCACGGGTATTCCGTTTTGCAGGCTCGTTGTAATGAGTTTCCAGGTGTTGCTATTCCTCATGAAGTATAAATTTATTTATAAATAACTTATTAACTGAAATCGTTTGCAGTCACTGCAATACGTACCCCTGGCAGGTTTATCAGCTATCTTTGAAAGAACTGCTGATTGCCCAACGTTCAGGGAAAGGATACAACTACTACCAAATGGAAAATGGAGCCAATCAACCATCAGCGATCAATACATTGCATAAGAAGTCTTCTCAAAGGGAAACATCCAGGTCAACCATGCGGATGGCGGTGGCTGCTTTTTATTTCTGCATGGGCTTTAGTTTTGCTTCCTGGGCCAGCCGCATTCCTGATATAAAAGAAAACCTGCACCTCAGCAAAGCGGCATTAGGCAGCATCTTATTAGCATTACCTGTTGGTCAGTTACTGATGATGCCCATATCCGGCAGGCTGGTTACCAAATACGGCAGCCGTACCATTTTATCCTTTGCCATTTTATTATATGCTGTTGAGTTGACTAATATCGGCTGGGCCTCGCAACCATGGCAGTTGGCATTGGCCTTGTTTGTTTTCGGAGTGGTGGGCAATATGTCAAACATATCGGTGAACACACAGGGAGTGCTGGCAGAAAAAATTTATGGACGGCCCATTATGACCTCCTTTCATGGGGTGTGGAGCCTGGCAGGATTTACCGGGGCGCTAACAGGTTTGTTGATGACGAACCTGAAACTAACGCCGCACACACATTTTATCATCGTCGCCGCAATCGTATTTGTGATCACTTTTTTTATGCGACAATATTTGATACCGGGCACAACGCAACAAACAGAGAAGAAAAAGTTCTTTTCAAAACCGGAAAGGGTGCTTGTGCAGTTAGGAATCATTGCTTTTTG
>CAYUCU010000149.1:0-10134 GCA_964443345.1 uncultured Chitinophaga sp.
ACTGCAGGTTAATTAATCGAAACTTAAATTACCGCTTTTACATAGTTGCTTGCTGGCAAGCGGGGCAGGACATTGAAACCTCAGCAGTTTGCATCGCTGTACTTTTGCTCGAGCCTGACGAATATCTATTTGGCTTTAGTTGTTATCCTCAACAAAATATTTTCAATCAGCAATTGTTCCGGGCAGGACATTATAAAATATCCCGCCTGCAGCAATACCTGTCCGTTGTGCGAAAATTTTAACAAGCTAACTTTACAAAGCAAATAATTAATTATGTGGCCAAGAGATAGATATTCAGGACCCGGTGGTGGACTTTACACTGGACCCGGTGGTGGACTTTACACTGGACCCGGTGGCGGTGCCTATACAGGACCGGGCGGAGGTATGTATACAGGCCCGGGTGGCGGTATGTATACGGGTCCTGGCGGCGGACTTTATACAGGCCCGGGCGGTGGACTTTATACAGGCCCCGGTGGTGGACTTTATACAGGCCCGGGCGGTGGACTTTATACAGGCCCGGGCGGTGGTCTTTATACAGGCCCGGGCGGTGGTATGTATTCTGGACCCGGAAGTTATAAGAGAAATTCCTTCCCCGACGAGTCTCCTCCGCAACCTCTATGAACTGGCAGCGTAGTTGGAAGGGACTCGTCGCCTGGTGAACGGGAGGTCGGTTATTTACCAGTAGTATTCTTAAGCCGACGATTCCCTCCCCGGACGATGAAAATTTGTAGATTAATAAAGAACTTGAGAAGTCTCGTCGAGGAAGGAAAAAGAGCAAGTAAATAGTTTTAAATAAAATTATTATATGAGATATTTTATTTTGCTAACAACAATATTTGTAGTTGTTCAATCTTGCAACCAAAAAAAATCTGTTGAGCCTGTGCAAGGTAAAGAAGATTTACACTTGGGAGCATCCAGTGATACGCTTAACCTAACTAGAACCAGGCATATGCCTGATTCAATACGAAACAAACTGATTGACAGTGCTATAATGCAGGGGAATAAAGATGCCTATTCTACAGTTGCAAATTCTGAACCATTTTTAGGCCCTGATCTTCTTTTTCCTGCTTTAATAATGGCAAATAAGTACAATGATTCAAAGGCTTGTTATGATATGTATTATATGTTGTGTGCTGAAGGGTATGATTCATTAAGCCTGGATTTAGGAACTCTTGATAAAAGAACCAAAGCGATAGGACTATATTATCTATTAAAATCCTATGAACTTGGCTTTGATGAAGCTAAATACGAGATTGAAGAAATGTATATAGACAAGCATTTACGGGTGCCTAAGTCAAGTGATTTTATTATTTTCAAATAAAAGTTTTGAGGTAATGTGCTCAATCCCCAGTTCTCCTTTGTGTTCCCAACATAAACAGTAGGATTCATTTAAGTAGTTTGTTATGCTTCATCTGGGCTGGACAAACATTGCTGGGCTTTTGTTTGTTAACCTGTACTTTTCTATCTTTATTCAGTCCCTACACAGTGTAGGGATTCCGGCCTGGACGAGCAATTAATTCCATTCCTGCAGCAAGCCCTGCCTGTTGGCTGCAAGCAAAACAAAATCCTTCAAAATGATTTGGAAATCTGAAATTAATTTGGACGGCTTAAATAAATATCCAGAATACCTGGGTAGTTTTTTGGGTATAAAGTTCACAGACTGGAGCGAGAACTCTCTTACTGCGACAATGCCAGTAAACGAAAAGACTCGACAGCCATTCGGAATTTTACATGGTGGAGCATCTGTAGTACTTGCAGAGACTATAGGAACTTTTGCTAGCAGTTTAGTTATTGACACTAATGAGTTTGTCTGCGTTGGTTTAGACATAAATGCAAATCACCTTAGACCAGTAAGCTCAGGAGAAGTTAGGGGAGTATGTTCTCCTGTTCACTTAGGTAAAAAGACCCATGTTTGGGACATTCGGCTTTATAACGACCAAGACAAAATTGTTTGTATTAGCCGATTTACAGTAGCAATCATTGATAAGCGATGAACTGCCTGCAGTCAACAAAAGTATTGCTGTCAAGCGGGGCAGGGCAATCAAACTTTTTTCCTGCCCGAGTCTTCATACCCCCGGTTGTGGTTAGTCTCCCGCCTTCGGACGGGACCACCGTATGAGACGGGACAGGCAAGTTGTGACTAACCATCGGCTCCATAGAGCCGTGTAATTTTTCCTGCCACCACTCACCTCTGCAGCATCCACGGAGGATAAATGCAGTCACTAATTATTGGTTTCAGCGATAAACCTGGCACATAGTGAGACTCAGGGTGGAAAAAACCGCTACATAATTTCCCTATGCATGTTGCCGTATATCATGGCCACAGTTAGCGCAGGCAATAAACTGGTGTGCTTCTCCCTGTACCAACATAAACCGGTTTTCCGGAACAAATTTCTGACAGGAACATTTCTTACAGGCACCATTACCGGCCTGCGGCTGGTGAACAGGGCCGGTGATGATCAGCCCGGCAGGGGTTGTTTTAGTAAGAACAGGATGGCGCTGCGTTTTACGGGCCTTTTTGGTAAGTGTGGCTGGCATTTGATTGAGGTTTTATAAAGTATAGGGTAAATTAAACATTCTGATCTGAAGTTTAAAATCTTTTGTGAAGGATGTTGGGGGTTTGGTGCTGCAGTTGAAAGAATAAAAAATGCTACTTTCAGGTAGCTAAAGAACACATAGAACTATTAAGGTATGGCCTGAATGCGCCACAATTTGCCAGGCACAAGAGTTATGAAAATGTATATTAGTAAATTAGGCTTTATTATTACCCTGGGTATGATCAGTGCAACTTGCAACCCCAACTACAATGAAAGTAGAAAAAGAGATGCACAGAAACAATTGCGTTCAGAAGCCGAAAAGTATGAGAATACCATATTTGAGAACGCTTTCAATAAACTAATTTCCGGCGACACCTTATCCTGGTTTGAAATTGAAGACTTTTCAGAAAATATTGATACCCGTGCCAGCTTTTATGATTTGCTGGAAACATTTAAAAAGGAAGATCTTTTTCCCCCTAAATACTACAATTTTGAAAAAGCAGCGGAAGGCAGGATGACAGAGTGGTTATTGTACCCAACAGAGCTTGACACTGTTCCTTCTGAAATTAAACTGCTGAAAAAGGTAAATTATTCAGATCACGACAGCACCTTTATATACTATGTGTTGCAATTTAAAACAAGTGAACCCCATTGGGCGGCAAAAGACGGGTGGATGATAGGAGTGGTGGGTCCCTACTTTACAAACAGTAAGCCGTATGATTGGCCAGCAGGGACCTTTAGCCGGCTTTCAAAGATCACTGAAGTAACACCTGAGGAGGAAGTAGAATGGGTTCATAAAAATATCTATATGAAAGAGCCGGAGTAAAACTCCCGACGGGAAAAAAATAGTACATCTATAAGCATATTATGAAACGATTTACTTTATTACTATTTCTCCCGATAATAATTCTAAGTTGCAGATCAGCCACGAAAAAGGCGAAAGAGAATCCAACAAATTCACTTAAGCAAGCCCTTATGGGAAAGTGGGGAGGAACAGAAGGCGGTCCCGGACTTAACATAAGAGCCGACTCTATTTACTATTATGACCGGGATCTTTCATATCCGTATTACCTGCACGGAGATACCTTTTCAGTAAAATTTCCAGACAGAGACACCGCAACCATATTTGGCACGGTAGCTGTTAATGGAGACACGCTGAAGATCAGGGATATTATTTTCCCTAATGAAATTACATTTGCTTACAGGCATAGTAAATAGTTCTAACCTTGATTATCACTAAACTCTACTAAAAATGGCAAAACTTAAAAATATTCATCCGGGTGAAGTTCTTTCAGTAGAATTCCTTGTCCCTTTCAATATAACAGCTTATAAACTTGCAAAGGATATTGAAATTCCTCAAACAAGGGTTTCTGAAATCATCAAAGGTAACCGCAGAATTACCGCTGATACAGCATTAAGACTAAGCAAATACTTTGGCAACTCTGCTAAGTTTTGGCTCGGGCTGCAAGATGATTTTGACATTGGAGAACAATTATCAACAAAAGGATCATTACTTAAATCTATTAAAGCACTAAAGGTTGCTTAAGGAAACGTCTTTCCATCCCGGAGATTGCATATCCGTACCTTTTCCCCGCTAATGATCGTATAAATAAAAAACCACTCAGCCCATAGTATCACATAAAGGCTGAGTGGTAATTGATCTTCTGAATACTATTCCTAAAACACTTCTATTTTCAACACCTTTTCAATAATAGTATCAAAAATAGTACCTCTCTCATAAGGTTATTTTGTCATTATCTGTTCAGGAGCTGTGATCGGCCAGTTCAATCCTGGTCTTCTGCCGGGAGGATTGCCGGGATACTTCCTGACTTTTTTTATCCAGGACTTAAAGATGGCGATCTCTCCCGGTGTAAGCCTGTCAGACACTTTTTCAATAAGAGTTCCATAACCGTAATTCTCATAATCAACTCTCACAAAGGCACATCCATACTGATCACCAATCTCTTTATTCCATTGAATAGGATACTCTTTGTCATCACAGCGCAGGTAAAGTATCTCTGTGGTGCGCATCGTATCCATATTGAGTGTATAAACCTTCCTCGTTTTAAAACGCTTAAAAGCAACGTAATTAATTAACGTATCGGGCAATGGTACAAGAAGATCGGCGCCCGGCTTAAACCCGACTTTTTCAAAATCGTATGGCACTCCTGCTTTTATGGTATCTGCATCGGTGAATTGGTAAAGAATGCGGGCCGTATCTGAAAGATCGGAGAACTGGTAATACAACTTTTCTTTCCGGTCAACGAAAATACAGGGCTCTTTACTCATTCGTACCTCAACGGCTCCTGGTGCGGCTTCATCAAAATTCACTCCTGTTACTTCTTCAATTACAAATTCTTCGAAGAAATACATTTTGGATGATGGCCCCTTCGTTTCCACTTCTTCCATGCTGCCAGTATCGTTGTTTTTGAACAAGTGCTTTATTACGGTCACGCCTTGCCCGGTAGTCTTACCGGGAACTCCGCAACAGCTAAGGAAAATACTGTATACTGAAAGGAGGAGAATATTTAATAGTTGCCTGTTCATAATAAGTAAGAAGCTAACCGTTACTTTAGTTGCTGTTCCTGAGGAATTGGGGTCGGCCAGTTCAACCCCTGTCTTCTGTCGGGAGGATTGCCGGGATACTTTTTCGTCTTACGTATCCATGCTTTAAAGAGCTGTTGTTGCTCCCGGGTGAGAGTAGTGGCAATTGTTTCTAGTCTGATTGAAACAGCTTCATAGTCCATTCTTACGAAGGCACATCCGAACTGATCGCCGATCTCTTTATTCCATTGAAGCAACGGCTGCTTAAGGTCACATTGAAAAAAAACGATTATCGGAGCTATGATGCTTTCGTTATTTCCAGTGTAGCTTGCTTTACCCCGCATTCGTCGAAAAGCGGTTCCATTAATAATGGTATCATCAATTTCCTGCAACTGGTCTTGCAACACATTGACCCGAACTTTTTCAAATTCCCATGGAACTCCAAACCTCGTAGTGTCTTCCGGGGTAAATTGGTATAATATACTTGCGGTATCTGACAAACTGGAGAAACGGTAGTAGGCTTTGGTCTTTTGATTAACAAAAACGTATGATTCGGTAGTAACCCACCGGGTTTCAATACCTGCAGCATCCTCGGATATTCTTATACCTTTCACTTCTTCGATCACATAGTTTCCGCAGAAGGTCATTTTCTGATCAGGGTGGTATGTTTCAAACGTCTTAAACACCTTGTCTTTCGGATCTGCAAACAGGTGCTTTGCCACCACTACACCCTTGCCGGTTATTTTGTTTCCCGATGAGCAGGAAATGGTGAAAGCTGCCATGAATGTAATTAAGGATGTCAGTATTGCTTTATATCCCGTCATGATGATTTCATTAGTAACTATTAAAAAAGATTGTTTCAAATAGTATCTCTCTTTCTCGATCGTTATGGAAATAAAATGGGAAACATCCAGGTCTTGTACTTCGGAGGCACAACAACACTCACCAGTTCGGGAGATATTACTTGTCCAAAAATAGATACAGTAGCATCAACTACAGTGAAGCTTTGCGTAGATCCCCATCTTTGCCATATATATGCATAGTTGGGAAGAAAATTGCTTATTGCATCGAATGAATGAGTGACGGAAGTGAAATGTCCTCCACCTATTTCTCCGGGTACTTTCACTCCAGTGAATTCTTCAGTTGACCATAATATCCAAAACCCGCTTACATTGGCTGCCACTGCCCAAGTGGCCTGTGTTTTTACAACAGTACCTGTCGGGTTTTCGCCACCACCCACGCCACTGCCACTGCCATCTTCCACATATGGGCCGCAGGTAGTATAAACATATACTTCAGAAACTAGTATACCGTTCTCAAAGGTTTGCAGGTACCAGTCTATACAGGTTTCTTCTTTCGTAAGGGAGGGCTCTTTTTTATTCTTATCATACAATGTTCTATGCTTGCTCAGTGTTTGGTCTTTATACTCCATTTCATACATGAACTTATTGGTCAGTGTCAAAAAGGTAAACTTTGCATCCGCCAGGTTTTGCGAAGTAAAGAATTCATGAAATGCATTTGCCGGTATCTTATTCTCCGTTGTTCGTACCACGGGGATATATTGCACGATATTTCCCTTGCGGATGGTGCCCTCTGTCGTTTCTACCAGCATCAGGCAATTGATCGGGTTCTCATTTTTGTTGCTCCCCGGTACAAAGCTGTTATCAATCGGAACGATGATCAGTTTTTCTCCTTTCCTCAAATCTTCATAGTGCAGTTGATCCAGCACCAGGTGCTGCTTCAGGTTTTTCATCCGTTCCTTACTGTCTGCAGAACTCGTCCGGTTCACCTGCAGATCGAGCCAGTCAGTTACTTTCGTAGCGGTGTTATCCGCCACCTGGTTTCCGGGAATTAGTGCATCGTTCTTTTTGCATGAAACAAGCAGCAACGCCATTGTTGCTGCCAATAAAATAGTTTTCATAATTTTTTTTCATTTACTAATTAAAAAATGTTGTTCAGGGCTTTGTCCGCAGGACAACAAGCCCTCTGCGTCTCCGCATCCCTGTCTGCTGACAGGCAGGTCTGCGGTTAAAAACACATAGTGCCGTCCGAAGGACAAACCCAATTAATATCTCATGCTTAAGAATAGTACACAGCAGACACCCCTGATCAGGGAATTGCTTATGGCTGGAAGTGTGTAGCGCAAGTGGAAGTAATACGATAAAACAAAGTACTTTATTGTAAAGACAAACACCATTTATTTCTTCAAACGAAAACGGCGCATCCTTTACACATATTGTCAATTACCGAGGCTCTGACAAGCCCTGCACACTGACATAGCGAAAGCGATGCACCGTTTCCGGTGCATTCGCAGTGCCATACCTCGCAGTGCTTAGAAATTGTCAGATTTCGGTAAGCGATGTATCTCTGCAAACGCAAATAAGTTCTATCCCGAATAATCAGGAAAACTAAATACCGGAAGTGTTTTTGGAAAGAACGAAAATACAAGAATTATTCAAATAGCAAAATAATTTAATTTTTCTCCATGGGAAAAAGTGCATCGAGCAATTATTGGTTTCCGCAATACACCTGCCCGTGTAGTGAGACCCAAGGTGGAAAAAAAAGTATCTTCAAATTCAGACAGCATTGAAATGACAACTAATTTTCAAATAGAAGAATTTTAGTCATTGGTCCATAAGAGGGTGCAGATAGTCTATAGTCAAGAGTCAAAAGTCGATAGTCTATAGACTCTCCACTATGGACTATCGACTAAAGACTCTCGACTCTTGACTATCGACTACAGACTATTTCACAAAACCAGCCGTCACACATTCATTATTACCCGTTGTGTTGAAGGAAAGATAGTATTGCCCGGCGGGCAGCTTATCAATCGGTAAGGGGATTGTTGCAGAGGGGCCTGTTATATAAGCGGATTGTTTATATACTATTGCCCCTGTAGTGTTATAGATAAAAATTGACACCGCCTGGTCCTTTTTTGTGCGTACTACCGCCACCAGTATAGCAGCATTTTCTTTATACAGCCTGCTGATGCTAAACCCGGTTGGCTTTTTTGTTACCGTACTGATCTTAGAATAAAATTCCCGGTTGTTTTCAATGATCTTCAGGCGGTAAAAACTGGTCCCGTCGAAGGGAAAAGGGTCTGTGCGGGAATAGGCATGTCCTTGTGCGGCGCCCAGGCCCTGTTGGGTAAGAAGGGTTTCAAACACCTGGCCATCTGCGCTTCTTTGCACTTCAAAACGGGTGGCCGGCTCTTCCTCTTCAGTAATCCATTTGATAAGTACCGCATTATTTTTTGGAGCAGCTTCAAATTCTTTTAATAACAAAGGCAGCGGCGTGTTTATAGTGAAGATCTGTTTGTCCCTTACCTGCAGAAAAAGAAAATTGTGCCCCAGGTCATTCACATGGGTGCCATCGCCGGCACTTACCGGAGGGTTTATCGTATAAATGTTGGCAGGATCGAGCAGGGGAGAAACAAGATCGCTCCAGAAATTGATAGCATAAACGCCAAAATTATTATTTATGGAATCCACCAGTTCCCGCTGGGCGGTACGAGCTGCCAGGCCAAGGTTCCTCGGTTGTGTGGTTGCGATAAAACATTTTGCCCCGCCGGCCGTGATCGTTGCATACATAAGGCGCAGGTTATCCATACATTCCTGTTTGGAATATCCGGCTGTGATGTCGTTGGAGGGGAGGTTTATAACCACTACATCAGGTGTAAAACTTAAAGCCCGGGTGACGTTGGCATTAGGGTCTGGAAGTGGCCTGCCTGCGGGAGGAATAAAACCTGTGGGCATTTCATGATAGGTGCTATAGCCGCCTACTGCAATATTGGTGGTGACTGTATCCAGGCCATCCGCCATATTTTGCCTGAAATAGGCCTGTATTTTACCAGCCCAGGAATTGGCATAGGAACTGGAGCCCGTGCCTGCGGCGGTGGAAGAACCCATGATGACCAGTTTCTTTTGCGCTGCTGCCTTATCTGCCGAAAGAAAAAAGAAAATGAAAAGGAGGAAAGGAGTACATTTTTGCCACATAAACTGATTTTTGAGGTTCTTAAAAACATTAAAAATAGTTTCCTTAGGGCATTTGTTTTCCGGTGCTAAAGTTTGCTCAATTAATTGTATTTAAAAAAAATATTTCTATGTGTTCCACCCGGCTGCCTGGCTGAATTATTTACGTAAGGGCTGCATCTCTTTAAAAGCCCTGAACACCCTTTGAAAAGACCAAAACCGGCAATGCCCCGGCCTTAAGGCCGTGGCAATTGATGATACAGGATTGGCTTTAGCCGAATTTTTTTTGCCGGTCATCTCGCTACCGCTGTTGTCTGCGGAGGGAAAGGAGGAACAAATAAAAAATACTACTTTCAGGTAGCAAAGCATCAGCTCTGCTATAAACAGCCAGGTCTAAGTATGAGATATAAAATCACAGTGGGACTTTTACTTTTAGTCAAACTGGTAGTTGGGCAAGATCAGCAAATCACCAAACTGGATGGCAGCACAATTTCTGCAGCGCAAATAGACCAAACAGTTACACGTTTAATGGACGCCGCTAATGTGCAGGGGTTAAACCTGGCAATATTGAATAATAACCGGTCCGTGTTCATCAAATCATATTTCCGTATAATTTTAAAGCAAAGTAAAAAAGGCAAATTAAAATAGATATTTGTAACTAACAACGTATTGGAAAAGCCGGAAAGACGGAAGCTTGTTTCAATAGTTTTAGCTAAAATAATAAACATCAAAATCAAAAAATTATGGCTTATAAAATTGGAACAAAAGAAAAACCAATGGCATTAAAGACACCACCATTGACAAGCGAGTACACAATGCATGTTGATGAAAAGGACGGCAAAGAAGTTTTGGTTTGCACAGTAGGCAAAACGGTGTTGCTATACGACATACGTTGCCTGGACGACCTTCATGCAATGCTTAAAAAACATGGCGACTGGATGGAACTTGGCGCTGCCGATGAACAAAAACCTGCGAAGGAAGGCACCGTTGAAGCCTGGGGCCGTTCAGAGAAAAATCCTGTAAACGGATGGTATGGTTTGAAAAAAGGATTGAGAGGAAGAGTAGGAATGTATATACCGCCT
>CAYUCU010000150.1:0-10117 GCA_964443345.1 uncultured Chitinophaga sp.
ACCCGCGACCTCCGCCGTGACAGGGCGGCATTCTAACCAACTGAACTACCGATCCAACTCCCTGAAAATGATTCGAACCCGGGCCTTTTTCAGGACGGCAAAGATAGCCCTGCATTCTTTTTCAGCCAAAAGTTTTTCTACTATTTATCCCCTGAGAATCAACCTTTCCCGATAAAAACCCCCATTATCATTTAATCCTTAATTTAGCCACCCATTTTACAGCCTATGCCAACCGATGCCAACAGACAATTTCTCGACTTCGAAAAACCCATCAAAGACCTTATTGATGAGATCGCCAGCATGAAACTGCGGCAGGAGAAGACCAAGCTCGATCTCAGCGAACCTATTCAAAAACTACAGGACGGAATACTTGAAAAGAGGAAACAAATAACCGAAGACCTCAGCAGCTGGCAACGGGTTCAACTAAGCCGCCATCCCGACAGACCCTACACCCTCAAGTACATTGAAAAAATGACGGAAAACTTTGTAGAACTTTATGGTGACCGGAATGTGAAGGATGATAAAGCGATGGTAGGTGGCTTTGCCTCATTGGAAGGAGAAACAGTGATGATCATCGGACAGCAAAAAGGGATCAATACCAAAATGCGGCAACTGCGCAATTTTGGTATGGCCAATCCCGAAGGCTATCGCAAAGCACTCCGCCTGATGAAACTGGCCGAAAAGTTTAATAAACCTGTAATCACACTTATTGATACCCCCGGAGCATTTCCCGGCCTGGAAGCAGAAGAAAGAGGTCAGGGTGAAGCCATTGCCCGGAATATCTATGAAATGATACGGCTGAAAGTACCCGTTATCTGTGTCATCATCGGAGAAGGTGCCAGCGGTGGTGCATTAGGAATTGGCGTCGGCGATAAAGTATTTATGATGGAAAACACCTGGTACACCGTTATCAGTCCCGAAAGCTGCTCCTCTATTCTCTGGCGCAGTTGGGATAAAAAAGAAGTAGCAGCAGAACAATTGCGGCTGACAGCAGAAAAAATGCTCGGCTTTGGATTGATTGATGGCATTATACCCGAACCCGTTGGTGGTGCCCACTGGGATTATGATGGGGCTGCAAAGATCCTTAAACAATACCTGGTACCTGTATTGAAGGAATTAAAACAGACCCCGGCAGATCAACGGGTGAACAACCGGATAGAGAAATTTGGCAAGATGGGATTTTGGGAAGAAGTTTAGTGAGTCCGTAGTCAATAGTCTTGAGTCATGAGTATGGGAATCATTTACCCGGCTTCAGTATTCCATGGCATCTTCGTTCCACCATTCGGTGAACACTTCAGGGTTCTGTTCATTACTCAGCAATTTGGAACTATCAACAACTATTAATTATTAATCATTAATTTTTAATTATAAAAATGTCATTAAGAGAAAAATTCACCGGCACCGGTATCGCCATCGTTACTCCCTTTCATGCGGATGGAACAATTGACTGGGAAAGTTTCAGCAACCTCATCAATTTCTGGATAAAAGGACAGGTAGAATACCTGGTGGTGTTAGGCACCACTGGCGAAAGTGCTACTGTACATGGTGCCGAAAAGCAGGAAGTATTTTCTTTCGTGGCAAAAGAAGTGGCCGGCCGCAGACCCATTGTGGCTGGTATTGGTGGCAACGATACGCATGAAGTAGTGGAAGCGTTCAGATCTTTTGACCTGGCCGGGTATGATGCTATTTTATCGGTAAGTCCATATTATAATAAACCCAACCAGGAAGGTATCTTTCAGCATTACAAGGCACTGGATGCCGCCACACCATTGCCCATTATTATGTACAATGTGCCGTCACGAACCGGGCAAAGTGTAACTGCCGAAACACAACTCCGCATTGCCCGGGAGTGCAAGAATATATTTGCCACCAAAGAAGCCAGTGGCAATTTTGATCTGGTGAGCCAGATCATTAAAAACAAACCCGACGATTTTATGGTCATCAGCGGTGACGACCCGATCACTTTACACATGATAGCAGCCGGAGCAGAAGGACTGATCTCCGTGGTGGCGAATGCCTATCCGTTGGATTATTCCAATATGGTACGCCTTTGTCTTCAGGGCAATTTTGATGCGGCCCAACTATTGCACTATAAATACATCGATATCATCAGTTCCATGTTTGCAGAAGGAAGCCCCAGTGGTGTAAAAGCTTATTTAAGTGAAATGGGACTTTGTCAGAATACATTCCGGTTGCCGGTATGGCCCGTGAGTGCAGCCCTTCAGCAGAAGATCAGGGACCTTATGAAAGGAGTGGAGTAATTGTTTATTTTTAATTATGCGAGTACCTATACTTTTCCTGTCTGCACTGATCTCAATACTTCCAGCCGCAGCCCAGAATGGTGCAAAGCCACCTTTAAATAGTACCGCCAGTCAAAATGTCAGTATCGTTGATACCGCTTTCTATATCCCTCAACTGAACCGGAAAAGGCGGGTACTGGTTTACCTGCCTGAAAATTATACCACTCCCCAAAATTACCGGTACCCGGTACTATATATGCACGATGGACAGAATGTATTTGATGCCGCCACCTCTTTTGCAGGAGAATGGGGTGTGGATGAATTTTTAGATACTGCATTTATTAAAACCTGTATCGTAGTAGCGGTGGATAACGGCAGCGACAAAAGAATGAACGAGTATTGTCCGTACGATTTTACACTGAATCCGAATAATCCAAAAGGAAATAAAGGAGAAGGAAAACAATATGTTGATTTTTTAGTGAAAACACTGAAGCCATTTATTGATAAAAAGTACCGGACCTTAAAGGATAGCAAGAACACTTTTATTGCAGGAGCTTCTATGGGAGGGCTGATATCATTATACGCAGTATTGAAATACCCCAAAGTATTCGGCGGTGCCGGAGTATTCTCACCATCCGTCTGGATATGCAAGGAAGAGTTGCTGCAACTGATAAAAACAACGGGCAAGAAAGTAAAGTCCAATATCTACTTCTATTGTGGCAAACAGGAAGGTACCGGCATGGTGCCGGACATGCTTAAGGCATTTGAAGCGCTGGCTAAAGTTTCTAAATCAAGAATTAAAGTGGTGATCCGTGATGATGGAAAACACAATGAACCCACCTGGCGAAAAGAGTTTCCCTGTGGTTATGTGTGGATGCTATACGGCTCAGAACCTGGAAAGATTGAAACCATGCATTCGGGTGGGATGAAAATAGAAGGATGTTTCAGGTAAAATACAGAACGGTTTTTTAGACTTCATAGCAAACCCCTTCCAGGGCCAGCTCCGTATTCGGGAAAACCTCCCGTGCTTCTGATTCAAATTCTTCCAGCGTATCATACTTGCTGCTGAAATGCCCGATCAGCAATTTTTTCACCCCTGCTTTTTGGGCCATCAAAGCGGCTTGCTTGGTAGTAGAGTGAAAGCGGCTTTCAGCCCTTTCCCGAAGATTGTCCAGGTAGGTGGTTTCATGATAGATCATATCTGCACCGGTAATATGCGGAAGGAGTGATTCATCATACTTGGTATCCGCACAAAAAACATATCGCTTGCCTGGTTCCGCCGCCCCGGTTACCAGCTCATTAGTAATGATGGTTCCGTCTTTGCGGGTATAATTTTCCCCGTTTTTCAGCCTGTCGTAAAAAGAAGAAGGGATTTCATACTCTTTTGCCTTCTCCGGGTTCAGTTTACGGGGTTGTTTCTTTTCTTCAAAAGAAAACCCGTAGCATTCTATCCGGTGGTTGGTACGGAAACATTTAACGGTCAGCTTTTCGGTATCAACTAAAGTAGCGGCACTTGTAATGTGATGGATATGCAGCGGGTAGCAAAGTGTGGTGTCGGCCACTTTCAACTGGAGATCAATGATCTCTTTTAAAGGCGAAGGACCATACACATGCAGTTCCTGCTGGTGACTGAGCAATCCGAAGCTGTTCAGCAAACCGATCAGCCCGAAATAATGATCGCCATGAAGATGGGAGATAAAAATATGGGAGATCTTGCTCCTCCGGATCTTATAATTAATAAGTTGTATTTGCGTGCCTTCGCCACAATCAACCAGGTAATTTGCGCCATCTATAGTGACCACCTGGCTGGTGGGATGACGGTCGAAAGCCGGAACAGCAGAATTATTGCCCAAGATAGTAACAGCGAACATGCAGGAATCTGTGATTTTGGTGTGTTAGTGATATGCCTTAGACTAAAATTAAAACTATTTAGCTGCACCCCGGTTGAATATTGAACAGATGAATAATTGAACAGAAGAACAAGGAATTAAGAATATCGAACTGAGACTCCGATAATAGGGAATTTCCCCACTTCTTCATTCAGCATTCCTTGTTCATCTGTTCTTCTGTTCAAACCAACAGGAACTTAGTCCAGGAATTCCCGCTCTATTTCCTCCATTTGTACAATATCCCAGGCTTCGCTTTGGGTGGGGGTCACATTCATCATTTCCAGCAATTCATGCTGGTCCAGGAAGTCTTCGACCTGCTTCTGAACTTCGCAGATGACAAAAGAAGCGCCGTTTTCATAGAATTTCTGCTGAATATAGACCAGTTTTTCGGCGGCGGGCAGGTCGATAGAAACCACTTCATTTAAGATGAGGACCAAACTTTTAACCTCTTTTTGCAGGTAGGGCAGCAAACAATCAGACATTTCGTCTGTCATTGTTGCAGATAATGAGGTATCTGCAACCGTGATGGCATGAAATTTCTCTTTGGTATCCGTTTTGACGTTCATTATCCTGTATTTAGTTGAAAAAGCCTGTCAGCCCCGGTGCGGAAAAATGCTAAAACTGCCAGCCCCAAACAACTTAAATTATCAACATTCCGTTTATAAGTACGGCCGAACAAGAACCAAATTTATTCGTTAATATTGTATCACAACCAATTATCTCAAAATGGATAATAATTTTTCAACTCAGGTTAAAGAGATCATTTCTTTCAGCAGGGAGGAAGCGTTGCGGCTGGGCAATGATTTTATCGGTACCGAGCACCTCTTGCTCGGGCTGATCAGGGAAGGGGACAACACTGCGATCCGTATCCTTAAGAGCTTTAATGTGGACCTTTATGAACTGCGTAAAGAAATTGAACTGGCCGTAAAGGATAAGACAGGCAAAAACATCGCTAATATCAACAGCCTGCCGCTTACCAAACAGGCAGAAAAAGTGATCCGGGTGACCGTGCTGGAAGCAAAGGCACTGAAAAGCGCCACCGTAGAAACAGAACACCTGATGCTTTCGATCCTCAAAAACAAAGAAAATATTGCAACACAAATCTTAAATCAATTTGACGTGGATTATGATCTGTTCCGGCAGGAATTGGGTATCGTAAAATCGAATGACCCCCGTGCCGAATTCCAGGATGAAAATGACGATGACTTTGATGAAGAAAAAAAATATTCTCAATCAAAAGGTGGCGCCAAACAGCAGGGTAATGTGAAAAGCAAAACCCCGGTACTGGACAATTTTGGCCGTGACATTACCAAGATGGCCGAACTGGGTGCCCTGGATCCGATCGTAGGCCGGGAATCTGAAATAGAACGGGTGTCGCAGATCCTTTCAAGAAGGAAAAAGAACAACCCCATATTAATAGGTGAACCAGGAGTGGGTAAAACAGCCATCGTAGAAGGATTGGCCCTTCGTATTGTACAAAGAAAAGTTTCCCGGGTATTATTTGATAAACGAGTGATATCGCTTGACCTGGCTGCATTAGTGGCAGGTACCAAATACCGGGGCCAGTTTGAAGAACGTATGAAAGCGATCATGAACGAGCTGGAAAAGAACCGGGATGTGATCCTGTTCATTGATGAGCTGCACACCATCGTAGGTGCTGGTGGCGCCAGTGGTTCATTAGATGCCAGTAATATCTTTAAGCCGGCATTGGCAAGAGGTGAACTGCAATGTATTGGTGCTTCAACTTTAGATGAGTACCGCATGTATATTGAGAAAGATGGTGCATTGGACCGCCGTTTTCAAAAAGTGATGGTGGAACCACCCAGTGTGGATGATACGATCCAGATATTAAACAATATCAAATCGAAATATGAAGAGTACCACAATGTGAATTATGATCAGGAAGCTATTGACGCCTGTGTAAAACTGAGCGACCGGTATGTTACTGACCGCTTACTTCCCGATAAAGCAATTGATGTACTGGATGAAGTGGGTGCAAGAGTGCATTTGAAAAACATCAATGTGCCTGAGAATATCGTGGAACTGGAAAAGAAGATCGAAGATGTAAAGAATGAGAAAAATAAGGTGGTGAAAAGCCAGAAGTTTGAAGAAGCAGCTTCCCTGCGTGACACAGAAAAACGCCTGCAGGAAGACCTGGAAAAAGCCAAGAATGAATGGGAAGAAGAAAGCAAACACAAACGCTACCCGATAGGCGAGCAGGATATTGCTGAAGTGATCAGTATGATGACGGGCATTCCGGTAACCAAGATGGTGCAGGCAGAAACCGAGAAGCTCCGCAAAATGGCGGATGATATGAAAGCGATGGTGGTAGGCCAGGATGAAGCCATCTCCAAAGTGGTAAAAGCAATTCAGCGGAACAGGGTGGGACTGAAAGATCCCAAGAAACCAATTGGTACATTTATCTTCCTGGGCCCGACGGGTGTTGGTAAAACAGAGTTAGCAAGAGCTTTAGCGAGGTATATGTTTGATTCTGAGGATTCCCTCATCCGGATAGATATGAGTGAATACATGGAGAAATTTACTATCAGTCGCTTAATAGGCGCCCCTCCGGGCTATGTGGGTTATGAAGAGGGAGGACAGTTGACAGAGAAAGTACGCCGCAAGCCGTACTGTGTTATCCTGCTGGATGAAATTGAAAAAGCACACCCGGATATCTATAATGTATTGTTGCAGGTTTTGGATGACGGACAACTGACAGACGGACTTGGCCGCAAAGTGGATTTTAAGAATACCACGATCATTATGACATCCAATATCGGGGCACGCCAGCTAAAAGATTTCGGGACCGGTGTGGGATTTGCCACTGCCAATAAAATAGAGCATGAAGATGAAGCGAACAAGGCGATAATTGAAAAAGCGCTGAAGAAAACATTCTCACCGGAATTTTTGAACCGTATTGATGATGTGATCATCTTTAATTCGCTGAGTAAAGACCATATCTTCAAGATCATTGATATACTGATGAAAGGTGTATTAAAACGTCTCACCACTCTTGGCTTTAGCTTGGAACTTACAGAAGGGGCCAAATCATTCCTGGCAGATAAAGGATATGATGAACAGTTTGGTGCCCGTCCGTTGCACCGGGCTATCCAGAAATACCTGGAAGACCCGTTGGCTGAAGAGATACTGAACCTGAATGTAAAAACAGGAGATGTGCTGGTGGCAGATACAGATCCGGAGAAGAATAAACTCACCTTTACCTTTAAAGGTAAAGTGGAAGAAAAATCCAGTGCATAAATAAATAGGTGAATAAACTTTGGAAAGAGTGCCGATGTATGGCACTCTTTTTTATTTTTGTTTGACTGAAACAATGCCCAAAAAAATAATCATAACAATTGATGGCTGGTCCAGTTGTGGCAAAAGCACACTGGCCAAAGAACTGGCCAAAGAGCTTGGCTACCTGTATGTGGACAGTGGCGCCATGTACCGGGCCATTACCCTTTATTTTTTACGAAACAATGTGGACCTGGAAGAAAAGAAGGAAGTAAAACAGGCATTAAAAAGTATTGAGCTTCAATTTGTATTCAATGCAAAGAGGAACGACAGTGAGATCTACCTGAATGATGAAAATGTGGAATACCTGGTAAGGGATATGCTGGTGGCTGAAAAAGTAAGTGATGTGGCTGCAATAAAAGAAGTGCGGGAATTTGCGGTGGCCCAGCAAAAGAAGATGGGAACAAAGAAAGGAATTGTCATGGATGGAAGAGATATTGGCACAGTGGTATTTCCCAAAGCAGAGTTGAAGATATTTATGACAGCGGATAATGCTATACGGGTGCAGCGCCGCTTTAAGGAGCTGTATGAGAAAAACCCGAATATCACCATTGAAGAAGTGAAGAATAACCTTGAAATGAGGGATTATATTGACAGTCACCGGGAAATAAGCCCTTTACGAAAGGCAAAAGATGCGTTGGAGCTTGACAATACCAACCTTACTCCTAAAGAACAGCTTAACAGGGCCCTGGAATGGGCAAGATCAAAAATAAAGTAGGAATTTTATTTACATTTTACATTGTATTATTCAACTAATTGATATAGGTTTGTAGTTCATTTCCACCTCTTCTTTAGAAAAGCCACATCCAACCCCCAATTTGAACATAATCGTTTTTCCAGCAATGGGAAAATAATAGTTATTAGGTAAAACCACCTAGGTCCTTCCTATCTGAATGCCCCAAGGTCCACTTCTTAGAAATTCCATATGTAACTGGAACTAATGCCACCCTTTTTAGCTGCGACAGCTGAAATACGGCATATCTATAAACACTAAACCTGAGAGCATGAAACGACTAATTTTAATCTTTGCCGCATTTGTATGCATTACAAGTGCCACTAAAGTACAGGCGCAATGCGACCTTACACTTAACAACCTTCAGATCCAGATCGTGGGTGCGCCGGTTGTACTCGGACCTAATAAATGCCAGATCACCTTCAATGCTCAATTTGACATTGCTGTGAACGGAGGCTTTAAGGTCTTGTATTTCCATTCCTGGTTGGCTGCCGATTATCCAGCCAGCCCAATTTTCGATTGCGGTAATTCTAATTCACAGGACCCAGGGACAACCACCCAGTTAGGAGCAGCTGTTGATGAACTGGGAAAATCCTTTATGGATATTGGATTTGTAAACGTGCCAACTACCGGGGCACTGAACGTGGTACAACCACTTACATTCAGTACCAGTTTTGTTCACAGTCCGACAGTTACTTTAACACAACCCTCCAACTCCACAGGACTTACCGCCTCTAAATTCTTTAACGGCACGGCGGATCATTACACGGTAAATAATATAAAGGTGATCATCAATACATCTTGCGCCAGTACCATTTCGGTGAAAACTGATATTTGGGGTTCAAACCAGGCTGCACCTGATCCAAAAGCACAATGTTACATTTGCGGGCTTGGCCAGTTCTTCAATGATCCGACTATCAGTGGATTAAAGAATTGTAACAAACCGGCGCGGCAGTATGCGGTAAATATTTCTACAGTTGATCCCACATTAAAAAATGTGACTTACAAAGTATATATAGATATGAACGATAATGGTTCACTGGATATAGGTACAGATGTGCTTGCCTTTACCAGCGGTACCTTACAAATATCCGCAGCAGGTGGGGTGGCACCGGATGCCTATGCATCTGGCCTGATCTCGCTTCCAGCACCGTATTCAAACACTCAACCTTATTCAGAGAAAGGGTATTTGGTACTGGTAGAAGGACCAACATTATCAAATAGTGTACTGAATTATTTTCCTAACCTGAGTTGTATTCCATTGCCTGTTGACTTTAAATCATTTACTGCCCGCAGAAATGGCTCTACAGTTTTACTGAAATGGGAAACCAGCACAGAACAAAACTCAAAAGGATTTGCAGTAGAACGCAACCTGGGTGGTGATATCTGGCAGGAAGTGGCTTTTGTACCTTCACAGGCTGTTGGTGGCAACAGTTCCTCTTTGTTGGCATACCAGTATATTGATCAAAATACTGCAAAAGGCATTTCTCAATATCGTATCCGGCAGGTTGACCTGGACAATAAGTCTAAGTTCAGCGAAGTACGTTCTGTACGTGGCAGTGATCAGTTAGGTAAAACGATCATTTATCCTAACCCAACCAATGATGGTAAAATAAATATTGTTTTTGAGGAAACAAATCTTGTCCGTGACATAGCTGTTATGGATATGAGCGGCAGGACCATCAAACTACTGAAAGGCATCACCAATAATAATGTGGTTATTGACAATCTTACTCCCGGTATGTACAGCATCCGAATCGTGGCGGTGGAAACTGGCGAACAAGTAGTAGAAAAGATCGTGGTGAATAAACGATAAATGCTCAGGGTTTATTATTAAACCTTCGGGGATGGCTATTTGGCCGTCCCCTTTTTTATGGTGCGCCGTCATGGGTTTTTCTATCCTCATTGTTTATATTTATAGTAAACAAACACAGGTGAACAAAGCCACTTACACACTATTG
>CAYUCU010000151.1:0-10010 GCA_964443345.1 uncultured Chitinophaga sp.
TGGTTTTTGTTTTTAGGAAAGGCTTTTTGAGAAAGGGGAAGGTGAGTACCAAACTCTAAATAAGCTTATGCTCATAAGCATACTTTACCAGTCCGATCACAGAACTGGTGTCTGTTTTGCGAAAGATATTCTTTCGATGAGTTTCAACAGTACGTTCTGAGATAAATAATGATTCAGCGATCATTTTATTATTGTATTCTTTTTCGATCAACCGGATGATCTCTATTTCCCGGCCGGTGAGATGCGCATCTTCTTTTTGCTTTTTCCGCTGACTGGTTCGCTGGAGTTCGCCTATTACTTCGTCACTGAAGTAGATACCGCCACCTGCAATTTTTTCCAGGGCTTTTATCAACTCCTGTTTTCCAATATTCTTAAGCACATAACCGGAAATATCCGCGTCTTCTATCATCTCATTTACCAGGTCGCCCTGGCCACTCATGGAGAGGGCCAGTATCTTCACGGCAGGATATTTCTCTTTTACCTGTTTGGCTAATTGATTGCCCGGCAGTACCGGCATCATTACATCAGTTAGTAATATATTTACGGGGGACTGGCTTAATCGTTCCATCACTTCACCGGAATTGGTGGTGGCAAAGGCAAAACGGAACTTGTCGTGCCCTTTTAGAAGTGACATCAGGCCGTCTATTACGATCTGGTGGTCATCTACCAGGGCCAGTGTTATTTTTTCCTGCTTCATGATGGTGTATATGGTGGTCTGTTGACGCAACAACTGGTGCTGTTCGTTGTACCGGCTGCATCAACGGTCGTAAAATACTATAAAATCAGTCTTTGCGATGATCTTATTATCAACATAAGTATCCGTGTGCGAAGGTTTTTTGACCGGGAATTATTATGGTGTAAAATAGTGACCAGGGGCCAGGGGCTGTGTAAGTGGACTTTGGAATCTGGTAGTTATTTTTTCTATACCGGTACATGCAATGCGACAACGGTGCCTCTTCCGGGTGCAGAATCGAAATCTACCGTGCCTTTGAGATATTCGATACGGGTGATAATATTTTTTAAACCAATTCCTTCAAAATTTTCCTTATCTGAAGTATCAAACCCTTTGCCATTATCTTCTATTGTACCACTGATGCCGTCTTTGTCCCGGATGAGGGAAATATCCAGGCTGCTGGCCCCGGCATGCTTGATGGCATTGTTTACACATTCCTGGATAATACGGTAGAGGACTGTTTCTACATTGGAGTCCATCCTTTCTTCTAACCCTTCTGTATAAACATGTACCTGGAGGTTTTTATTGGTGAGTTTATCCACAAAATCACGGATCGCAATACTAAGGTTGTTCTTTAGCAAGGCATTGGGCATCATGATATGGGATACGGTCCTTACTTCTTTACAGCTTTCATCAACAAGTGTGATGATCTTTTCAAATGATTTTTGCTGTTCGCTGCTATTAAACGTTATTTCAGATTCAAAGGCAGAGAGGTTCATCTTGGCGGCACTCATCATCTGCCCCACACCGTCATGAAGGTCTTTGGCTATCCGTTCCCGTTCATTTTCTTCCGCTTCCATCACTGCTTTCACGGCTATTTCCTGTTGCTTCATTATGGCAGCCTGCAGCTGCTGTTCCTTTTTCAGCTTCTCCCGTTTGTATTTTGAATGGATCAGCAATGCTGTAAACAGTACAAGACCGGCGATACCGATGAACAGGTAATTTTGCAGCCGTAACCGGTTTTGCTGTTCGTTTATCTGTTGCTCTTTCCGGGCATTTTCATATTTACTGTTCAGTTCTTCTATCTGTTTGGTTTTTTCAAGCGCATACAGGCTGTCCCGCAAGGCCGACCGTTTTAAAAAGTACTGGAATGCCTTTTGAAAATCCCCCTGTTTTTGTGCCACAGCAGAGAGTTCACTGTAGTTATTGGATTGTAATTCCGGGTACTTTAATCCTTCTGCTACTTTATTACTCAGGGTCAGGTATTCGATGGCTTTAGCGTAATCGCCTTTATTGTTCATGGCTACGCCGAGATCAGAATAGGTTAGGGCAATGGCGAAACTGTCTTTCAGCATCTCCCGGATGTGCAGTGCCCGTAATAGATTTTTCTCCGCTTCAGAATAGTTTTTTTGAATGACATATACTCCGGCAATATTGCTAAGGGAGTAAGACACACCAAGTGAATCGCCGGCTGCTTCTGCCAGTTTCATAGATGCAGTATATCTTCTGATGGCTTCTTTATAATCTTCCCGGTATTCAAATACCACACCTGATTCGTTTAGTATCATGGCAATACCGGCTGTATCTTTTAGCTGACGATAAATAACATCTGCCTTATTGTAATTTTCAAGGGCCCTGTCCAAGCTTCTTGTTTTTCGGTACAATTTGGCCAGGTCATTATATACCGGGGCCAGTTTTTTCTTATTGTCTGTTTTTTCCAGAATGGCGATGGATTCATAAAAATTAGTGGCGGCCACATCATATTTTCCTTTAAAATAACTGGCCACGCCTATTTGTCTTTTTAGTTCTGCCACACTTACGGAGTCCGTATTCTTCCGGGCCAGTTTCAGCGCTTTTTCTCCTTCAATCAGTGTGGAGTCAAAGTTTTTCAATTGAAAATTTTCCACCAGTTTGATAGAAGCATTGATCTGGTCCTCGTAGGTTTTGCCGGAGTTGATCACCAACCGCAGGCTGTCGATACTTACCTGTGCCCTTACAGATACGGAAAGTAAAAGGAGTGATATAAAAGTGATCAGTCGGTTCATTTTTATTGCTGCTGTTGCATGACTTGTAATTTGGCGGAATTATAGTCCCAGAACTTCTTTCATGGTAAAAAAACCTTTTTTGTCTTTTATGAATTCTGCAGCCAGCACAGCGCCGGAGGCAAAACCAGTACGGTTATGTGCAGTATGTATGATCTCTATGGTATCAATCGCAGACGAATACTTAATGCTGTGTGTGCCGGGAGCAGGATCGATCCGCTGACTGATGATCTCCAGGTCTTCCGGATGGTCACTCAGTTCATTCACCCATTGTTTCTTTCGTTTTACCTGTTCCAGTATTTGTTCTGCCAGTGTAATGGCGGTACCGCTTGGTGCATCTTTTTTTTGTGTATGATGGGTTTCCTCCAGAATCACTTCATAATCTTTGTGCGGCGCCATCAGTGCGGCGAGTCTTTTATTTACTTCAAAAAAAATGTTGACACCCACACTAAAATTGCTGGAATAGATAAAAGCGCCGTTTACTCCTTTACAATGATCTTTCATTTCACCAAGCCGGTCTGTCCAGCCGGTAGAACCGCAAATAACCGGCACACCAAAATCGAGACAGTTTTTCACATTGTCAAAAGCGCTGTGGGGACTGGTGAATTCAATAGCTGCATCAGCCGCCGCCAGGTTTTCTTTAGTAAAGTCATGAAGATTGGGCTGATCGATCCTGATGGCAATTTCATGCCCTCGTTGCAGTGCTATTTCTTCAATAGCCTTTCCCATTTTTCCATAACCAATTAATGCGATTCGCATGGTTGAGTTTTATAAGTTCAAATGTAATTATTAAATGTGCCAGAAGGAGTAAGTACTGGTACGGATTTTATTTGCCGATCTGCAGCACAACGCTCAGGCCATTGGTGCGGGCCAGTTCGCTGTAGCCAGGCTTGAATTTCAGGCTAAGGTCGGGGCCCACATCAAAGCTCTTAAGATGGGCATCAACGGAGGCGTCTACCACATTCAGTCCCCAGAGTAACAGGAATACCAATGCCGAATAATCTATATCCCGCCGGAACTGGTTTCGATAAAAGCGGAGTGATTCTTCACTCAGGGGTTGCAGGTTCTTTTTGATCTGGGAGAATAATGCAGAGTCCGTTCGGTTGACCCGCATATTGTATCTTACTTTATAGGCAAAGCGGGTGGCTTTATAATTGCTAAGGTTATAAAAAAATATACCGGCACAGGTACCCATCGCCCCATACACAATCGGTAGTTTCCAGTATTTTTTATTGTAGATCTGCCCAAGACCGGGAAACAGGGCCGAACGTATTGCTGCTACCCGGGGACTGTGTGCCTTTGTAGCAGAATCATATTTATTGACGGGCTGTTTTTTGACAGCAACAGGAACAGAATCGTTGACGGGAGGGGAGGTGTTTTTTTTAGTTTGTGCAACCGATGCGGAACCCTGCAACAGCAAAATAAGCAGTATCAGAAAACCGGTTCTGTATTTAAAACGATGTGGTAAAAGTTGCTGCATCTTGTAATCGCTCCGCACGGTGCGGCGGGTATTTAATCTAGTGGTGCATTCATTTGCCCAAGTATCTTATTTAGTTCTTCCTGCGAATAATAATCGAAAATGATCTGTCCGCTTCCATTTCGGCTGTGCCGGATCTTTACTCGGGTACTGAAATGCGATGCTAATTTATCCTCTATTCGCTGGAATGCAGCAGGTAGTTTGCTTTTTGAAGATTTTTTAACACCATCACCCTGTTTATACAGGGTTCTTACCAATGCTTCTGTCTGGCGTACAGACAATCCTTTTTCTTTAATCTCCTTGTATATAAAAAGTTGTTTGTCGATAGTGTCCACATTAATGAGTGCTCTTGCATGGCCCATGCTCAGATCACCGCTGCGAACGGCCAGCTGAATATCGGGTGGTAATTTTAATAAACGGATAAAATTAGCAACCGTACTTCTGTCTTTACCCATTCTTTCAGCCACCTGTTCCTGTGTGTAATCCAGCTCTTCCATCATTCTTTTGTAGCTGAGTGAAACTTCCATGGCATTCAGGTCTTCCCGTTGCAGATTTTCCAGCAGGGCCAGTTCCAGCAGTTCGGAATCATTGGCCTGCCGTATGTAAGCAGGTATATCTTTTATCCCGGCCAGTTTGGAAGCCCGTAATCTTCTTTCACCGGAAATAAGACGGTACTTGCCATTTGCCAGCCTGGAAACAGTGACCGGCTGAATGATATCATGCAATTTTATTGATTCGGCCAGTTCCAGCAATGATTTTTCATCAAAGTCGCGGCGGGGTTGTTTAGGATTGGCTTCAATATCAGCAACAGCGATCCGGTTGGTACCGGTCACATTTTCCACTACGGTATTCTTTAAACTGCCACTGGTGTTTTTCAGATCAGCATCAATATTCTGCAACAGGGAGCGGATGCCTTTGCCGAGTAATTCTTTATTTTGTTTTGGGTTGGTCATGTGGGAAGTTGCGAGTTTTGAGTTACGAGTTTCGAGTAGTGAACTAAAGTTTTAGCTTGCTCATAAAACTCATTATCATTTTTTGCTCTTCATCAATATCTTTTAAAAGGTCGTCTCTTTTTTCTTTGTCGCCAAAATTAACTGCTTCTGCAATTAATAATTGGGTCTCCAATTCAAAAGTTGAGCCCAGGGATATCTCTAAGAACCGGTTATAATCTTTCATACAGCCCCTGCTGCTTCCTTCTGCAATATTCGAAGGAATGGACACTGCTGCTCTTGTGATCTGTGATGACACTCCATATTTTTCTTCTTTTGGGAATGCCGACACGGCTTTTATCGATTTAATGGCTATTTGAAAGCCTTTTTGCCAAATTAATAATTGTTTGAAATTTCTCATATGGTAGGTTTGTATTTACTCGCAACTCATAACTCACAGCTCGTAGCTCAAAATCTTACAGTTCCATGATCCTTTCTTCGTTCCGGATTTTTGTCATATCATTTTTCTGCAAGATCTCTTTGGCAAGGTTAAGATAATTTATAGAACCCTTGCTGCTGGCATCGTACAATATTACCGGTTTACCGGCACTGGGGGCTTCGGCCAGTCTTGCATTGCGGTGAATGATGGTGCTGAATACCATATCCTCAAAATGACGGCGTACTTCACTTACCACCTGGTTGCACAGGCGAAGGCGGCCATCATACATGGTCATCAATATCCCTTCAATTACCAATGCTGTATTAAGGCGGCTTTGAACGATCTTGATCGTATTGAGCAGTTTTCCTAATCCTTCCAGTGCAAAAAATTCACATTGCACCGGCACCACTACGGAATCGGCTGCCGTTAGTGCATTTACAGTTATCAATCCTAATGAAGGGGAGCAATCAATAACAATGAAATCGTACTCTTCCCGTATGGAATCCAGCAGGTTTTTAAGTACCATTTCCCTGTTGGGATAGTTGATCATTTCTATTTCAGCGCCTACCAGGTCAATATGAGAAGGAATAAGGTCTAAGTTGGGTATCTCCGTCTTTAGTACCAGGTCTTTTGCCCGGGCCTCATTTACCATGCAGTCGTAAAGGCTTTGAGTCACATTATGCAGATCAAAACCAACACCCGTAGTGCTATTGGCCTGCGGATCAGCATCCACCAAAAGCGTTTTATATTCCAATACTGCAAAGCTTGCAGCCAGGTTAATAGCTGTTGTGGTTTTGCCAACACCCCCTTTTTGATTTGCTACACCGATTATTCTTGCCATTTTGCCGAATACTCCTTGATAGTGAATAAATGTTTGTGGTAAAATTGCCCCCTGAACCTAACAACACAAAATTAAGTTTTGCCCATTTATCCGGGAAACCAGCAAAAATAAGTGTTCAATAAAACAATGACCTTACTATTTACTCTCTAATTTTACCTCTTATTTATGCGTAACTCTCCCTTTTGGTGGATTTTGATCGGAATAATGGTGGTACTCGACATCTATTTCTTCCAGGCTTTGAAGTTGATCACTCATTCTGCGAATGCCCGCACCCGTACAATCATCTACGGCAGCTATTGGTTTCTGTCTGTTGCTGCCATCCTGATCCTGGTATTGCTTCCTTACCTGCACTTTGAAAAGCAGGCCCGTTTCTCCAAGAGTACTTTATTTGCTCTTATTGCAGGATTGTTCTTTGCCAAACTGGTAGCCTCTCTTTTCTTTTTGGCAGATGATATTCGCAGGGGAGTACAATGGGCTGCAATGAAAATATTTACTTCTAAAACCAAACAGGAGCAACTGCAGGCAGCCGAAACCATCAGCCGTTCTGCCTTTCTCAGCTGGGCCGGAATGCTGATGGGTGGCGGGCTATTTGGCACTCTTGTGTATGGGTTTGGCAACAAATACCGGTACCAGGTACGAAAAGTGGCATTGCATTACCCCAATCTTCCACCCGCCTTTAAAGGGTTAAAGATCGTTCACATCTCCGATATCCATTCCGGCAGCTTTAATGATAAGGAAGCGGTGCTGAAAGGGGTGTATAAAATAATGAAAGAGCAGCCGGACCTGATCCTTTTTACCGGCGACCTGGTAAATAATGTGGCGGATGAAATGAAGGATTATACCGATGTGTTCAATAAACTTCGGGCACCACTGGGTGTGTACTCCACATTGGGCAACCATGATTACGGTGATTATGTGCAATGGGACAGCCCGGAAGAGAAGAGGACCAACCTGGAGCGGTTGAAAGAGACCCATGCCTCTATGGGCTGGCGCCTGCTGATGAATGAACATGTGGTACTGGAAAAAGGGGGTGACAAAATTGCAGTGTTAGGAATTGAAAACTGGAGTTCCAAAGCCCGCTTTCCAAAGTATGGAGATATGAGAAAAGCCTATGATGGGGCAGCCGCTTACCCATTCAAGATACTTATGAGCCACGATCCCTCTCACTGGAAAGCAGAAGTCCTGGAATCCTATCCCGATATTGACCTCACCTTATCCGGACACACCCATGGAATGCAGTTTGGCGTGGAAATACCGGGACTAAAATGGAGCCCGGTACAATATGTCTATAAAGAATGGGCAGGGCTTTATGAGACAGACACCCACAAATTGTACGTAAACAGGGGTTTTGGCTTTATCGGGTATCCCGGCCGGGTGGGAATATTGCCCGAAATCACCGTTTTGGAACTTTCCTGAGTAGTTTTCGGGCACTACCTCAATATTTTAGCGCACCGGATCGTTTTAAATCCTGTGCAACAGCACATTAAACTTTTTTTTAACTGTTTAGTCTTAAAGCCGCCTCAGTCAAATACCGGGGCCAAAACTGGCGAACCACAAGCTGCCAGAATACTACTGCCTGATGTTGAAGAAATGGTTCATACCAATGGCCCTTTTATTACCGGCTGCTGCTTTTTCACAAAACAGCTCCGCTGATTCTGTTATTGTCCCCGGCAAAGACCTGCCCGTATTAGATACCACCATTGATTATGATGAATTGTTCCAGGACTTTGATGCCTTTATGGATTCAATACTCTCTCCTCATAATTATTTTTTGACGAGTTTAACCGCCAGCAGGGGCTTTTATAATTTTGAATCGAAGACCGGTGCTTTACTGGAAACGTCTAAAAAATTGACCTATTCTCCCACCCTGGGATATTATAGTAAGACCGGATTGGGTATTACCGCCAATGGATTAATGGTGGATGATGGAACGAAGATGAACCTGTACCAGGTATCTATTTCACCTTCCTATGATTATTTAAAAAATAAAGACCTGGCCGCCGGGGTATCTTATACAAAGTTCTTTACCAAAGATTCATTGCCGTTCTATACCACACCACTTCAAAACGAATTGTATGCGTACTTCACCTACCGGAAATGGTGGGTAAAACCAATGATCTCTTTAAGTTACGGTTGGGGCAGCCGTACCGATTATTTTCAGCGGGAGACACTGATACAGGATCTGCGCCTGCGCAGAAGAGGCTTTATCTATATCAATACAGAAGAAACAATCAGCGACTTTTCTGTTACTGCCTCCTTACGCCATGATTTTTACTGGCTGGATATCTTCACTTTTAAAGACCATATCCGCTTCACACCACAGGTCTCCTTTACCAGTGGTACCCAGAAATTTGGGTTTAACCAGTCTTCCAGTACGTACGCCACTTCTATCCGTACCAACAATAATGTGCTTTATAACACTGACAATGTGTACCTGGATGATCAGATAAAATTTCAACCCCTGTCGTTAACTATGTACCTGAGGGGTGAATATGCTATCGGAAAGTTTTTTATCCAGCCACAACTTATCATGGATTATTACCTGCCTGTTGCCACAGACAATTTCACTGCTTCCTTCGCCCTTAACCTGGGTTTTATTTTTTGATCCGCACCCCATCTTGTTGAAACGTTAACAATCCTGGTACAATAGCAGGGTTACATATTTTGTTTATGAAATTACTTATGGTAGTTAAGAAATTTTAACAGCAATGACAGCTGGCTGGCACTATACTTGAAATTTTTCCGGGTCAGTTTTAGTCCACTAAAAAAAATAATTTTATCATGAAAACAAAACTCCTCCCGCTGTTCGCAGCATTGTTACTTTCCCAGGCGCTGATGGCGCAATTTCACATCGGTATTAAAGGCGGTGCTAACGTAACCAAGGTTGATGGCAAATCTTTTAAAGACCAGTTCCGGTATGGCTATCACCTCGGCGGTTTTGCAGAGATCAGGATGGGCAACAAGTTTGTATTGCAGCCGGAAGTATTGTTCAACCAGTATGCTTCCAAATTAGACAGTTCTTACAGCAACATTTACCACAATGTCTTTAATGGCAACAGCAACATCAAGCTCAATTACCTGTCCATCCCGATCCTGCTTAACTACAAAGTGATAGGCAGCTTCCTTTCTATCCAGGCCGGCCCGCAGGTAGGCATCCTGATCGATCAAAGTAAGACCGTATTGCAAAATGGAGGTAATGCCTTTAAAGACGGCGATTTCTCCATGCTGGCAGGTTTGCAGTTTAAGATCGCCAACCTTCGGATCAATGGCCGCTACGTAGTCGGGCTGAATAATATCGCCGACATTACTGATGATGGAAAATGGAAAAACCAGGGATTTCAGCTTTCCGTAGGTTTAGCACTCTAAAATCGTATTCCGTATGAAATAAGACCCTCCCTAAAAGGAGGGTTTTTTTTTGTGCAATAGCTTGCCGCACAGTCACCTAATTTGTCAGTTGAGAAATGACAGGCATGAATCTTGGCAATACTGATTTCCGGTTATATTTTTAACGCCCCGCCCGGACGGATGACAGAATGTCTAAAGCGATAGAAGATTATGGATATGAACATCGAAAAATTTTTGCTGAGAACAGAAGAAGAAACGGATTTT
>CAYUCU010000152.1:0-9889 GCA_964443345.1 uncultured Chitinophaga sp.
AATATCTGGTCCAGTTCATCTTTTATCTCCACGATAAAAGTTTCGCCTTCCACTTCTATTGTTACCTTTTTGCCGGAGGGATCTGATTCCACCAATGTTGCATTAACAGTCCGGTGTTTGTGAATGAGATTAAATACTGTCGGGGATCTTTGTACCAGGTCAGCGGTCTCTATTTCTTTTTTGTCAAAAGAAAATACAAACGCACCGGCTTTTACCTGGAAGGCTTTGTTGTTGTCTGCCATTTTGCAAGGGATTTACTTGTAAGTTAATTGATTCCGGAGTTATAGAAAGCAGTTTCATCATTGTCGATCTTTCCAAATCGCTGCCGGAGTTGGGGCAGCTTATAAAACCAGGTGCAAGGTTGCTATTCGATGTACCTCAAACTATGACTATTCTCATTTGGCAGTAGAATTGATGTCAATTGCCAGCACTGTCGGGTCTCCTGCTCCGAAACTGTCATAATTGCAGGGAAAAATGCACGGCATCATTTTTATGCCTTCTCTCCTGTAATTATATTTTCTAACTAAAATTTGAAAGACATGTACTACAATCAGTCATGTGTGCGCCCTGGTAACACTTCGGCGCATGAAGCCGCAAAAGGCAACACGTACGGAAACTCCGCCAGGTCGGGGTTCATCCGCTCCATGCAACGGGCAGCCGTGAACATTTACAAAACAGACAACAGCTATGAAATGCTGGTGTTTGCTCCCGGCCGCGTCAAAGAGCATTTTCATTTGGATGTAAATGGAAATGAGCTCACTGTTTCTTACACGCCACCAGAGGGATTTCCCCGGCCGGAATGGGTACTGCGGGAATACAGCCGCGGTGGTTTCAGAAGGGTTTTCACCCTTGGCGAGAGCATTGACACCCAAAACATCACTGCCAAATATGCAGAAGGTGTGTTGCAGGTCAGCCTGCCTGTCATTGCCGGAAAAGAGAATGAGAAGAAGGAAATAGTGATCCACTAAGTCAGTTTTCACTGTGCAAACGGGTACCGGAAGGTGCCCGTTTTTTTTATTTGACCGATTTTACCTCTCACCAACCTGTTGCCCGGAGGTATAAAAAAACGGGCACGGGTGCTCCCATTGTGAAAAACTTATTGAGTAAGAATTTTTACCAGTGACAAAATGGTCTATATTTGACACTGGTTATTACTAAAAACCCGTTAACATTCTAAATTTTAAAACATGGCAACAAAGAAAAAAGCAGCAAAGAAAGCTGTAAAAAAAGCGGCAAAAAAACCCGCAGCTAAGAAGGCAGCAAAAAAAGTAGTTAAAAAAGCAGCGAAGAAAGTTGCAAAAAAGAAATCGGCACGCAAGCCTAATGCCGCTTTTATGAAACCACTTACTCCTAGTGCTGAATTGGGTGCTGTAGTAGGAAACAAACCCATGCCACGTACAGATGTGGTAAAGAAAATATGGGTGTACATTAAAGCGAACAAATTACAGGATGCAAAAAACAGGCGTATGATTAATGCTGATGCTAAACTGAAAGCAGTTTTCGCCGGCAAAGCCCAGGTATCTATGTTTGACATGGCCAAACACCTGGCTAAACACCTGAAATAAGCTAACAGACTTAACAGACAAAAGGGCACATCACTGGTGCCCTTTTTTATTGGCCCTGCCTGCAGGTAAACTACTTACTGGTATTCCATTACAACTGTTTGAAGACCGTCATAATACTATACAGTAACAAGAGTCATAGTTTTATAATCATCAAAGTGTTACCTTTTACATAACCAAACCTTTTTGTTATGCAACGCTATCACATCATTTCAAGAATCGCTATTTACCTGCTTTCTGTGGTGCTGATCGTTTTTGGTGTTTTTCATTTTATATATCCCCGTGACCTGCTGGTCTATGTTCCTTTATCATTGGTCGGCGGTATCACCTGGGCATATGTTGTAGGCGCCGCCTTTATCCTGGTCGGTGTTTCTTTCCTCACCAACCAGTATGTAAAGTTTACCAGCTACCTGCTGGTAGTAATGCTCATCATTTTTATCCTTACGATCCATGTACCCAATTACAATAATGCAGGTGATAAAGAAATGCGCCAGATGGCCCTTATCAATATTCTGAAAGACACAGCGATAATGGGCTTTGCACTGCATATCGCAGCCGGTGCACATCACCAGCATTTTCATTTGGAAGAAGCGGACTGATAAATAAGATGACCGGCTGATAAAACAATGGGGCTGCTGCCCTACCGGCAGTACCTGCTACCGGCATAATTGCCGGATAAGCCATTCGTGTTGCGGATACAAACCAGCCAATGCCGTTGCATCAGCCAGCTCAAGATCTGCAAAGTCAAACCCGGGTGCTACCGTGCAGCCCACAAAAGAAAAGGCACTACCGGGTGCCGGCTCACTGGCAAACCAGCAATGGGCGGGCACCACGTATTGAAACAACTGTCCTTTCGCTGTATCATTGCCCAAAGTAACCGTTTGCAACGTTCCATCCGGAAGCAACACATGTACCAGCAATGGGCCACCAGCATAGAAATGCCAGCACTCATCACTTTTGATCCGGTGAAAAGCGGAAAAATTGCCCGGCTCCAGCAAAAAATAAATAGCAGTGGAAAAAGGGCGGTTGCCACTGAACCGTTCAGGTAATGCAGCAGCGCTGATCACTTCTTTGCTTTTATAGGTTTGCTTGTACCAGCCCCCTTCCGGGTGTGGTAGTAAGGAATAGTGCTGAATATACTGTTGCGGAGTAAGCATATTGTTTTTTTTCTCCGGCTGAAAGATAGAAAAGTATTACTAAACAGTGATGCTTCCTCAAAGACAATACACTGAGCAGCAGGTTCATTAGAAAGATTAACAGCAATGCTGGCAGGTAAAGACTACCTTACCGGCCTTGCTGGTAATAACACCGGCGTTAAATCAACAATTATGTCAAATATTACACAGGTCGTAAATGTAGATAAGAACCTGAAAACACTTAAGAAAAGTGTGCATGCTTCCGACCTGGACCAATTGCTCAGCAGTGCCGGTCCTTATACTTTTTTTGCCCCCAGCGACCTGGCCTTTGAAAAATTAGAGAAAGGAATGATGGAAAAATTGCTCGAGCCGCAAAACAGGGCGCAATTGGCCAACTTGCTGAATAATCATATCGTAAGCGGAAAGATCAGCTATGCCGACCTGAAGGACGGAGATAAACTGACAACCGTAAATGGTAAGAAACTGGATGTGGAAGTGAAGAATGGCACTGTAAATATCGGTGGCATGAATGTGCTGCCCCGGGAAGCTAAAATCTCAAATGGTGTGATGCATCTTACCGATACGGTGATGCAGTAAACTACTTATATAATAAAACAACAAGCCTCCTTTCCCGGAGGCTTTGTTGTTTACGGTTGTTTCGGGAAGTATGGTTGTCCTTTTTTCAGGGTACTGTTTTATATTGCTGCCGCAATACATGATCTATTATAACATTCATTATCCCGAATCCATGCCCGGCGCCCTGCTGGACGACTACCTGGCCCGCGGCTGGTACCGTATGCAACAAACCATTTTTACCACCGACATTATTATTAAGAATGACCTGGTGATACCCGTATTCTGGTTACGGCTGGTATTAAAAAGATACAAGCATGCTAAAGGCAGTAAAAAGATCCGGGAGCTGAATAAAGATTTTTCCGTCACTGTTACCAATGGTGCTATCACCACCGAAGCAGAAGAGCTGTACCAGCTTTACAGGTCATCTGTCAATTTCGATGTATCAGAAACCATACAGGACTACCTGGTGGGAGAAGCCATCAGCACTATTTATCACACCCGGTGTATCGAGGTCCGGGATGAAGGCCGGTTAATTGCTGCCGGCTTTTTTGATGAAGGTGCTGATTCCCTTGCAGGCATCCTCAATATCTATCATCCTGACTATAAACAAAAGAGCCTGGGCAAATACCTGATGCTGCTGAAAATTGAGTATGCCCTGCAACATCAAAAACAATTCTATTACACTGGCTATATCAGCACCGTGATCTCCAAATTTGATTACAAACTTTTCCCGGACAAAGAATCAACTGAAGTGTACCTGAGCACCAGTAAGCAATGGGTGCCCTGGCTATCGGTAACTGCAACACAGTTGGAGGAGCTGCTTTTAAGCGGCAATGATGCTACCGGAGAAGAGGATCAGCAATAGTGATTGCCAGTATCAGGCCACTGCTTGATATTTATCATACCCTTGCGCAGGAACCGGAATTAAGTTGCAGGAATATAAATTGCCTGCTATGCTATCTGATATTGCCATCTCCCAATCGGCACCTATCCGCCACATCAAAGAAATTGCTGCGTCCATTGGCATCAGTAATAATGACCTGGAATATTATGGCAAACACAAAGCCAAGCTGCCCCTTTCACTGATCGATAATGAAAAGATCAAACAACATCATCTCGTTTTAGTTACCGCCATCACTCCCACACCTGCCGGTGAAGGAAAGACAACGATCTCTGTGGGGCTGACCGATGGATTGAATCATATTGGCAAAAAAGCAATGGCAGTATTAAGGGAACCGTCTCTTGGTCCTGTGTTTGGATTAAAAGGGGGTGCCACCGGCGGCGGCTACTCCCAGCTTATTCCGATGGAAGATATCAATCTCCACTTCACCGGTGATTTTGCAGCCATCGAAAAAGCAAATAACCTCTTAGCTGCACTGATCGATCATAACCTGCAAAACAAAAAGAGAAGTTTACAGATAGATCCCAGGACCATTGTATGGAAACGGGTGATGGACATGAATGATCGTGCCTTGCGCCATATCGTTATCGGTTTAGGTGGCACGGCCAATGGCATTACCCGTGAAGATGGTTTTAATATCACCCCGGCATCAGAGATCATGGCCATCCTTTGCATGTGCACCGGCATGGATGATCTGAAAAGAAGATTGGGTAATATTTATATTGGTACTACTTTCAGCGGCGAGCCGGTCTTTGCCCGCAACCTGAATGCCGTTGGCGCTATGGCTATCTTATTAAAAGATGCGATCAAACCCAACCTGGTGCAGACATTAGAAGGCAACCCGGCTTTGCTGCACGGCGGCCCTTTTGCAAGCATTGCACAAGGCACCAATTCTATTTTAGCCACGCAAATGGGTCTGTCACTCAGCGAGTATGTGATCACTGAAGCAGGATTTGCTGCTGACCTCGGTGCAGAAAAATTCTTTGACATCAAATGTGTGGAAGCGGGATTGAAGCCCGAAGCGGTAGTGATTGTAGCTACCGTCAGAGCATTGCGACATCATGGCGGCGCTAAAAAAGAAGAGTTGGGCGCCCCTTCTGTTGAAAGAGTGGAAAAGGGATTAGCAAATCTTGGCAAGCACCTGGAGAATATGCAGCTCTTTGGAATGAAAGCAATAGTGGCCATCAATCATTTTCCGGGAGATATTGAAGAAGAGATCGCCGTTATAAAAGCATTTTGTAAAAACCATGATACGGAAGCTATCGTTTGCACCGGTTTCACCGAAGGTGGAAAAGGAATGACAGCGCTGGCCCATGCCGTAACAGTATTGGTGGAGAAGAATGGCAGTCATTTCCATCCTTTATATGAAAGAGAAATGTCCATTGAAGAGAAGATATATACCATCGCCACAAAGGTGTATGGGGCCAGTGCGGTTGAGTATTCTGTAAAAGCAAAGACACAGATCAGGCATTTGAAAGAGCTCGGCTTTGAACAAATGCCGGTTTGTATGGCTAAAACGCCCAAGAGTTTATCAGATGATGAAAGAAAGATCGGGCGGCCTTCCAATTTTATCGTCACTGTTCGGGAGTTTGAATTTGCCGCAGGCGCAGGATTTGTTATTCCGATTCTTGGTGAAATGATGCGGATGCCTGGCCTGCCCGCTATTCCGGCAGCAGAAGGAATTGATATAGATGCCAACGGAGTGATAACCGGGTTAAGCTAAAAGCCAATCATTCGGAAGTGTCTCAGTTTGAAAATTAGTTGTCTTTAAATATACTTGAACCACAACTTGTCCCGGCAAATCCGGGATAGAAAGATAGTAACATAGGATAAAACATAGGATCCCTTGTGTGTATTTCTATGTCTCTATGTTTCTATGTGGTTCAAATTTATTTGAAACTGAGACACTACCAATCATTCACAAAAGAACAGAATCCCGTTCTTTGGTTGTAATTTTCATGATGCGATCAAACACATTCCTTTTATATGGCGCCAATGGCTATACCGGTGAGTTAATTGCCCGCTATGCCAGTCAGTTTGATTTACAACCCATTCTTGCCGGAAGAAGAAAAGAAGTGATAGAACCGCTGGCACAAAAGCTCAACCTTCCATTCCGGGTATTTGATCTCAATGATACCAATGCTTTACTTACTGCACTCAGCGAAGTAAAAGCAGTGATACATGCTGCAGGTCCTTTCCAGTTTACCGGAAAACAAATGATAGAAGCCTGTTTACAAACCGGCACCCACTATCTTGATATTAACGGAGACATTGCCGTATTTGAAATGATGAAACGGTATGACGCTGCCGCTAAAAAAGCAGGCATCATGCTGTTGCCCGGTGCCGGGTTTGATGTGGTGCCAACCGATTGCCTGGCATTACAATTAAAAAAATTACTGCCTGATGCTATCTCCCTGCGATTAGCTTTTGCCACATTGGGTGGCGGACTCTCTCATGGCACAGCTACCACGATGGCCACCAAATTGGGTGAAGGTGGCGCTGCAAGAAAAGAAGGAAAGATCGTACGTACACCACTTGGGAAAAAAGGAATGTGGGTCAACTTTTTTACCGGGCCTGGCAAAGCGGAAAAGAAATTATTCGTCATGAGCATTCCCTGGGGAGATATTTCCACTGCCTACACCACCACCGGCATTCCCGATATAGAATCGTATACCGGCATTTCCCGGAAAGCCTATTATTTATTAAAAGGTCAGTTTCTTTTTAACTGGTTGCTGCGTACCAATTTTTTCCGCAATTACCTGAAAAGAAAGATCAACAAGCGGCCGGCCGGTCCTTCTGATGAGCAGCGCAGCAACGCCATTTCATTACTATGGGGACAGGCCACCAATGCCGCTGGCAAAACAGTTACTGCCCGGCTCTGCGGTCCTGAAGGTTACACATTGACCACACTGGCCGCATTGCAAATAGTACAAAAGATATTGAATGGAAATTTTTTACCCGGTTATCAAACACCGGCCGGCGCTTATGGTGAAAACCTGGTGCTGGAAATCCGGGGAGTACAAAAAGAAGACATTAGTTAAATATATGGGACAGCCCTTTCGTTGTATAACAAACCTCTTATTTTTTCCCAAGTATATCTGCAAACTCCTGCATCTCCTCTTCGTTGCCTGACAATACCAGCAGGTGATCACCTTCCAGCAATTTATCCGATCCGGTGGGTTGAAGATATTGCTCCTTCCGTTTAATGGATAAGATATGTACAGAAGCCGGAAAATGCAGGTCCACTATTTTCTTACCAATCGCTTTTGATCCGGCAGCAATCACCAATTCCTTCATCTCATCTGCGATATAATCGGTTCGTACCGCTTCATCCGGAGTGGCAACAGCAGGTTCTGTTACCCGCAACCATCTCGCCACTACCGGCAATGTGGTGCCCTGCAACAAAACAGAAGACACGGCAATAAAAAAAACAAGATTAAAGATCAGCCCCGCTTTATCCAATCCGGCTATCAATGGATAGGTGGCAAATACAATAGGCACACCACCCCGCAAACCCACCCAGGAGATGAACAGTTTACTGCGGATGCTTGCCTTGGAAAAAGACAGCGCTGCAAACACACCCGCCGGCCGGGCAATGAACATCAGGAAGGCGGCGATCAGTAAACCAGTGCCCATCACCGGTACTACTCTCGAAGGAAATACCAGCAATCCCAGCGTAAGAAATAAAATGATCTGCATCAGCCAGGCCTGTCCGTCATAAAACTTTACGAGGCTGCGCTTATGAATAAAATCACGGTTGCCCAATACCAGTGCGGAAAGATAAATGGCCAGGAACCCGTTGCCACCGATAACATGAGTGGCTGAATAGGTGAACATCGCCAATCCTAATACCAGCACCGGGTACAGACCATCACTATCTAATTTTATATTATTGATCAGCCAGTGGCTCAGCCTTCCCATCGCATATCCCATAGCGGCACCAATGACAAATTCTTTGAAGAAATGAAAGACAAACTGCCACCCGTCAAAATGCCCGGTGGCAATGATACCGGTAAGAGTGATCGTAAGAAAATAAGCCATCGGGTCATTACTGCCGCTTTCAAATTCTAATACCGCCCCTACTTTCCCTTTTAATTTAATACCTCTTGTGCGTAAAATAGAAAACACAGCAGCTGCATCCGTAGCAGAAACAATGGCGCCTAATAATAATCCTTCCAGCAATGTAAAATGAAAAACAAAATGCACAAAGAGGCCTACAGCTAATGCGGTGACGAATACACCGATAGTGGACAAGGAAATGCCCCGCCATACCACCGGCTTTATGATCTGCCAGTTGGTATCCAGTCCGCCGGAGAATAGAATAAAGTTCAGCGCAGTGACACCAATGAATTGTGCCACATGCGGGTCGTCAAAATAGATCCCACCGATCCCTTCAGACCCGGCGAGTATCCCAACGATCAGAAATAAAATAAGGGTGGGCACACCAAAGCGGCTGGATGTTTTACCCGCCAGTATGCTGGTAAGTAAAAGCAATGAGCCTACCAGTAGTATGTTTTCAGGCGATAACATCATATACAACTGTCTTTAGTTAACATAGCCCACCCTCATTGAATGGCAGTATTAGTCAGCAGTATCTTTCTTTCTGTCCCTGTTGTTGATAAATACCAGGAGCCAGATAATAAGAAAGAGAGAGCCTACCACCACTAATGCTGTTGCTAGTGTAGAATCCATAATATCATTTTAGTGAATACAATAATTACTTACTTGCAGCACCTGTATCAACAGGCGATACATATATAGTAACTACTATCACCAGAAATGATGGGTGGGGTAGATATGAAACAGGTAATCTTTTACCAGCAACGCCGTTTCCCTGATCTGTAAATTATTGACCAGGACCGTGCTGCAGAAAACCGTAGCAGCAGATGGCAGTACGGCCGGTGAAATTATTTTTTGTACGAAGAGATGAGCGCCGGCAACAACCGGGAGTGGTGTCCGTTCCAGCTCAGCATTAGGAAGATCGCTCTTTGAAGAAAGAACAGCTACCGCTCCCGGTTCCTTATTCGCAGGTACCGGTGCAGCAAACAGCGGCCCCATACTTTGACACAAAAATGTCAATGCAAAGAACAGTACCGTTATTCTTATATAGCGCTTCCGCATCATTGCGGTAAAGATACGAAATGCGAGGCACGCAGGGGGCGCAGCGTTCACAAAGAGATTCTACTGTATTTCCTGCGGTGCAGCGGTGGTTATTTCTTTTATTTCGTTCGTTTTCTATGAAAACTCCGGTAAAGAAGCAGGTTTAGCCCGGATTTTGCTATGCTGTTAGCGCCGCCACTCCACCCGGGATATTCATCATCATTTAAAACGGTGTACATGAAAAAGTTGTTGTTACTCCTGTTGGCAATTGGCTGCCTGCAGATCGTTTCTGCCCAATTAAAGACCTCGGCGGTTTGTCCTGCTTTTACAGTAGATGTGCTGGATGGTAAAATAAATGACCTGTACATCAATTCCACGTTCACCGAATTCAAGACCACCTTTCCCTGCTTCACCAGTATGGAAGAAGAGAACAGCAGTTCCAAATGCGGAGGTGTTATTTTTTTCAAAGACAAGGATATCTATCTCTATACCGGGAGGGATTATGTGGAGATAAGGGAAAAGTTCAAAGGAAAATTATCATTGCCGTTGCTCGGCGCCTCCCGTACCGCACTATTCAAATGGCTGGGCCATCCTAAAATAAAAGATGTGAACTG
>CAYUCU010000153.1:0-9780 GCA_964443345.1 uncultured Chitinophaga sp.
TACGATCTACATAGACAAATGGGATTACTCAGCCGGTGGCGGTCCGGATTACCCATGGTGGAAATTTGTGAACCGTCCTTCCCCGAGTTACGAAGAGATGAAGCAGATCAAAGAACGGACTCCCGGTGCCAAGTATGTGGCTTTTAAAATTGATGTACAGTCTAATGTGGATTATAAGAGCAACAGCTTATCCGGAGTGCATCTCTACGGCATCAGTGAGCAATTCAATAATATACAACCGATAGAGATTCAGTATGGCCGCTACATTACCGATGCAGAATTTTCACAAGGCAGCAATGTAATGGTGGTGGGTATTGAAGTGGCGGAAAAGTTGTTTGGAAGCGCAGAGATCGCTCCCGGAAAACAAATAACGGTAAGAGGAAAGAAAATGCTGGTAACAGGTGTTATTAAAAAACAAGGGCAGCAGATGATCGGCGGATGGAATTTTGATCAGAATGTGGTGCTGACGTATAAGTTTGCCCGCAACATCATGGATGAAAAGAAGGCAGACCCGGTAATAATGGTACAAGGCCAGGACGAACAAAGCAGTAAATCGCTGAAAGATGAATTGATGGGTTCCATGCGGGCTATCCGGAAACTGACACCGGTAAAAGAAGAAAATTTTGCGCTGAATGATGTAAACGATTTTAGTGATGCCATCAGTTCCATATTTGTAAACCTGAATATGGGCGGATGGGCCATTGCTGCCTTATCGCTGATAGTAGGCATGTTTGGTGTGGCCAATATCATGTTTGTTTCAGTAAGGGAACGTACCAGCCAGATCGGTTTGAAAAAAGCGTTAGGCGCAAAAAAGAGGATCATACTGATCGAGTTTTTGCTGGAATCTGCCTTCCTCTGTATCATCGGCGGATTGATCGGGCTTACACTGGTGTACTTATTGACGCTGGCACTAACGATGGCGCTGAATTTCCCGGTATATATATCCACTTCCAACATGGTGATGGCCATTGGCATTTGCATAGTAGTAGGAATAGTGGCCGGTTATATCCCTGCGAGACAGGCCGCCCGGATGGACCCGGTAGAGGCGATAAGGGGGAAATAGTTTTTCGTAATCTATCAGTTAATTAGTTTACCAGTTTATGCGCAGCATCCTGCGGATTAGTTAATCAGGGTAAGCCGTTACTTTTGTATTTCCCTTTTTAACCAATAAACCAATAAACCAATAAACCAATAAACCAATAAACCAATAAACCAATAAACCGATCATCCCCTTGCCTACCATCCTTGCCATAGAATCCTCTTGTGATGAAACATCCGCCGCCGTATGTAAAGACGGGAAGATACTATCCAACTTTATTGCCAATCAAACGGTGCATGAACAATATGGAGGTGTGGTGCCGGAACTGGCTTCCCGGGCACATTTGGAAAATATTGTACCCGTGGTTGCAGAAGCTTTAAAAGCCGCAGCTTGCAAACTTTCGGATGTGGATGCCATTGCATTTACACAAGCACCGGGTCTGATCGGTTCCTTACTGGTAGGCGGGCAATTTGCCAAGTCGCTGGCACTATCGCTGAACAAACCGCTTATAGCCGTACATCATATGCAGGCCCATGTGCTGGCCAACCTGATCGATGATCCCAAACCTTCTTTTCCTTTTTTATGTCTTACAGTAAGCGGCGGTCATACCCAAATCGTGTTGTGTGAATCACCCACTCAAATGAAAGTGATCGGAGAAACGATCGACGATGCAGCAGGAGAAGCATTTGATAAATCGGCCAAACTGCTGGGGCTTCCTTATCCCGGTGGCCCATTGATCGATAAATATGCTCAACAGGGTGATGGTAACCGGTTCCGTTTTCCGGAGCCAAAAATTAACGGACTTGATTTCAGCTTCAGCGGGTTGAAAACATCCATTCTTTACTTTTTACAAAATGCCGGTAAAAGCAATTTGTACAAAGAAGAGTTTAGCGCTACGGAAGAAGAACGGCGATCTTTTATACAAAATAACCTGGCAGATATCTGTGCATCCATTCAGCAGCGTATTGTTTCCATTTTACTGAATAAACTAAAAAAGGCAGCATTGGAAACGGGTATCCGGGACATTTGCCTGGCCGGTGGTGTTTCTGCCAACAGCGGGCTGCGCCATGCATTTATTGAAACAGGTAAAAAAAATGAATGGCATACGTTTATTCCTGCTTTTCAATATTGCACCGACAATGCGGGTATGATCGCTATCACCGGTTATTATAAATACCTGGCCGGACAAACGGCAGACCTGTCGGTAAGTTCTACTGCAAGGGCAGAATGGTAAAGAAGGCCAATAGCAATTAGCTGTGAGCTATTAGTCATTCAAAACATATAACAACTGTCCCTTTATGTCTAACTCTTATTTTCAGTTCAAACAATTCACTATCCACCAGGATAAATGCGCCATGAAGGTGACAACGGATGGTTGCCTGTTTGGGGCCTGGGTGGCAGAGATCATTAAAAACGAAAAATTAATAAGTAAAAATTGTCTTGATATCGGAACGGGTACAGGCTTATTGGCACTTATGGTAGCACAGAAAAATAATTGCCGTATTGATGCGGTTGAAATTGATAAGGAATCGGCTGAACAGGCAGCATCGAATGCAGCTGCTTCGCCCTGGAGTGACAGGATAAATGTTATTCACGCTGATATTCTCAAGGTTGTACTACCAGGAAGCTATGACATGATCATCAGCAACCCCCCTTTTTATGAAAACGAACTAAAGGGTGATGATCCTAAAAAAAATACAGCCCATCATGATGAAGGTCTGCTCTTGCCGGAACTGCTGAATGTGATAAAGCAACAACTAACGCCCGGTGGCCGCTTTTTCCTGATGCTTCCTTACAAAAGAAATGAAGAGGTAAAGGAGTTGCTTCTTAAACAGCAAGTGCATATCCGGCGGCTTGTTTTTGTAAAGCCTTCTTCCAACCACTCCTTCATCAGGATTTTTATTGAAGGTGCCTTATTAAATGATGAAGCCGGTGGTACAAGTATTGATGAAATTTGTATCAAAGAGGAAACCAGCCTCTATTCATCAGCATTCACTCAATTACTAAAAGAGTATTATCTCCATTTGTAACCCCCGTGTTTGAATTTCCACCAGGTCCAACATCGTAAAGCATTTACAATTTACCTTCAGCATATTCCTGTAAGTAGTAAAAAGGTTCCGTTAGCTTTCCTCCTTTTACCATGGTCGCCCGTTCAATAATAGCAGAGCCATTGCTTACCAGGTCTTCCAGCACATGCTTGATCAACTGTTCCCCAAAATACCGGGAGGCATCTCTTGGCAGCTCGTTGGGCAGGTTGCCCACCGCCATGATATCTATCGAATTCTTCAGGTAAGGCGCCGTCTTTTCCAGTGTAAGCTTATCAATACCGTACACCGGCTCTTCAATGGTTTGATCACCCATATTAACAGGCACCGATCCGTTGGCATCATCAGTAATGTCGGCAATCGTTTGAATAATGAAGTTTTCCGATTGCGCATTTTCCTTTTCAAACAACCGGGGCACGCCTTTATCCCAATACACTCCGTTCATCAGGATATCCGTTTGCTCCGCATAGGGCAGAAACTTACAAGTGTAGTTTTGAGGATGTTCATGAAAATCCAGCCGGACATAATTTCCGGTCTCTTTATGCTGGTACAAATCCCCCCCTTTCAACTGGGTGTAAACGGGGTATGAAAATCGCCGCTTCAGGTATTCATCGGGCTCCACTTCATGGATGCCCATCAGGTTCATGATCTCTAAAATGCCATGTGCCACCCGCCCCGAACCTGTTACGGCGATCTTTACATTAGGCAATCGCAGACCAAAATAGTTATGAATCAATTCCCTGAAACTGCGCTGTTTATAAACTCTGTCTAATTTAAATAACCCGGTCCTGTTCCCATACGCCATCATACCATTATGTGCACCTACCACACCCGCGAAAAACCCAAAGCCGATGATCCGCTGACCATCTTCATGCTCCAGGCATTCATAATCCACCAGGGTGACCTGCTTGTCCAAAACGGCACGAAGCAATGGCTGATTATGCGGCTGTTTCTTTTTAGTATGAGAGAAAAAAAGATAGGTCTTGCCCGCTATTAATTGGGAAACCGGCACCTCTTTGATACCTAATAAAATATCACACCCGCTGATATCTTCCTGCACCTCCACCCCGGCCATCTGGTATTCCCGGTCGGAAAAACAACGAACCGAAGACGACTGTGCAATGACCTGTACCTCCGACGAATTTTTGTGGATCCATTTACATTGTGATGGAGTGAGTGCCACCCTGTTATCTGCCGGAATCTTTCCTTCCCGAATAAGCCCAATCCGTATCATATCGCAGTTTATCGTTTAAAAATCCTGCCCAAAACCGGGCTGCGCAAAGTTGCCGTTTAAAAGAATGCCAAACAAACTGATTAAAATCAACCGGGCTGGCATAATAAGTGTTGTAACTTTAATCAGTTATTTTTCCCGGTTCCTGGTTACATTCTTCCCGGCGGGGTGTACACATAAAAAAGGTCTCTGTTATGGCAAAAAATCTCCTGCTTGCTGTCCTCGTTCTGGCTTCCCTGGGCTGGTATTCCTGTACCAAATCGGTGGATAACTCCGATGGTCCGGGCACCCCTTACAAATTAATCTATGGAGATTCCATTCTATATATGAAAGCTTCGGGTAGCAATATTATATACCCCACCATTCACCGGGAAGGCCGCTATTCTGGTTTTCCAGATGGCATTGAAATTGATGACCTGACAGGTGCCATCAATGTTGCCAACAGCGAAACAGGACTCCGCTACCGCATCACCCATGTTTCACCCGCAGGCGATACCACCACCACGCTTGTGGTACTTTCCGGTATCACATTCCGGGACCATTTTTACAACCTTGCTACCGGCGACTCCATAGCATTGCCCGTTTATAATTCTGATGACCGCCGGGTGCTTCCGCTTACCGGTTCCACATTTGATGAAGGTAATGTGGCCAACGGTGGTGGTTGTGCCGTAAAAACCGACAATGGAAAAATAAACCTGAAAGAAACGATCCGCAATGGTGTTTTTGGATATCCTCCAAGAAATGATGCACAGCAAACCTTTGAGATCAAATACCGGGTGAATGATGCGAGCGGTAAATCACTGAATAAACTGAAAGTGCTGCTCTACTGGTACAACACCATGGCCGATGTACCACAATATGTATGGGATATATTGAATGAGCGCACTACCCAGGGTGTCTTTCTTCGCAACGGTACTTTTGGAACAGGCGAATTCGGCCGCACAGAGCAGGCCGCAAAACCAAGACCCCCTTGTGTGATCATTGTAGATCATTAATTACTATAGACATTATGGTGTAAATTTGAGGCCTATCATCAGGCTTCTGTATGTACAAAACCGGAATTGTAATTCTCTGTACCATAATTGTTATTCTTTCTTTCTCCCAGGATGCCAAAGAAAAAGGCACTTCTTCCGTTTATACCGATTACCTGGCAGCAACCGCCAATTTTAACCGGGCTATCCAGCTCTCTGATGAGGCCGGGGAAGATGAAGCTAAGATCGCTGCATTTGAAGCATTGTATAAGCAAACGCTCCATGAGTTTACGTCACTCCTGCCCCGCCTGAAAAACAAAGGCCTTGATTCTCTTTATTTTTTCGCTTTGCTGAAAACCGGCCTGATCAATAATGACTTTGACAGTATGCTACCGGCCAAAACAGCTTTTCTTAATGCCTTTGCGCTCAGGGAACGGTTGCCACAAGTAGCCGATTCATTCCTGTTTCAACCATTTTTATTTACCGGCAGTATTTACTACAAGACTGGTGAATTTGACTCTGCCCTGCTGTACCTGAAAAAAGCCGAAGCTGTAAAGGGCCGTTATTCACAAAAACTGCTTGAAGAACAACGCCTGTATAACCTGCTGGGGGCATTATATTATGAAACCGGTAACCTGGAGCTATCCCTCAATTATGTGGAAAAGGCCATTGAGAGCATGCCGGTCAGCAACAGCAATGAAAAATTCTTTCTTACTAACTACCTGCTGAACATTGCATCCATACACATCAAACTGGAACGGTTTGCAGAAGCTGAAAAAGTGTTGCATCAAATAAAGAGCAATGAAGTGTATACGGATGAGGTCAATCATAAACTGGGTTATGTCTGTCTTAAGACCGCAAGGCCCCGGGAAGCGATCCGGTATTTTGACAAGGTAAAATATCCCAATACAAAAAAGATCATCGACCTGTTACTCAATAAAAGCAAAGCCTACCAGGACCTGGATGAACCTGACTCTGCAACGTATTACCTGCTTAAAGCCAAAACAGAAAACCTGAAATGGAACGGTTCCAGGAAAACCATCAGCAATGGCATCATTTTAAAACAGGAGGCCGAGCAATTGGTGGCAAAGAAAGACTACCGTAATGCACTGGTACTTTACCAGGGATCTGTTTTACAATTCAGTAATACCTTCAGCAATACATCCCCCGATTCCAACCCCGAAACTTTTAGCGGCACTTTTGCATTTATTGATCTCTTCAACGTACTTACAGCCAAAGGTGATGTATTGAAACAATTACATGAAGAAACGAAAGACATCAAACAACTGGAAGACGCATTGAACGCCTACCGGTCTGCGTTTAAACTGGCCGCTTATGTAGAGAAGACGTATTATTCAGATGAGGCCCGGCTCTTTCTTGGCAGGATCAAACACACCGTTCACAGCAAACCAATTGATATCAGCCTGCAATTATACGACCTCACCCATAAAAAAGAATTCCTGGAGGAAGCTTATTTATTTGATCAGCGGAATAAAGCCTCCGTTCTCTCCTTCAACATACAGGTAAAGGAGATCAAAACGCTGCATAAAGAAACTAACGAGCTGATCCAAAAAGAAGCACTATTAAAATCCGGGATCACCCGGCTTTCCATTAAAACAGCCACGATCACAGATACAGAAGAACTTCAAAAAAATTATGCTTCCATTCGTAATACTGAAATTGAGTTGGAACAAATACAGGAAAAAATTCAGCAAGACCCCGCCTGGCAACAGAAAAGTTCAATAGATCAGATACCGCCGGTAGCCACACTGCAAAAAAAAATGGACCCGGCCACTACGCTCCTTTCCTATCACTTGTCTGAAAATGAGTTGCTGATCTTACTGATAAGTTCAAACCAGTTTGAATACTTTAAATCACCGGTTGACGCTGCTTTCTTTTCCAATATCGAGTTGCTCAAAAAATCATTAGCCAGCACTTCCGCCGATAGCCGGTATGCAGGCACTGTTGCTGCTACCAGCCTTTATGAAAAATTAATGTTGCCATTGCAGGTCCGGATGCAGCAAAAAAACCGGCTGATCATTATTCCGGATGATGAATTGAACTACCTGCCATTTGAGGTACTGCAGGATGCTAATAAGAAATACCTGCTGGAAAGATTTGCCATTCAATACCAGTTTTCAACGGCACTGATAAGTAAACAAAATCAGCCGCCTTCCCGGTACGGTATTTTGGCATTTGCACCATTCGCTTCTCATGAATATGAGGGCCCGGATGGGGAGCGATTCACCATGTTGCCCGGCTCCAAAGAAGAAACCGGCCAGTTAAAGGGAACCATTCTTTCAGATTCCACCGCCACCAAATCTGCTTTTTTACAACAGGCCAACCGGTACAACTTCGTTCACCTGGCCACCCATGCCAGTGTGAATAACACAGAACCGATGCGTTCCTACATTTCATTTTACCCGGGCTCTCCTGATTATAAATTATATGCCCGTGAAATATATGACCTTGCGCTGGATTCCCTGCAACTGATCATACTCAGCGCCTGCGAAACCGGCTCCGGCCAGTTAGTAAAAGGTGAAGGGCTAATGAGCCTGTCCCGTGCATTTACCTATGCCGGTTGCCCAAACATCATCACCTCTCTCTGGAAAGCAGAAGACAAGACAACAGCATTCATTACTGGCAGGCTGCATTATTACCTGTCAAAAAAATATACTAAGGACCATGCATTGCAGCAGGCAAAACTGGATCTGCTTCAAAGCGATGAGATAGATCCGCGGCTGAAATCGCCTAACTACTGGGCACATCTCATTTTCATCGGGAACTATGAACCTGGCCGGCATACCAACAACTGGTGGTGGATGGCAATAGTGTTAATTGCCGGAGCTTTTGTTTACTCGGTCATCAGCAGAAAAAAGCCCCGTTCAAAGAACAGGGCCTGATGAATGGCAAGCATCAAAAAGTACGGTTGCTCACAGGAATTATTTATTGGTGCAGGGTGATATTGGGAAGATGCGTATCCTCCCGGTTCCGCACTATTACATTATTGATGACCGTATCCTGGTATCCATTCTGACCATCGATAAACACAGTATAGGTTCCGGCAGTTAATCCAACGATCTTAAATTCTCCGTCATCATCATCCGGGATAGCTGTGGCCGTATCGGATCCTATTACTGCTTTTACAATAGCATCAGCAGCCCCCGGCAATACTTTACCTTCTATCTCACCGGAATGACTCCTGGTAAATATTTTAATATGCGATTTCAGCCGGTAGCCATTATTATTTCCGGAGCCGCTGTTATCTGCCTGGATGGAATTGCCTGCATCAAAGTCGATCCAGAACAATACCTGGCCTGAGTTAGTAATTTCAAAATTGGTGCTTTCAAGGTTGGCGATCACTTCCCTGTCTTCATTTTTTACTGTCAGCGGAAAACTTTGACCATCTTTCATCACACTGTTTTGGGTGCCCAGTGTCAGCCGTATCTTTTTTACCCGTGCATTGGGCAAAGTGCCGGTGGCGAACAAAGTGTCTAATCCATTGCGAAAACGGAGAATGTTATATATCCCTGCATTAATGGCCAGGTTTACCCACCCGTCATTGGGCAATGTATCATCTTCCAGCTTTACTTCCAGTTTGCGGATGTCGATAAACACACTGTCAAATACCGGGGTTTGATGATCAGTCAGGTAGATCGTTACCGGGTGCGGCTTATTGGGGTCCGTTGCAGCGCTACCGGAAACATCTTTCTGACACGAATAAAAAATAAGGGTGGTGACAAGTACAGGCAGGATGGCCAAACGGATCATTTTTTTCATACTTAGAGGTTTCAAGTTTATAAATTGATTACCCCTGTTAGTCATTGCCACCCTTTACTATGTAACCAAAAAAAACTCCCCCGTTTCCGGGGGAGCTGTACCATTAACCATATAGCTCTAACGCCATTTAAGCAGCTTTACCTGCCGGATCAGCTTGCGGGTGATCTTTGCATTATAGACATGTGAAGGATCTTCTTTTATCTTGTTCATGATATCCAGGGCAAAATCATAATCCTTGTTACTTACATAAGCCAGTGAGAGATAGTATTCTGATTCATCATTCAGCACTTTTGTTGCTGCCTGCTTATTGAGTTGCAGCACTTCATTAAAGCAATTGATGGCCTTAGTATTATCTTTCAGCTCCATGGCTGCCACACCGCACAAAAACTCCTCTTTCGCAGTGCGGGTTGCAGCCGCATCATGCAGCCGGACCACTTCCTTATAATTGCCGGCCCGGTAGGCTTTTTCTGAAGCTGTTTCTTCAGCTCCGGGATCACGGGTGGTGCTCAGTTCAAATTTTTGATAGTTGGCACCGTATACTTTGTCAGAAGACAGCGTAAAGAAATTGTAGGCCATAAAACCACCCACTAACAATATAATGCTGGCAGCCACTGAAGCTACATAGCGGATGATACGCCTTGGTCCCGCAACAGTGGTTACAGGCGATGTGCAGGATGGTCAGGAAATCTATCTGCGCCCGCCCCAGCAGGCACA
>CAYUCU010000154.1:0-9729 GCA_964443345.1 uncultured Chitinophaga sp.
ACCCCGGCCCCAACGAGGATCGCGAAAGATATTGATATTGGGTGTCCAGTAAGTAAGTCCTAAATACCGTTCCTTTGTTCTTCCTTGTTCAATGGCCTTGTTATGAATAGCCCTTCCTTCCAATGCAGAATAATCAGCCATCCGGTATAATGAATTAGTATCCCATGTGGCGGCCATCCCGATCGCCTGCGGATAAGAAGTTACTTTAAACGGTGTTCTTGCAACGCCATGCAACACTTCATTCCACCAGTCGTATGCCGGAATACCCAGGCGGTCAACGGCAGGAGCGGCATTCAGCATCTGCGCCACTTTTTCTTCCAGCGTTAAACGGCTTACAAGGTCGTTTACCCGTTGCTCAGTTGGCAATGCGGTATTCCACATAGGGAATGATTTGTAATCCTGTGCATTGGTAATGCATGCAGAAAATAACAATGCGAGTGAAAGGACTCTTTTCATTGTATGTTTTTATTTTGTTATCGTACTGTCTTCATGGCCTGTATCCCGATCACTACCGGACCAGTCAGCTATTTTCTATAAGGAACGATTGTCTTTATCTTCCCTTCCTTATCATATTCCAGTTCTGTAACTTTTACACTGCGCAAATGCGTAACGCCCTGGCTTAAACTGCTGTCATGATAAAACAGATACCACTTGTCGTTGAATTCACAAATGGAATGATGTGATGTCCATCCAACAACAGGTTCTAATATCCTGCCGCCATAAGTGAATGGCCCGTAAGGGTTATCGCTGATGGCATAGCACAAATAATGCGTGTCGCCGGTAGAATAGGAAAAATAATACGTATCGTTATACTTATGCATCCAGGCAGCTTCAAAAAACCTGCGGTCAGTATCTCCTTGTAAAAGAACGTTACCATTTTCATCAAGAATAACAACATCTTTCGGTGCTTCTGCAAACTCCAGCAGATCACCGGTAAGTTTTACCACTTTAGCGCACAATGCAGGTTCATCAACTGATGGAAGATGTGCAACCGGGCTTAACGCTTCTGTGCCGTTAAAGCTTCCTGTTCTCCATCGTTGCAACTGCCCGCCCCAGATACCACCAAAATACATATAGAAGGAACCATCATCATCTTTAAACACGGCAGGGTCTATTGAAAAACTTCCTTTGATCGGTTCCGGTTGTGGTATGAAGGGACCGGTGGGTGCGTCGCCAATAGCAACACCTATCTGGAAAATACCCTCTTTATTTTTTGCGGGGAAATAAAAATAATATTTGTCATCTTTCTCAGCACAATCAGGCGCCCACATTTGTTTATATGCCCAGGGTACCTCTTTAATATGCAAGGCTACTCCATTATCTGTTGCCACTCCACCAGGCGAATCCATGCTCAGCACATGATAATCTTCCATAGCAAAATGACTTCCCAGGTCGTCAAAGGCATCGCCTGCATCAATATCATGTGAGGGATAGATATAGATCTTTCCGTTAAACACATGGGCTGATGGATCAGCGGTATATATGTGTGACACGAGGGGTTGTGAGATCGCCCTTCTGTTCAGGTCTGCAAAGTCAATATGTTCAATGCTGTCTTCCGGCATAAATGAGTAGTATGTTATTTATAATAGTTTATATGCTGCGCCTTTCTTTTAAGTCACTTTCAATTTGTACTTCCATTTTTTTATTTATTTTATAAAGAAAAAGTAATGCCACGCCAATTAAAAAAGGGATGGCTGGAAATATACTTACCAGCATCTTAGTGCTGTTGATGGTTGTTTCTGTTTGCCCGGTACTGCTGTTTGGCACATAATTATAAAGCCCCAGTATCCATGTTAGTAATGAGCCACCAATTGTCAACCCGGCTTTCAACCCCACCATCATAGCTGAAAAAATGATCGCAGTGGCACGGCGGTTGTTTTTCCATTCGCTGTAATCTGCCACATCTGCAATCATTGCCCACAACAGTGGAATGGTGATACCGTAAAAAAATCCATGGAGTATTTGCGATGCAAACATCAGCTCAACGGATTGCGGCTTAAAAAAGTAAAACAGAACAATGAAGAGTGTGGAGATCAGCAATGCAATGCCAAATACATCCCGTTTACCATATTTATCGGCAAAGCGTTTTGATAAAGTAATGCCAACTATCATGAAAAGAATACCTCCGGCATTGAACAGCCCGAATCCGGCCGATACAGGGTCTTTGCCGAAAAAGTTCATACCTATGGCAGATAAGCCGTTAGTGATAGGGGTGATAAATTTTACCAAACTTTCTTTGTTGACATAGTTTTCGAAATAATAGACATATCCGCCACCTTTCATTGCAAGTGTTATAAAAACAAGGGTGGTTAGTACCAGCATGATAAACCAGGGCCTGTTCTTTCCCAGATCACCTAAGTCTTCTCTTAAACTGGATTTTTGTTCAGGTTTGGGTATAACTCTTTCTTTTGTTGTAAGAAAAGTTATGACCAGCATCACTGTCCCAATGATCGCTAACCAGGTCATTACTTTTTCTATACCTGCCGCTTTATCGCCTTTTCCTGCCGATATGATAATGGAATACATAAATACCTGCACAAAGAACTGTGCAAACATGACAGCCACAAAGCGATAGGCAGACATACTGTTCCGTTCTTTCATATCGCTGGTTATGACACCGCTGAGTGCACCATAGGGAAGGTTATTTGCTGCATAAAGTAAAAGAAGGAGCGTATAGGTTACTACAGCATAGATCACTTTTCCTTTGTAAGCAAAGTGGGGCGTACTGAAAGCGAGCAATGCGATGACACCTAATGGAACGGCAGTCCATAATATCCAGGGCCTGAATTTTCCCCACCTGGAATTTGTTCTGTCTGCCAATGCCCCGATAATGGGGTTAAATGCAAAGGCTGCGATAAGCCCGACCGTAAGAGTTATAGCAGAAGCATGTTTTGCATCAAGGCCATAGATATCAGTATAAAAATAGGCCAGGTAAGTAACCAGGGTTTGAAATACCAGGTTGGCAGCAAGATCACCAAGGCTGTAACCTATTTTTTCTTTTACGGATAATTTTTGTGATGGTGTAGTAGCCATATTGCTGATTTAGTATTTGTTCAAAAAGATTTTTTAGGTTCATCTTTTTGTTGCGGCTTTGTTTTTAACTCAACTACTTTATAATAAGCGGGTTTGGGTTTAAACTCTCTGTCGAATAACAAGGGGTAATTCGTTCTTCCCCTGATCGGCCAGCCATTGAGCCAGGAGTGCCCGTCATTCACTCCCCAAAAAGTAATGCGGCTTATTTTGTCTTTATGTTTTAAAAATAATTTAAACAGGTCTTCATAACCTTTTGTCAGTTTTGCCTGCATGGAATCGGGCAGTCCATTTGCGTACGGGTTCATTTTAGCATTGTACTCAGCGGTCTTATTTACATCTGCCGCATCGGAATCCCAGGGATTGGGTAAAACCCCCAGGTCCAGTTCCGTGAACATCACCTTGATACCTAAGGCAGAAAATTCAAGAATGCTTTTTTCAATTTCCTCCAGCGGAATATTGTATGCTCTCCAGTGTCCTTGTATGCCCACACCATCTATGCGAATCCCTTTTGCCTGTATCTGTTTTATCAACGCAATAGCACCAGCTCTTTTCTTTGGCTGTTCTATGTTATAATCATTATAATACAATTCTGTATTAGGAGCTGCTTTTTGGGCCAGCTCAAAAGCGCTGGTTATATAGCCAGGTCCAAGTTTTTCCAGGAAAATGGTTTTGCGCAGGCTGCCATCTTCTTCCAGTGCTTCGTTTACCACATCCCAGGAAGTTATTTTGCCATCGTAGCGGCCAGCGATCGTATTTATATGATCAGTAAAAAACTGTTTTACAGAATCTGCATCTTTCATACTGTTAACATATCCGGGCAACTGGCTATGCCAGATAAGTGTATGCCCGTTTACTTTCATGCTATATTTTTTCCCATAGGCTATTATCTTGTCTGCCAGTTCAAAATCATACCGGCCCCATTCCGGGTGTATCACTTCGGCTTTCATGATATTTTCAGGAGTGATGGCATTAAACTGTTGTTTTACAAGGACGGTTGACTGTGTATCGGTTTCCTCTATTTGCCGGGCATTCAAAGCGGTGCCAATAAGAAAATCCTTTTGATAAGCATCTTTGAGTGAAACCGGATCAGAGGATATCTTTTTAGTGCGGGCACAACCTGCCAGCAGTGTGGTGGCAACAATAACCAGGTAGAAGAAATTAATTTTACTCATAAGAAGTTTTGATTATGATCATTTGTTTATCGTTTCAGGCGGACCAAGATAACCTGGTTGTTTTTCAAATTCAATCACCAGCTTTTGCAACACCACTCCACTGTTCACCATCCAGTATCTCACGGTGTGCTTTCCGGGCTTAGTTATGTTATGCGTTGTTGTTTTGATAATGATATTCTCACTCACCCATTTGTTCCAAATTCCCCGCCCTGTATTCTTATCTTCTGCATTGATGCTGATGATTTGCGGCGCTTCATTATCGATGGAAATGGCATATTGCAATCCTTCTTCCGTATTATGAAAATTAAGAGTAGGGGAGAAATAGGTGTTGATCTTAAAATTACCAGTACTGGATGTATATATTTCGTATTGCAGTTGTGGTGCATTGGCGCCCGGCTTTTGTACCGGCGCAGTAACCGGGTAGGTGGTGATGGCATCACCGGTTCTTCCATGGTCTGGTAATATTTTCCAGGTGATATCCTTACTGTTGATGGCTTTGGTGTAATGTGCGGATTCAATGGACACATAACTACTACGCTCAAAAAAGATATTCGTCTTTTGATTTTTTGGATAAGAAGCTTCATTTGGTATCATCATAGCTGTATCAACGGATCCCAGTACTGAATCAGCAGATACATACCTGACCTCCGGCATCTTATTAAAAGGTGGCTGCTGCCAGTTTGTATAGCCGATATGTGTCTGGCTCATCATATAGTTCCATTTACCATTGCCCAACTGATGGTACTGCAATGTGATCAGGGAATCAGTATTGTAATATTGGGTTGCCCTATCTGCATAAGAATTTGCTTCAGCTGACCGTTCTTTTGCCAGCACCCTGTTCCAGGCCACTGCATTATAGAGGTTATATAAATTGGCGCCTGCTTTAACAGGATGCAGCACCAGTTGAAAGTACGCATCACGGTATTGGGCGGGCAATAGGTTGTTTATTTTATCTGCCCTGGCCAACAGCTTATTATACTCTTCTGTTACTTTATTCCATTCCGTGTTTATTTCATAAGTTGCTGCATCCAGTAACTCCGGTTTTCTTCTTCCATTATACTTGCTGTATTTGGAAATGATGTCAGCAATATCTTTTGCGTACCTATCACCAAATTGTGCAGCAGCCCATTTTTCGGTATATTTTTTCAGATCTGTTGCACCGATCTTATCGGGGTTCCAGGCATAATCCAGGAAAAAAGAAATGGGAAATTCCATGGGTTTGATGTCTCCTACATTTACGATCCATATTTCCCGGGCATTGTATTCCCAGGCCATATGCATTTGCTCCCAAACCCTGGGTATAGGATTTGTGTTGATCCATTTATAATTTCTCGGTCCGCCAACATAATCAAAATGGTAATAGATACCATAACCACCTTTCCTTGGTTGCTCACCCGGTTTGGGAAGTTTGCGGATATTGCCCCAGTTGTCATCACATAATAGTAAAGTAACATCATCCGGCACTCTCATTCCTTTGTCATAATAATCCTGTACTTCTTTATATAATGCCCATAGTTGTGGCGTATTGGCTGCGGGCTTGCCAGTCACTTCTTCTATTATTGTACGCTGGTCTCTTACAATTCGTTCCAGCAGGGTGGTAGCTGTCTCCCGGCTCATCGGCTCGTCGCCATCACCTCTCATACCCACACTTACTATTTTTTCGTTAGTGGCCCTTTGCATTCCGGCTTTCCAGAATTCTTTTAGTTTCACTTCATTGCTGTCATAATTCCATTTGCCTTTACCATATCTCCTCCATTCATCATGTGCTCTCATCAATGGCTCATGGTGAGAGGTGCCGATAACGATCCCGTAGTCATCCGCTGTTTTTCTATTTATGGAATCATCATCATAAAATGCATTGCCCCACATAGCAGGCCAGATATAATTTCCTTTCAGGCGGAGGATCAGTTCAAATACTTTTGAATAAAATTTATGATTAAAGCCTCCGAATGTGGCGCCGGCCCATCTGCTGAGACAGGGAGCTTCATCATTAATAAAGATGCCACGGTACTTTACTTTAGGAGCATCTGCCAGGAAGGCAGTTGTTTTGATATACAAACCCGGTTTTTTTACTACCGGCACATCGGCCCACCAGTACCAGGGTGATACGCCCATTTGTTTTGACAGTTCCAGTACCCCGTATGCAGTCCCTCTTCTGTCGCTGCCGGCAATCGTTAAGATATTATTTACATGAGTGAAAGGGGCAGTAATATTTTTTATTTGAAAGGCTTCCCATTTATTGGTAATAAAAGAAGTGTTCAGTTTCTTTTGTTCGGTGAGTTCTTTTAGCAATGCTGACCGGCCGATACTGCCGATCAAAATGATGTTTTGGTAAGGCTTGTCAAGTGTATTGATAATGGCGATCTTTTTTCCTGTTACCAGTTCCACATCCTGCTGCAGGAGTTCGGCTGATTTTTTTACCAGTGTGTAATCGTTTTCATCAACCAGGATAGTTGCTTCTGCCAGCGGGAAGCTTGTCTTTGTGTTACCTATAAGCTGTGCCTGGCCTTTTATTAGGCCCAAACAAATGGCAACCGCAAGCAAGCTCTTTTTTTTCATGTTTCAATTTCTATTCAGATACTGAATGGAGCGCCGGTATAATAATTATTGCCGGGACAACGAGTCGGTAGAAAATTAGAATCCAATACTATTACCACCATCTACCGGTAATACGACTCCGGTAACAAATTTTGCAGCATCACTGGCCAGGTACATGGCAGCAGCACCAATGTCTTCGGGCTGGCCCATTTTTCCCATTGGTGTACGGTTAAAAACCTTTGCTTTACGTTCCGGGTCGCTGTTCAATGCTTTTTCTGTCATTGCGGAATAAATAAATCCCGGCGCAATGGCATTGACCCTGATCCCTTTTGGTGAAAGTTCTACGGCCATAGCTCTTGTCATACCATCAATGGCCGTTTTACTGGCACTGTAGGCAATTACTTTTGGCAAGCCATACTGCGCCGCCATCGAACTGATATTAATAATGCAACCTGAATTTTTGGTAAGCATATGCTTCACCACTTCCCGGCTCATGCTAAAAACGGAACACAGGTTAGTAGTGATGATATGCTGAAACTCTTCATCGGATACTTCTGTAAATTCTTTTTTCTGGTTGATACCTGCATTGTTGACCAGTATGTCCACCTGGCCAAATTCTTTGATGATGGTCTCAATGAGTTGCGGAATGGTTTTAAGATCGGCCAGGTCGCAAGGCTTATAGAAACAGTTTTCCCCCAGTTGTTCTTTAGCGGCTTTTAATTTCTCTTCATCCCTGCCTATGATGATGGTCTGAATATTGTTTTGGGTAAATTCTTTTGCAATGGCCAATCCCAGCCCGGAGCCACCTCCGGTTACAATTGCTACCTTTTTAGTTGTTGTGTTCATTTTAGTTTATTTATTGCCCACCGCCCGGTGCAAACGGGAAACGTAAGCTCTTATAGTATCCCAGCGTTTTATCCGGTTGTTCATATGCAGGCGGGATGGGTTGTTTGCTGAATGTCTGGAAGTACAGCAAACAGGCATTGCGCCACCACACAGCTTCATCGTACTGCACCTGCAATAACATTTTTACCTGCTCAAATCGCTCTTTATCGACGAACTGTTTTAATCCATTCCATGTTTGCTGCATTTTCTTTACTCTTTCGGCACCTGTATAGTACTGCCGGCACAATTCATTCCATAAGGTTAGCCCGCTTTTCATTGTATGATTCCAGGACACATGATGAAACCATAAAAGGTTTTTTTCTTCGCAGGTATTTATGTCTTCCCAAAGTTTTCTTGCCCCGGGATGGTATTGTCCTAAGGCATTGCTGCCTGTTACTGTTCTGTTGAAACCGATACCGGCGCTGTCAGCCCTGTGATAATAGACGGGGTTCCATTCCGGCCTGTTTAAGTTGTTTACCCAGGGAGCGGGGCCATAATGATGACCGGTGCCCATGATATGATGTAAACCGATGGGATTGGAATACTGCACCATGATGTCACGGCTTTCCATCATCATCTTTGATGCGGTGGAAAGAAATGCAGTATGGTTGGTATAGGTCATCCGCAACCATTCATCGGCTATTTGTTCGCTTGAGAGATCATAATTCCAGGCCAGTCTTCCCAATGCATACCAGTTTGCCTGTGCAAAAGGATGGCCGCACCAGTTGATATCATTACCAATATTGGCCACACCAGCCATGCCATTCAGTGTATGATTGTCGAGACTGCCATCAATCACTTTGGCAACAGTGCTTTCCCTTCCTTTGTAATAGGTATCACTTTTCAATACTTCTTTAAATAACGGGGCTAAATAAACCAAATTGGTTGACTGGCCTAAGTATTCCTGTGTTACCTGGAACTCCATCACCAGCGGCGTTTTGGGCATCGCACCAAAAAGCGGGTGAAAAGGTTCTCTCGGCATAAAATCAATAGCGCCATTCTTTACCTGTACCATTACATTGTTTCTGAATTTTCCATCCAGGGGAACAAATTCGTTGTAGGCCTGTTTGTGCCGGTCTTCAGGATTTTCATTACTGTACACAAATGCTCTCCATATAATAATACCACCGAAAGGCTTTACGGCATCTGCCATCATATTAGCACCATCCGCATGATTCCGGTTATAGTTTTGCGGTCCCGGTTGCCCTTCGCTGTTGGCTTTTACCAGGAAGCCGCCAAAGTCGGGAACAAGAGCGTATATCTTTTTTACTTTTTCATTCCACCATTGTTGTACCTGCGGATCCAGCGGGTCAGCAGTTTTCAATCCCCCGATCTCAACAGGCGCACTGCAACGGGCAGTCAAAAAAACTTTTATTCCATAGGGACGGAGCACATCCGCCAGCGCTTTTACTTTTTCCAGGTAGGGGTCTGTCAGAACGGTGGCATTGGCATTTACATTCGTTAATGAAACGGCATTGATACCGATGGAGGCATTTGCCCTTGCATAATCGATATATCTTTTGTCAATATATACCGGAAGTTTATGCCAGTCCCAGATACTAAAGCCCGCATATCCTCTTTCAACGGTGCGGTTAAGATTGTCCCAATGATTCAACATTCTTAATTTCAGCTTTGGAACGGAAATGATCTCCAGGTTTTCGATGGACTGTTGTGTTTGTAACAGGCGCAGAAAATGAAACACACCATATAGTACACCAATGTCTGTGTTGGCGGCAATAACTATCCTTTTTTTCCCCCCGGTATGCTGAGATGAAATAACAAAGCCTTCGTTTCCCACCTTAGACAAATGAAGTGTTGCGGATAAATTTTCAATTTCCCTGAATTGGTCGGGTGTGCCGCAGATCAATGTGGCAGCAGCCAGGTTGCCTGAATTGCTCTGCACTTTAGAACCAAACAAACCGCTCAGGGCATTTGAGAGTTCATCCTTTATAATAGTGGTGGTGGCTGAATTGCCTGTTACAAAGGGAAACCGGATGGCAGCGATATATTTATTTAGCAAGGTGGTGTTTGCGATCTTATCATAGCGAAGCCAGAGGCGGTAGCCGTCTTCTGCATGTACGCCGGTAAGCAGCAGGCTGAA
>CAYUCU010000155.1:0-9683 GCA_964443345.1 uncultured Chitinophaga sp.
GAAAAGTTCAAAGGAAAATTATCATTGCCGTAGCTCGGCGCCAACCGTACCGCACTATTCAAATGGCTGGGCCATCCTAAAATAAAAGATGTGAACTGGGATGCCTTTCAAACAGCCTATGGCACACTGATATTATATTATAATAAAGCCGGGAAGATCATCAAACTGCAGATGAGCACTAAAAGCACAGAATCAATACAGCTGTGTGAGTGATCCGTATCTCCGTTTGAAATAAATCTGAACCACACCTGCCTACCGGCAGGCAGGTAGAGATATAGAAACATAGGCTATACATATAATTCTATTCCGGATACCCGTGACCACCGTATGAGACGTGACAGGCAAGTTGTGTGTATTTCTATTGTATTCCTATGTGCCTATGTGGTTCAAATTGCATTTTTGCCGCAACCGCTCTATTCCTCTTTTACAATAAATGATATACTGCGACTCAACTACCCGGCTTCAGTTTTTTTATTTTGCTGACGCTGTCAATAATAGCACCGCCCAGCTCCGTAAAACGGATGCACAATGGCTGGTGTTTCTTTTCCGCTTCTTTTAGTAAACGGATACAAGCTGCATACTGCGGGTTGGTCTGTAGTATCTTATAAAACCGGGCCGACTCATAAAAAGTAACCTGTGTGCTGCCGGGATCACTGTCTTTTTCTGCATATACTTTCGCTACCGTCAGGGTGCGGCTTAATGAATCTTGTGGAGGTGGGTCAGGCATGGCCATGGTATGATGGGCAAGTACTATTAAAAATACAATAAAGATCAGCCTGCTGGTAAAACAGGCTGACCTTATCGTATGATTCTGTTTATTCATTATACAGTTATACTAATTACAGGTATGTCCGCCGGCATAGCCGGTCAGCGTATTATTGGTTTGTATATAGTTCGGGTCGGTGGTAAATGGCGCCCCGGTCGGATACGTTGGCAAATAGGCTGAAGAGGGCTGAATGCTGTAAAAATCCACATGGCCATTGGCATTACAAGCCAGGTTTTCCTGTGCGGCCAGCCAGGTGGAGAGCAGCACCGGCTCATTGAACATACCCGGGTCTATTACATATGCCATTGTCCTTGTTATTTTTCCAAAGGTCCGCTTCACCCGTATCACCGGGGTAACATGAAACCACCATTCAACGCAGCAGCCACCCCATTTATTGGCCTGCACGGCCAGCTTGTGATTCCCTACGTTGGCAAAGCTGAATACTTTCTCGCTGCAATAGCCAAAATGTTGTTCAATGATCCAGCGCATCTTATGTGCCCGGGCATAGCAACCATCTATCACATATTGAAAAGGAATGCAGGGGGTTACCTGGTGCGGACCAACTATATGACAGGACTGTGCAGCGCAATAATCAAAGATCTGTTTGGCAGTGGCATAATTAGGGACAACTTTCGTGCACAGTTTGAACACCGGCCATTTCAGGTATTCATCCACAATATTGAAGCGGGCCGTATCAATTCTTGCTATGTCGATCCGCATAGCACTATCGCCGGGCAGCATTTCTTTCCGGAAGCTGAGAAACAGTTCCAGTTCTTTCGCAGAGGGCTGGGCCACCAAACGGAAGTTGCGTTTGCGTGGATCGGCGATGATCTTCAGCGGGGCTTTCGACTTCAGGGCACTTTCAAAACTGCGGTTGAAATCCGCAAAGGATTTATCTTCCTTCAACAGGGTGAATACTGCTTCTTTTTCATTGAATATGACCTCTATTGATCTCCCATCGGCAGCAGGCAGCAGGGCAGCAACGGTCACGATGCTGGTATCACTGCGAAAGGTGGTGTCTTTGCCGGTACCGGTAGCGGTGTTATCAGTAATACCGTTTGATTCTTTAGGCTTCTTGTTATTGCAGGCGATGAGGATGAACAGCAGCAGGCTGAGTGAGGCCAGGATACTTTTATATAAAAGTCCCCGGAGGTTTATTTGGCGTAACATGTAGATAGGTTTAATGGTTTCAAAAAATTGTGCCTTGTAAGGTAAAGTAATCAGGAGGAGAAAAAAATACCCCTTTTATGGTATGGGGCATTTTTATGCCCGCTTGAACCACATAGGAGCATAGTAACATAGGGTTACACATAGAATTCTATCCCGGATAGCCGGACCACCGTATGAGACGAGGCAGACAAGTAATGTGTATTCTATGTACCTATGTACCTATGTTTCTATGTGGTTCAAAATCTCTTTCAAACTAACACACTCCCGGGTACCAGTCATAGTATCAATCAGAATATCTGGCTACCTTTAGTAAAAATCAAGCATATGAATACCGTCGCCTGGATCATCGCCGGCATTGTGGCAGCCGCAGTCGTTGTACTGCTCTTTCTCCGCAATCAAAAAGATAAAAAAGACCTGGTGAATACGCTTAACAATGATTATCCCAAACCGAAGGAAGATAAACAAGATGCAGAACCGGAAGAAATGCCCAAATAACAACAGCCAGTATTAAAATAGGAAATTCTTTTTTACTTATTTATAAAACGGCGACACTACTTCTTTGCCAGCAGCCCCTTCTTCTCCAGGTCTTTCAATACCCATTCAATTGCTGCCCTGGTTAGTTTGTTTGCGATTTTCCCTTTATTCAGGTAAACCAGTGTTCCAAGTACCAGGGTTCCAAGTTTTCCCATAGCCCTTTTTATAAAATTGGTACGGTAATACTTCTTTATCCATTCATTAGTCAGCGGATTTTTTGTTTTGTCGCCTGGTGCAACCGCTTTTTTCAGTGATACCACGATCATCTTTTCAAACCGTTCTTTCATGTTGTCACTTTGTGCAAATAATTCAGCTGCATTATACAGGGGCTGACCGGGTATCGTATGCTTGTCTTTCTTTGCTTCAATGGCCGTTTTGTTTTCTACTACCAGGTTCAGATCGGGTATAATGGGAAGAAAGGTTTGTATGATCCCGTTATTGTTCCTTTCCACTTTGAAACGGGTTACCATATCATCGCTCCACTTCCTGTGGATAGGGTGTGTTTTATCATTGTCTTTTCCAAAATATTCCAGTGTAAAGAAATATTGAAAGAAAGTTCGGGCATTATTTCTGCCGAGGAAGAAGTCGTGATGCCGGAATTCTTTGCTTAGTAACCCGGAAAAGGCCATGGCCGCATCGCAGGCTATAGGATAATCCAGGACAACGCCTTCGGGTGTTCTTTTCTTTGGATAAATCTCTGCCCTCAGGTAACCAACAGAAGAATAGGCATCCAGCATTTCAGCCCTTTTTACTTTCGACTGGTCCCACAGAGCGCCAATAATGGAAGGGATGATGGTGGTCAGTTCTTCCGGCGGATCTTCGGGGTCTGGTATCTTATCGGGAAAAGGATCGATCATGATCAGCCCGTACTTCCAGTGTTTGGTTGCGTCCGGTTCACCATGTAATTTTTTCATAATGGCCAGCACTTCATCAAAAGGTTCATTGTTGATGGCACCGCCGTCAATCGTCACCAGTTTAGAGGGCATGGTCACTTTGATGGGACGGGTGTCATCCGTAGTATCTGTTCCTGTATTGAATTTTTGCTTTACGATCCGGTTGGTTACATTTTCCAGGTAGGCTGGTGTAAAATGCGCATTCATATCGATCTCCCGGAAACGGAGGCCTACCGGAAATGCACCGGTAGCCTGTGTGGTCACCATCAGCGTTTTTACTTTGTTTGCATCATACGGGTTCAGCCACAGGTATTGGTCCCTGTCCGGTTCTTTACCGTTACTAAGATGGTAATGTGAGAGTGTGAAATGATCAAAAGAACTAAAAGAAGGCGGTTTATCATGCGGTCTTGTCTTACTGATAGGGGCACCAAAATCGACAGTTAAGGGAATTCCCTGCAGCAGGCAATGCGATTGAAGCAGTTGCAAGTCCTTTGAAAAATAAGAAGGAAGGTTAGCTACCTGTTTTACAATATCCCCTTCGATGGTAAACGCCCTGCTTGTAATAGAATCAATAAAACCGGAATTGAGTAGTGACCGGATCTTACCATCCTCCAGGTCATTGGTGGCCCATAATTTTTGAAAAGTGTTTCCTTTAGCATCATCATCCATCATCACCCAGCTGTCATAAAAGATATTATCCTTCATTCCGTTCATGGTGTGGTCCTTAACGGGGTTCACTTTGTTTTGCAACGCATAGATGGCCGCCATGCTGGTGGTCATGCCACCGGCAGAAGTGCCGCCCATTACATCGATGATCACCTGGTGTTGGGGCACCAGTTTATATTGTTCATCTGTCCAGCCCGCAGGTTTTCCTTTTTTAGCTTTTTCCCAGAGATCGAGAATTTCAAACATATAATCCATCACGCCGCCCGTATAGCAGCCTGCGGAAGCAGCGCCTGCCATAGTGAGGCCAATGTAAAAAGGAACGGGTTGATTGTTATTTTCCATACTACTTTTATTGATGGTTATTTATCATTTGAAATCTTCCCCAAAAAACGGAATACCGAAATCCCACTCTTTCAAACCCGTCCGCAGGATGCTGCGCATGAACTATTAAACCTTAAACTATTAAACTTTAAACCTTTAAACCCGTCCACAGAATGCTGCGCACAAACCCGTGAACTATTAAACTTTAAACCAACAACCCAACAACCTCAATCATCAAACTCAATCGTCCTCACCGGGTGTATCTCCCATGCCGACTCTCCTTCCACTTCCCTGCATCGTGCCGGTTTAGAAGCATGATGTGAATCAAAAAATAAGGAACCACTTATCTTGATACGTTTATTGCTTTGCAAAAATCCATTGCGGCCGCAAAGAGGAATATTGCCCATGGCCCGCAAGGCCCGGCGCCGCAGATCGAGGATATGATCTTTTACTTCCTGGCTGCCCGTTCTGGGCACACCCGATATTTCTGCATTAAATACCCGGGTCACACCCTCCTGGTAAGAGGGAGTGTTGCCGATCAGTAAGTGCAGGTCATTATCATCTTCCACGGTGATGGTGTACAGGTAGGCTTTCTCAATGCGGATATTGCGGTCTTCCAGCGGATTGCGAACTTCACTTCTGCCGATGCCCAGGTCTTTCATGAACTCGTTCGACTTCAGTTTCCGGTACAGTGCCGGTATGGTCCTGAATTTCTCTTCCGGTTTGTTAGAGTAAGTGGTTTTGGGAGTGGCCCGTACGCTGCCGGTAAAAGGGGCATCAGCATCTACTCTTATCTCTAAGGGTGTGGGGGGTGCATCAACATTCACCGTGTCCCGGTTTACCCGGCGCAATAACCGGCGGGGCGGATCGGTGGAACCATTGATCTTTTTCAGCAGTACCTTTTCGCCATCCGGCGTTATATAATATACATACTCCCTCGTAGTGGGCTGGTCGAGTGAATAGACACGGGCGCTGCTGTCGCTAAATACTTTTTGGGTCAGGTTCCGGCCCATGCGGCGGCTGTTGTTGCAGCTCATGAGTACCAGTACGAGTAAGGGAAGAATGTATTTCATGGTAAAGGTTTTGAGTGTGCTTCAATGGTGGGGAGTATTCCAATAAACAAGTACTGAAGTTCTGACTTCTTTATGGTAAAGGCAATACCTATTTCACGGTATTTTCGGGTGAATTCACGGTATCTTTTATCGTCATTAAAGCAAAACAAGGTTCCTGATTTTCAGTTATATTTAATATGCTATCAATGCAGCAGGAAGGGTAGTGATGAGATCGCATACCGTAACACGGTGTCAGTGATATCACTACTTGCGCTGCTGCCAAAAAAATTAAACCATGCCATACTACAAACCACTGGAAAGCTTTCCGGAAAAAGAGCGGGTGCATATTATTTCCAGCCTGCAGGTACTGCGGAAATATCTTAAGAACGAATTACCTGTACGAACCAACAGAAGTACTTTATTACTAAGCACCTGGAACCTGCGTGAGTTTTCGGATTCAGAGAACAGGTTAGAAGAATCCTACTGGTATATAGCAGAGATCATTTCCTTTTTCGACCTGGTAGCCGTTCAGGAGATCGGTAATAATATGTCTGCATTAAAAAAATTAATGGAGATACTGGGATATAAATTTGATTTTATCGTAACAGATACCCCCAATTCTGAAGGGGGGAATGAACGGATCGCCTTCATCTTTAATATTGGCAAAGTAAAATTCAAGAACATTGCCGGGGAGATCAGTCTTGACAGCAAAGAGCAGGAGAAGTACGGTCTGCCACTGGGTTTTGCAAGGTCTCCGTTTGTGGTGGCCTTCCAGGCAAGCTGGTTCAAATTCAACCTGTGCAATGCACATATTTATTACGGAACGAATAAAAAAGACAGTGACACCGGTGAAAAGGACAGTCTCCGCAGGGAAAAAGAGATCAGGGCGCTGGCAAACAAATTAAATGCAAGAGGAAAAAAAGAAGATGTGACCTATATCCTGCTCGGTGACCTGAACATAGAGAAAAAAGACGACCCTTACTATACGGCACTGGTGGGAGATAAGAATAACAAGACAGGTTTTTTTATCCACCCCAAAAAAGACATCCTCTTTTCGAACAGCAGTGTGACCAAAGCATTTGACCAGATCGCTTTCAACATGCACAATGTTACCCTTAAAGACCTTGATATCGAATCGGAGAACAATAAAGTAAAAATGGGAGTGGTTAATTTCTATGAAGCTGTTTTCAGGGACGAAGCTGCTTACCGGCCACTCGCAGAGGCCATGTACCAAAGAAAAGGAAAAGCAATGCCTGAAAAATGGAATTTTGAGAACTGGCGTACCTACCAGATGAGCGATCACCTGCCCCTGTGGATAGAATTAAAAATTGATTTTACCGATCAATACCTGGAAACCCTGAAATCAAAAGTGGAGAATAAAGAGAACGAAAAAACACAAATACCAAAATGACAGGTCATGAGTATGGACTTCACCAAACTTATTCTGTCCGGTCTCGGCTGGTTTTTTTCAGGCATTATCTTTTACTTTCTGCTAAGCTTGCTAAAGGTCCATCTTATCCTGTATGTACAGCCGGTGTTGTTAAAGGGTGGTGCTGAACGGGTACGGCTGTCGGCCTATCCCTTTCGTATATTCCATATCATACTGGAAGATCCGGCTATTATCAAACAGACACTGGACTACCTGTTCCGGTACCGGAAGGAGCGCTTTACCATATCGGGCACCAAAGAAGTGCTGCCGGTCAAAAAAGCAGTGAATATACTGGACGGCTTTACCACTTTTTTAAAACCCTTTATATTCTTTTCGGTCGTATGGGTATTTATTAAATTATGGATCGGGTCAAAGTTGTTATATGCTCCCCTGCAGGTTACATTGGGCGGGATACAGCAATTGCTGGATAAGATATCGGGATTGTCGTTCTTACAGTATATCAATAATAATAAGGGGTTTGTTTTTTTTCTTTATGCCCTCATTTGTATCGCCATACCGTACTTGTTTGACCGGGAGGAAAAAACAAAACGGGTAAAGAGATATTTCACTTATTTCCTTGCTTACTTTTCTATCATCGGCAGTATCTCTTTTTTTGGCAGCAGTGCCGGCGGAAAAATAAAAGGCACCGCCACAGAACTGAGGCAACTGCGATCGGAGATAACGGATATACACGACGATATCTACAGTCAGGTAACGACTGCAGTTATACTGGAGAACACAGCAACAGCACTACTTACAGAAGACAGTGTATTGAAGGACCTGTATCAGCAAACCCTGGCGGAACACCGGGACGTGTTTCATGACAGCATCAGCCTGTACAATAATAAAAATATTCTGCAATACGATTCCCTGGTTACCTACCTGCAAGGCTGGAAGGTCCTGCACCTGCTGGATGATTCTGATTTCTCACATAACCTGGACGTTGTTGTTACACCCCGCTCCTCTTCTGTGGAGTATATGATCAACCAGCAACGATCAGGGCCACAGACTGTATTTGCTGATGACTATATTATCAACCCCGAAACATGGAACTGGGAAAAAGGGCAGGCGGTCCTTGAAACCGTAAAGCAACAATTTCCGGAACCCAATGAAGCAACAATTGATAAACCCCGGTTGATGTTAAAAAGGGTGGTGGAAGCCTGTTTTGATTTTGGTTTAGCAGAGAGTATCAGTTTGTTTTTTAAAAGCAAGCTGGCAGGTTTGTTAACTATTACGGATCACAAAACATTGTCCAAGTATGTTACATTGGTATTTTCAGAGCAGTTCAAAGAAAAGGTGACCGAAATAGTACTGAAGGCCCTGAGCAAACTGAACAGCCGGGAAGGTCCGCCGCAAATAAAAACGGCAACGCTGCCTCCTTATACCGCTATTCCGGCAGAAGAGTTAAAAAAAACAGAACAGCAACTACAGGAGCACCTGGCCACAACAAAAAAAATAATAGTAACTAATAACAGCGCCTTGCTAAAGAGCATCAATATCTCTGCTTTAAATCCACCCGCTTTTCGTGAGCTGCAGGCTACACATCCTCAAGTGTTCAAAAAGAGTTATTCCGAGGTGGTACAGGAGCGGAAAATAGCCCAGCGGGTAAAACAGGTAGAATCGTTTCACCGGATGCAGCGGGAGGCAGAAATCTGGAAGCATAACAAGAAAACCAAACGTGGCCGTTGACCCGGCTGATACTGCACTGTATGGTTCGCACTCAGAACCCGAAGAAATCACGGACCGTTTTAAAATTGATATCAAAATATTTATTGCCAAAATCAATACAGGCATCGCCCAGCGATTTATCACCGGTGATAAGGCTGGCATACAATATCTTTCCCAGGCTGATATAGGCAAGGATCTTTATCGTTTGTTTCAGGTACGACAGCAACCTATAATGCCGCAGCGAGAACATGATATTATTGGAAAGCTCAAATAGTTTTTCGCCCCAGTTGGTCAGCAGGATGATGATAAGGGCCAGCGATGTAAATCCCACACTCCAGAACCGAAAGGGAATATTGATGTACAGGTTTTTAAGCAGGGCAAGAATGAACAGTGAAAAAATAGAAAAGCTGACAATGTAAAACAGGAGGTATATAATATCTAATACAGGTCTCTTCCGTGCTGCCACCAGCTCCGGTGCAGTTCCTTTCTCCAATTCCAGTTTCCGTTCTTTTTCTTTTTCTATTTCGATCTTCTTTTTCACTTGTGGCAGTCCGGTGCGGTAAACAGTATATAGCCATACTGACAAGAGGCTGAAAATAAAGATGGCCGTACCCAGGAACGTGGCGCCGCCGTGGTCTATCAATATGGAAAGACGGGGTTTACTTTTTTTATAAATAACCGGCGGGGAATTGGGTAAGGCCGGGGAATAGAGATAGTAAACAGAATCACCCTCTTTGATGAATTTGGAACAGGGATGCCTGCCGGGAAAATTACTGACGCGGCAATGATATTCCACAACAGGCACATCAGTCGATGAGGCGCCGTAACCTATTTCTACTTTAGTAATCACTCCTCTCTTTTCTATACCATCCCGGTACAGGTACACCATGGCATAGTTAAAATAGGCCATGGCTAAAATACAGAGAGAATGTATTGTATAGGCGAAAATGAGTGTTCCATAGTGGTTGCCGGTCCCATCCTCTTTCTTTAAAAATTTATACATGCAGGCAATACCAAAAAATAGCATCCCCATCATCAGGCCGGCAATAGCAGCGCCAATAGAAATATAAAAACAGGCAAATACCGTTATCCCGGCAATGCAGACAAAATAAATGGTCCTGAATAGCTTTAAAGTGCTCACAGCAATGGTGCTTTGATGTAAGTGAAAGCTCACCCATTTTGGG
>CAYUCU010000156.1:0-9649 GCA_964443345.1 uncultured Chitinophaga sp.
TAGTGGGTGGCCGTTACATCGTGGCAGCGATCAATAATGAAAAACCGGTAGTGTATAAGCTGAAATAAAGAATAGTTTACGGTATATTAGAATCATAAATGGTGCAAAGAAAAAATGATAATAACAGAAGAGTCAGGATTACTGCTTTAGTAACCCGGATGATTTGTTTTGGTTTTATTGCCTGCGTTGGTTTGACCTGCAGTAATAATAAAGCAGGCAAAGAGCCTGTTTTATTTGAAGTGCTGGACAGTAAACGGACTGGTATTGACTTTAGCAATAACCTTACTTATAATAAAGAGTTCAATCTTTTTAAATACATCTATTTCTATAATGGCAGTGGCGTGGGGGCCGGAGATTTTAATAACGACGGTTTGACGGATCTTTTTTTTGGCTCCAATCAAAGCAATAATAAACTCTACCTGAACAAAGGACAGTTGCATTTTTCGGATGTAACTACAGCGGCAACCATACCCGCTGATGGCGGGTGGTCAACAGGTATTTCGGTGGTGGATATTAACAATGACGGACTGCTTGATATTTATGTTTGCCGGGTGGGTGAATTCGAAACATTGCGCAGTAAAAACCTGTTACTCATCAATAAAGGAATTGGAAAGGATGGCGTACCCACTTTTGCAAACGAGGCGGAGAAGTATGGATTGAATTTTTCCGGGTTCAGTACACAGGCTGCTTTTTTTGATTATGACCTGGACGGTGACCTGGATATGTTTTTGATGAATCACTCCGTGCATCAAAACGGAACGTTCAAGCCACGTAAAGAATTCATTGGCACTTACCACCCATTGTCAGGTGACCGGTTTTATAGAAACGATGGCGCTCCTGTTTCTCTTCCTTCGGGAGGACGGACGGGGGGCTTTACCGATGTAACAAAAGAGACGGGTATCAATAGTTCGGCCATTGGCTATGGATTGGGTATTGCAGTAGCCGATATTAATTTAGACGGTTATCCCGATGTTTATATCGGCAACGATTTTCATGAAGATGATTATTTATATATCAACCAGGGGAATGGCACTTTTAAAGAGCAGGGTGAGCAGGAAATGATGCACACCAGCCAATTCTCCATGGGAGTGGATGTGGCAGATATAAACAATGATGCCTGGCCGGAGATCATTTCCATGGACATGCTGCCGGCTGATCCTTATATCTTAAAAAGGTCGTTAGGTGAAGATGCCTATGACATATTCAACTTTAAGATAAGTGTGGGATATAGTCATCAATACACAAGAAATAATTTACAATACAACCGCAGAAACGGACTGTTCAGCGAAACAGGTCTTTACAGCGGCATCGCTGCTACCGATTGGAGCTGGGCGCCTCTTTGGATGGATTTTGACAACGACGGGCTGAAGGACCTCTTCATCTCCAATGGTATTCCCAAGCGGATGAACGATATTGACTACATCAATTTTATTTCCAATACCGAGATACAGCAGCGTATCACCACCAATACCATGGAAGGTAAAAACATGGCGCTGATCAATAAATTCCCCGAAATAAAATTGCCTAATAAATTTTATAAGAATAACGGCGATCTTTCATTTACAGATAAAGAGGCGGCGATTGCCGGCAGCCAGCTGACTTTTTCAAACGGTGCAGCCACCGCTGATCTGGATAATGATGGCGACCTGGATATTGTAGTAAACAATATTGATGCAGCCGCATTGGTATATGAAAACAAAACAGCAACAGTAAATGACGGCGCATCCGTTCAGATAAACTTGAAAGGCAGTTCCCGGAACGTAAATGCTGTTGGCGCAAAAGTGATACTGTATTCCGGAAACGAGATACGGACCTATGAAAAGAATCCTGCAAAAGGATTCATCTCCAGTATGGAAGTACCTTTGCTCGTTGGGATAAAAAATACTAAAATAGATTCCGCCTTCTTAATATGGCCCGATAATTCTTACCAGGCTATAACAATTGACTCCGCTAAAAGACAACTTACACTTAGTTATACAAACGGAGGCCCGTTATTTAACTATGCCGGTCTCAGAACTTTTTATAAAAACAAAACGAACCCGGTAACCGATATTACTAAGGAAACAGGGTTGAATTATATCCACTCCGAAAATAAATTTGTAGAATTTGACAGGGAGCCACTAATTCCTCATATGGTTTCTACAGAATCACCCTGCATTGCAGTGGCAGACATAAATCATGATAGCCTGGAAGATGTTTTTATCGGCGGAGCAAGAAACAGCAAACCGGCCGTTTTCATACAAGAAGCTTCTGGTAAACTGACCCGAACAGTACAACCGGTTCTGGAAAGCGACAGCAGTTATGAAAATACAGACGCTGTTTGGGCAGATGTAAATCATGATAATAACGTGGACCTTATAGTTGCCAGCGGTGGTAATGAATTCTACGGCCCGGAAATACACAATACACCAAGAGTGTATCTGAATGATGGCAAAGGCGGACTAACAAAAAAGAACGATGCATTCGACAGTTTGTTCCTCACCGCCTCCTGTGTCACCGCTACTGATTTTAACGGCGATGGTTTTATTGATCTGTTTATCGGTGGCCGTGCTGTTCCCTGGGAGTACGGCAAAATACCAAGATCGTATCTTTTGCAAAATGATGGCACAGGTAAATTCAGGGATGTTACCACTGGTATGTCGGCAGAGCTGGCCTTCGCAGGATTTGTTACGGATGCTTTATGGTTTGACATTGACAAGGACGGGGATAGTGATCTGTTGCTTTCACTGGAATGGGGAAGCCCGACAGCCTTTATAAATGAAAAAGGAAAACTTGCAAAGAAAATTCTATCGGCCAAAAAAGGATGGTGGAATTTTTTATTGCCGTATGATATAGATAACGATGGAGATATAGACCTGGTAGCTGGTAACCTCGGGCTGAACAGCCGCTTAAAGGCTTCTGCAGAACAACCTGTCCGTTTATATTATAATGACTATGATGGCAACGGCAAAAAGGAGCAGGTACTTACTTATTTCCTGGCGGGAAAAGAGATTCCATTTGCTAATAAGGCGGAGCTGGAACGGCAAATGCCGTTTCTGAAAAAGAAATTTTTGTATGCAGAGGATTTTGCAAAAGCCAGCCTCAAAGATCTGTTCGGGGCCGATAAGCTGGGTAAGGCTGACCTTTTTTCAGCAGATTACTTTGCCAATGCCGTTTTGATCAATAATGGACAACTGCAGTTTGAACCCCAATCATTTCCTTTTGAGGCGCAACTTACCTCACTCAAAGATGCTATGATCATTAATGCGAACAATGATAACCTGCCGGACCTGCTGGTAATGGGTAATTACTATGAGAATAATATTGAAATGGGCAGATATGATGCAGACTATGGTACCATTCTTATCAATAAAGGGAAAGGAGCTTTTACCTGTGAGCAACTAAATGGATTTCCGGTAAAAGGGCAGGTGCGCCATATCAGAAGAATAAATATTCTTGGTAAGGACGCATTTATTCTTGCCTGTAACAATGACCCGGCGAGGGTGATCCGGTTTGAGTCAGGGAAGTAACGACGTCTTACATAACAGGATAATAGATCCTGGTCACCCATTTACTGCTGTCCGGTTCCTTTCTTCTGTCGGTAACCAGTGATTCAAATGGAATGGCAGGCGCCACCCGGTTATAATCAGAAATGAAAAGAAGTATTTGCTTATAAGCTTTTTCAATTTCTTTTTGACCCCCGGTTACTTCCGTAATTAAGATATTACCTCCGCCCAGCATCCAGCGGTAACTCATATTTCCGGAGGGAGGCAATTTTTTATCTACCGGGATAGCCACCTTAAGAAGATAATGCATACTGTCCTTTGTAAAAATATTCAGCATCGGGTTGCCCGTCTCAGCAGCGCCTTGTTGTTTGATATAGTTTTTTAGTTCATCCACAAGCGCATAAATATCATTTGTTGCAGGAGGGCCTTTCATTTCCCTGAAATTCATCATCAGGATGGAGTCCACCACACTTTTAGTTTGAATATCGTAGCCGTATTGTTTTTTTATTTCGGCATAGTAAGTGCCGATGGATCGCAGCAGCGTAGCAATATCTTTTTTTATTTTCCGGGCAGTAAAAAAAGCTTTGACCCTTGTAAGCGGGTTATATGAAGCAGCGATGCTGCCATTCAGTTGTACATTAACTGAATCAGGATTCAATGCGAGGATTATAAGTTCGGCTGGTACCGATAAATTCTTACCAGAAATATCTATGGGTAATGAAAGCACTTTGACATCATGAAGTTTATATTGAAAGCCATTCAGCAGAAAATTTTGAACAGAACCATCCTCTTTTTTTTCACCGGGCCACCACAGTTGCCAGTTTTTATCATCGGCAAGATTTCGGTAGAGGGCCTGCCGGTTGATGGGCAGGTTTTGACTTTGGGAAATGCTTATCCTGCCCGGTATCAGCAGGTAGATGGCGGATAGCAGCAGAACTAAAATAGCAGAAATAGCAAGTAGTATTCTTTTCATCTGGCGATTGTATACGTTTATCGAATAGGGTGGTAAAATTAAGGAGGAGGCGTGTTTTAAGCAGCTTTTTCTTTGGGGGTTCATCCGGATAAACAGCCAGGTGTGGAATGATACTTTAAAAGAAGCAGGCAGCTTCATCAAGGTTCATCCAGGGTATGATTTTCCCAACAACAAACGTTTGCAACACCTGGCGCACCTCACTTTTATTGACAGACGCACTTGTGATTTTGTACTTTACTCATTCAAACGATTGCTTATGTCTTTCTCAAAGCCCCGGTTAAGTTTCTGGCAGATCATTAATATGAATGTTGGTTTTTTTGGCATTCAATACAGTTTTGGATTGCAACAAAGTGCAGTGAATCCAATCTATGATTTCCTTGGGGCAAAGCCGGATGAGATACCCTGGTTGAATTTAGCCGGCCCTCTTACCGGACTGCTTATTCAACCAATTATCGGGGCATTAAGCGACAAGACATGGCATCCAAGATTTGGCAGGCGAAAGCCTTATTTTTTTATTGGTGCTATCATGTGCAGCATTGCCTTGTTTCTGTTTCCTTTCAGCTCGGCCCTGTGGATGGCTGCCGGATTACTTTGGATCTTAGATGCCGGGAATAATACAGCCATGGAGCCCTACCGTGCTTTTGTAGCAGATAAGCTGGATGCCAGCCAGCAACCTACAGGTTTTCAGGCACAAAGTTTCTTTACCGGCTTTGGACAGACACTGGCTAATTTTTCGCTGTTCCTTTTTCCAATGATCATTATTGGACATACAGGCAAGATACCTAATTGGGTGTTTGCCTCCTTTATGCTGGGCGCTGTTTGTTCTATCGGTTCAGTATGGTGGAGCATGAGAACAACTCCTGAAATTCCTCCTACTGATGAAGAGATAAAGGAAATGAGATCGAAGCCATTAAATATTTTAAGCCCGTTTATTGATGTATTCAGCGCTATAAAAGATATGCCCAGGATAATGTGGCAGTTAGCGCTGGTCTATTTGTTTCAATGGTATGCTTTGTTCTGTTACTGGCAAAATAGTTCTAAAAGTATTGCAAAATCAGTTTTTGATGCAACACCTGATAACAGGGAACTGTATGAAAAAGCAGTAAGCCTGGCAGGTTCTGTTAACGGGTGGTACAACATAGTGACCTTTTTAACTGCATTTGCTTTAGTTGGGTTTGCAAAAAAATACAGCCCGAAATGGGTACACTTTATGTGTTTGATTTTGGCCGGGGCCGGATTTATTATTTTCCCCTTTATTGAGAACAAGATCTTCCTGTTTTTTGCGATAACCGGATTTGGGGTTGGCTGGGCAAGTATGATGGGCATTCCCTACCTTATGGTCGTAAAAGAAATTCCGAAGGAAAGATATGGAGTTTATATGGGTATCATCAATATGATGATAGTGATCCCGATGCTTATTCAAACAGTAACCTTCGGGTATATTATGAAACATTTTTTCAATAATGATTCTGGTAAGGCCATCCTTTTTGCAGGAATACTTTTACTGATCGCTGCTGTATGTACCTTACTGATAAATTCTAAAGAGGGGGAAGGAGATATGGTGCTGCGGGCGGCGGGCGGACATTAATGCAAATCATTTTAAACAAACAACATGAACAAGAAAATTGTTATCTGGTCAATAGCTGTCGGGCTCGGTGGCTTGTTGTTCGGTATGGATGTAGCGGTTATCTCCGGGGCGGAGAAAGCTATTCAAACCTTATGGGGCCTCAGTGATTGGGAACAAGGCACTGCGATTGCAATGGCTTTGTATGGCACTGCTTTCGGTGCTGCCTTTGGAAATATTCCGGCCAATAAGATCGGCCGCAAAAAAACACTCCTGTGGATCGGGATCATATTTTTAATATCCTCAGTGGGCGCAGCATTAGCCCAGGATGTTTATACATTTATGTTCTTCCGGTTCCTCAGTGGATTAAGTATCGGAGCGTCTTCGGTCGTAGCGCCGGTGTATATTTCAGAAATAGCGCCAGCTAAATACCGGGGCCGTTTGGTGATCTCTTTTCAGTTGAATGTAGTGAGTGGTATCCTGATTGCTTATTTGTCCAATTATTTATTACAGGGGGTAGGCGGCGTTAATGACTGGCGATGGATGCTGGGCATAGTAGCGATCCCCTCGTTACTGTTTTCTTTATTCATGGTTACTGTACCAGAGACACCGCGGTGGTTATTATTATATAAAAACGATGAAGCCCATGCCCGGGAAGTGTTGTCCATTACCGAGAAGGACATTGATAAAACAGTAAATGAGATAAAGGCCAGCGCCACCAAAAAAAGGGAACCACTGTTTAATAAAAAATTTTATAAGCCTTTACTACTGGCCTTTTTGCTTGCTACTTTCAACCAATTTTCCGGCATCAATGCAATTATTTACTTTGCCCCAAGAGTATTTGAAATGGCAGGTATCGGAAAAAATGCTGCTTTCCTGAGTACGGCCGGTATTGGAGTGGTCAACCTTCTCTTTACCATTATTGGCTGGTCGCTGATTGATAAATTTGGCAGAAGAACACTGTTGTATATTGGTTCGATTGGCTACATAGTTTCACTTGCACTGATCGCCTTTTCGTTCAATAGTGGCAACGGGCAGTTCATTACTTACTATGTATTCCTGTTCATTGCTGCGCATGCTATTGGGCAGGGCGCCGTTATATGGGTATTCATTTCAGAGATATTTCCCAACTCGGTCCGGGCTTCCGGTACTTCCTTTGGTTGTTTGACACACTGGTTCTGGGCAGCCGTTGTAGCACAAACTTTTCCTTTCTTTGCTGGTAATGTAGGTGGTACTTATATTTTCGGATTCTTTTGTGTTATGATGGTGCTACAGTTAATATGGGTATGGCGGATGATGCCCGAAACAAAAGGGGTGGCATTGGAAGACATGGATAAAACAACTGTATTACATATATGAACAAGATACTTTGTATAGGTGAGGCATTGATCGACATGATCTGCACCGATAAAGGCAAAGCGTTATCAGATGGTGAAAATTTTCTAAAGAAACCCGGTGGCGCTCCCACCAATGTTGCTGCTGCCATTGCCGCACTGGGTGGCAAAGTGGAACTGGCTGCCAAAGTAGGGGTTGATCCGTTTGGCAAACATTTGATCGATGTGATGCAATCTTTTGGAGTGTCAACAAAATGGATGCTGCAGGATGCATCTCATTTTACCACATTCGCCTTTGTATCCCTGATGGAAAATGGCGAACGGGATTTTTATTTCAACCGCGGTGCGGATGGCCAGCTAAGCAGGGAAGAAGTGGATGCCATCAATCTTTCAGAGTTTTCAATAGTTCATTTTGGGTCCGCTACCGGATTTTTACCGGGCCCTTTACAGGCGGCGTACCAGGGGTTGCTGCAACGATCATTACAACAGGATATACTTATTAGTTTTGATCCTAATTACCGGCATTTATTGTTTCAGCATGATCAGCAAACATTCATTGACCAAAGCTGGAATTTTTTAAACAGCTGTCATTTCTTTAAAGTAAGTGACGAAGAAGCTATGATGCTGACTGAAATGCATACCGTTCAGGATGCAGCAGCTGTTTTCCTTGAAAAATTGGATGCTGTATTTGCGATCACATTGGGAAAGGAAGGAACGTTGCTTGGTGCTAACGGAAAAATGACCCTCTTCAGCAGTATTGAAATAAAACCCGTTGATACAACCGGTGCCGGTGATGCCTTTGTAGGAGCGGTATTATACCAGCTTTCCGATAAAACAATGGCACAGGTAAAGTCATTACCAGAAAGTGAATGGGGGCGGATCATCATCAATGCTAATAAAGCAGGCGCAAGAACCTGCGAGTATATGGGTGCCATGGAGGCATTTAAACATTTAAGCAATGATATCTTTAACTGACGCATGTATAATTACGGATTACATCAGCAAATAAATGAAGCAGTACAGGCTGCCGGTATTGACATAAGCGGAGGGGATAATTTATTCTATACCCGATTTATGGCCAATACGGCGGACATCTTCGACCTGTATATGCAATTGTATGAGCATCATCCCAAGGCGGAAAAGAATTTCCAACAACTGGTACAGGTAATTATCAGGGCAAATACTAACAGATCTGCACAGCTTAAGAGCCGTGATGATCAGAAAAGGGAGATGGGCAATTGGTTTTTGAGTAACCAGCTTACGGGTATGAGTTTATATGTAGATCGTTTTTGTGGGGATATAAATACACTCAATAGTAAGCTGAATTATTTTGAAAAGCTGGGCGTTAACTTGTTGCACCTGATGCCACTATTTGAAAGTCCGCCGGAGAAAAGTGATGGTGGCTACGCTGTATCTGATTTCAGAAAGGTGGACCAGCGGTTTGGTTCACTGGAAGACCTGGTTGCATTGCAACAAAAAATGCAACAGCAGGATATGTACCTGATGCTTGATATTGTACTCAATCATACTTCGGATCAGCATGAATGGGCCCGCAAGGCGAGACAAGGGGAGAGAAAGTACCAGGATTACTATTACTTCTATAATGATCGCAGCCTGCCGGATGAATATGATAAAACGATGCCGGAGATCTTTCCGGAAGCAGCTCCCGGAAATTTTACTTATATACCGGAATGTAAGAAATGGGCGATGTCTGTGTTTCATAATTACCAATGGGACCTTAACTATAATAACCCGCATGTATTTGTGGAGATGCTGGACACTATTTTCTTTTATGCCAATATAGGAGTGGATGTACTGCGGATAGATGCCCCGGCATTTATCTGGAAGCAATTAGGAACTACTTGTCAAAATTTACCACAGGCACATACCATTCTGCGACTGATAAAGCAATGCGTGGAGGTGGCAGCACCGGGAATGGCATTACTGGGTGAAGCTATTGTAGCCCCCAAAGAGATACTGAATTATTTTGGTACCGGTAATTACCTGGCCAGGGAATGTGATTTTGCTTACAATGCCACACATATGGCATTGCAATGGGACATGCTGGCAACTGGTGATACGAAAGTAATGCTGGCGGCACAGCATGAGCTGCTGAAGAAACCTTATGGAACCTCGTGGATCACTTATACCCGGTGTCATGATGATATCGGGCTTGGGTATGATGACTACATGATACAACAAGCAGGGTATGATCCGTATGAACACCGAAAATTTCTGAAGGAGTATTATTCAGGAGAACATAATAACTCTCCGGCAAAAGGTGCATTGTTTT
>CAYUCU010000157.1:0-9637 GCA_964443345.1 uncultured Chitinophaga sp.
AAAGTAAAAGCCGTGTCATCTATTATAAAATAGCGGTGCCCGATCTTGATCCGGGTGATATCATTGATTACGGCACCATCTTCTACGATGATAATACGGTGAAGAAGATGAGCTATATCGAATTTGATCCCATTTATTTTGTTTGCACCCGGGAATATCCCGTTATCAGCCAGAAGTTTGAAATTGATACGGACAACAATTCCTTTGTCAATTCCAAATCCACCATGGGGGCGCCTGCTTTTAAAGAAACCGGTAACTCCAGCGCCGAATATGCCTGGGAGGACCGTAACCGGGAGAAACTGAGTGATACCCGCTGGGTGAACCGCTTAGTGGAATTGCCCATGCTGAAATTCCAAATTGTATTCTCCCGAAGTGAGAACCGTTCTGATCTTTTTATCGGCGACAGGGGCGAACTGAAACAGAACATCAGTCCGGAGGAACTGGCGAAAAAAATGAACAACCTGTATAACAAGCTGGATGGCTCTTTTTATTATACTATGGCTAAATCCTACCTGAAACAAATAGGTTATGCTGATCTTCGGGATGAGGATTTTATCTATAAAACGTATTATATCCTCCGTCATATGTCATTTTACCGGGGCAATGGTTTTTCCAGCGAGCTGTTTGCCTCCTGTTTGACCCAATGTCTTGAATTAAAGAAGATCCCTTATGAACTGGTGGTTACCACTCCGGCCAATATCACCCGGCCGGAAAATATCATCTTCCGTACCGAACCGGAATGGATGGTGAAGGTGAAGGATAAATATATATTCAATGCCACGATCTTTTCTAATCCGTATGATTTTAAAGAAGAGTTTCTGAACACCCCGGCTTATATCATTTCATTAGGGAAAAATCCAACTGCCACTCCCATCACTTTACCTGCAAGCAAACCGGAAGAGAATGTACTGACCAACACCATAACTGCCTTAGTGGATACAGCTACCCGCAATATGATCGTAACCAACCAGGCAGCTGTAACGGGGCTCAGCAAACAGTTTTACAATACCCAGGGACTTATATATACCACGGCCTTTGATGATGACCACAGAAGCTATGGCGGCGAAGATGATGTACGGGGAAGCATGAAAGGAACGATGCTGGAAAGCTATGAGGATAAACTACGGGAGCGGAAGAAGGAAGATAAGACCCGCAAACTGGAGTATATGAAAAAGGCCATGGAGGAGGATTATGATAATGTGACAGCCTATACCGAGTTTACGCTCAATTCAGACGGACGTACCTGGCGGAAACAGGAACTGAACTACACCAGTAAGTTTGAACTGGGTGATATGGTAAAGATAGCAGGTGAACATTTGCTGGTATCTGTTCCTGCATTGATCGGTGATCAGCTGTACATATCGCAGGATGACCGAAAAAGAGAAGTGGATGCCTATATGGGTTTTCCCCGCAGCTACAGGAACGTTATCAATTTTACAATCCCTGCAGGATATAAAGTAGTGGGTATTCAAAACCTGAACATGACTCTGGATAATGAGGCGGGCACTTTTGCGGTACAGGCATCGGTTGATGGTAACACCCTGAGCATCCTGACGAAGAAGATCTACAAACAGATGACGGTAAAAAAAGAGAACTGGAGCAAGCTGGTGGAGATGCTGGATGCGGCGTTTAACTTTACACAGAAGAAGATTTTGTTGAAGAAGATTTAGGGAGTGGCGAGTGGGGAGTGGGGAATACAGTTTCTATTGTCCGTACGTTCTGCTTCATCTTTTATCATTTATCGGATAGCTTCTATCGTTTATGGTCTGTCTCCTATCGTTTATCGACCAGCTTCCATCGTTTATCTTCTAACGTTCATTGTTTGTGTTTGTATTTTGGATTTTCTTTAACCACCCGGGATTATGGGCTTCGCATTTTGCGTTATACTTTCATTGCCGGATCTTTAAAACCATCCGCATATATGCAACCCACCATCATCGCCGAAGAAGGCGAGCCCGAAGCCACCTCCCTTTTTCGTAAATCCCTTTTCTTTATCCTCGTCACCTTCTTTCTAACTGGTTGTAACCAGTCGAAAAAGGAAGCAGTCGTTGCCCCGGTAATTGACCGGGCCGCTATTTCTGAGCAAATAAGAGCAATAACTGCGGCTATTTTAAAAAAGGTGACCCCCAAAAAGAAGATCTATATCACTTTTGATGACGGGCCCAACCGCGGCACCCTGAATGTGCTTCAAGTGGTAAAGGAAGAAAACATGCCGGTTAGTTTTTTCATTGTAGGTAAACATGTGTTTGACAGTCCGCAGCAAACTGCTGCCTGGGAACAACTGAAAGAAGATACTGCTATTGCGCTTTGCAATCATAGCTACACTCATGCCCTTAACCGCTACACCAAATTTTATGAGGACCCGGAAGGTGTGGTGAATGATTTTGAGAAAAGCCAGGAGCAATTACAATTTACCAATAACGTGGCCCGTATGCCCGGACGTAATGCCTGGCGTATTGATTCCATCGATGTGACGGACATCAAACAAAGCAGGGCGGCTATTGATTCTGTTCATAAGGCCGGCTTTGCTGTTATGGGCTGGGATATTGAATGGAGTTTTGATCACAAGACATTCGCTCCCGATACCGCCACCGGCATCTTACTCCGCCGCATCCGCAATATGCTCGATGCTGGCACCACCTATACCCCCGGCCACCTGGTGCTGCTGGCACATGATCAGGCCTTTCAAAAAGAGGAGGACGTTCAAAAACTGCATGCCTTTCTGCAGGAATTAAAGAGTAATACGGGGTATGAATTTGTGCTGGCGAGTGACTATCCGGGAGTGAAGAGTCGGGAGGTGAAGAGTCGGGAGCCGGGAGTTGATAGTCAATAGTCGGGATTTGGAATTTGGGATTTGGAGGTTGGGGTTTAGGATTGCCGATATGGCGAACTATTGTCTCCTGTCCCAAAGAAAAAAGCCGCCATCTGGCGACTTTTTTCTTTTTAGGAAGTGCGTCTTTCAGAAGGGTGACCTCCATAGTCACCTATTCTCTTCCATCAAATAAATTTCCCAATCCGCCGAGCACACTTCCTTCTTCTTTACGTTTGTATGTCCCGTAAGCCACTATCCTTCCGGCCAGCCGGCTGATGGGCAATGATTGTATCCATACTTTGCCGGGCCCCTGCATTTTTGCAAAGAACAATCCTTCTCCGCCAAACATGAAATTCTTTATTCCTTTTACAAATTCTATATCAAACTGTGTGGTGGGTGTGTAGGCCACCACGCAACCGGTATCAATTTTTAATATCTCCCCGGCCTTCAATTCTTTTTCCACTATGAAACCACCGGCATGTAAAAAGGCATACCCGTCTCCTTCCAATTTTTCCATGATAAATCCTTCTCCGCCAAAAATGCCGACCCCTAATTTCCTTTGAAAATGAATGCCCACACTTACTCCTTTGGCTGCACAGAGGAACGCATCTTTTTGTGCGATGATGGTGCCACCGAGTTGCTGCAGGTCCATCGGGATGATCTTTCCCGTGTAGGGTGCGGCAAAGCTTACTTTCTTTTTGCCCTGCCCGGCGTTGGTAAAAGCGGTCATAAATAAACTTTCACCTGTAAGTACCCGTTTACCGGCGCTTACCAGTTTGCCAAAGAAGCCGGTGGGTTGCTGTGCGGAGCCGTCGCCAAAAATGGTTTCCATCTGAATGCCGTCTTCCATCATCATCATGGCGCCGCTTTCGGCGATGGCCGTTTCATTGGGGTCCAGTTCAATTTCTACAAACTGTAGTTCTTCTCCATAGACCTTATAATCAATTTCATGATTGTTGCGGGTTGTTGTACTCATAGTTTTAAGTTTTCTCAAAGGTAGAGCACGGATTACATAGATGGAAAGGATTGTCGTGGATTTTGTTGACAGTTGACGGTTGCCACTGAAGCACTGAAACACTGAAAGTGGCTTGTACTAAAAAAGCGGCCCCTCCCGGGTACCGCTTTTTTTATCACCCCACCCGGTAATCAGCCGGGCAGGAAAACCAACCAACCATTTTTATGACTATCGTCAGGCAGTTTTTGCTGCTTGCTTTAATTTTCCCATCCATACTTTCTTTCCCTGTACCCTTCTGACCAGGAACATGATACCGGCGAATATGAAAAAGAAAGGACCTAAAAAGCCGAGTAAGGCAATGAACTTGGTTCCGTAAAATTGCTTCATCGGCCGCTTGAGCCGCTCTGCTATCAGGTACATGCTTGGCACCATCACCAGCGTAAGGAAGAACGAGAACAGCAGACCGAAAATAATGGTCCAGCTGAGCGGCCCCCAGAACACCACACTGTCTCCTCCAAAGAATATATTGGGGCGGAAATGAGTGAACAATCCTTCAAAGTCAATATTAAAACCTACTGCCAGCGGCAGCAATCCGAGTATGGTGGCCACAGCCGTTAATAATACCGGGATGATCCTGATCCGGCCGGCCTGTATCGCTGCTTCCCGGGTACGCAAACCTCTTCCTCTTAACTCATCGGTAAACTCGATGATCAGGATACCATTCTTTATCACAATACCTGCCAGGCCTACAATACCCACCAGCAACATGATGGTGGCGATCGTCATACCGGTAATGGCATAGCCCATCAGCACTCCTATCACCGAGAAGAATATTTCAGTTATTACAATGAATGGCTTGCTCAGAGAATTGAACTGCAACACCAGTATCAAAAAGATAAGTCCGATGGCGATGGCAAAAGCAGTACCCAAAAATGCCTGGGTCTCTTTTTCCTGTTCGCTTTGTCCGCTGAGCTTGATCGTAACATCGGGTGGTATTTTGGATACCTGTTTGAACTCATTGAGTTTCGCCTGCAACTGTGTGTTGATAGGGCCTACCATAGTTGGATCCAGCACATTACCCTGCAATTGAATCGTGCGGCGTACATTCTTTCTTTTCACCCCACCTGTTGTATTGGTATAATCAACGGTGGCTATGGCACTTACCGGAATGGATTTTACCTGCTGGGTATTCATATCCATAAACGTGATCCGCATGTTCATCAGATCGGTAATATTATTCCGCATCAGATCGGTATAGCGCAGCTGTATCTTATATTCATCTTCGCCGTCTTTTATCTTGCTTACTTCTTTTCCAAATACGGCTGTCCGTATTTCCATTCCTACCTGCCCGGTGCTGATGCCTTCCAACATCGCCCTTTCCCTGTTCACACTAACGGTGATCTCGGGGTTGTTGAGGTCCACATCGGGTTGCAGGTTTTCAATTCCTTCCACCCGGTTGGTGTCGAGGTAATTAAAAAGGTTGGTGGCTACAGCAGCGATATTCTCAAAATTATCTCCCACCACTTCTATATTCACCGGGGGATCCGTGGGCGGGCCGCCATCTTCCTGTGCCACTTCCACATTGGCACCCGGTATGCCCTGCACCACCTGTCTTATTTGTTCCTTATAAAACATGGTGCTTTTGCCATGTCTTTTTTCATACTCTACAAAGGAGATCTGGATCCGTCCGAGGTTGGACTGCACACTCCGGTTATTATCTCTCGGGTTATTGGCACTTACTGCCACATTGGTGATAATGCTTTCTACAATGCCTCCTTTTACTCCCGGTTTTTCCTTTTCCAGTACTTTCTCCACCCGCCTTTCCAGTATTTGTGTAATGCTGTCTGTATATTTTACATCGGTACCTACCGGCAGTTTTAAATACACAAACACCATATTGGGATCACCACTGGGAAAGAACGTTTGTTTATTACCTCTCACCACCAATAACCCGAATGAAACAATAAATAACCCGAACAAGGAAACGAATGCCCACACAGGCCTTTTGCCAACCAGTATCCAGCGCAGCAATTTTTCATAGCGGTTCATCAGTTTCGGTAATGCTTTCTTCTGGAAGGTGTGTATGATATCATTTAGTACAAATGCATTCAATATCATCAGCAAAGACATCAGCAGTGAAAAATTAGCGACACCGTGCATTCCGGCCATGTGCAGTAACACACCTGCTGCTATGAATACAATGAACCATTTGCTCCGGAATATTGATCTCTTCGGTTTCTCATACTCTTTTCCTTCCGGTTTCATAAAGCTTACCGCAAATACCGGGTTGAATATAAATGCCACGATCAATGAGGCGGCCAGTGTGAGAATTAATATGGTCGGCAGGTAGATCATAAACTTACCGATAAGCCCTTTCCAGAACAATAGCGGAAAGAACGGCGCCAGCGTAGTGGCCGTACCGGCTAATACAGGAATGAACACTTCCCCTGCGGCTTCTTTGGCACTCCGGACGATGGGCACTTTGCCATTATTATAGATACGGTGGGTATTTTCAATTACCACGATCGCATCATCCACAATGATCCCCAAACCGAAAAGCAGGGCAAAGAGTACTATAAAATTCAACGTGACACTGGTACCTATGATACCATCTGCAAGGGGAAGGAACAAAAATGCCACAAACACACTCAGCGGTACACTCAATGCCACAAAGAAGGCATTAGTAACTCCCATAAAGAACATGAGGATGAGCAATACCAGTACAAAGCCGATGATGATGGTATTGATCAGTTCATTAAATGAGGTTTTGGTTTGCTTGCTCTGGTCGCCGGTAAATTCCACCCGCAGGTCTTTGGGCAGCTCTTCATTCTTTTGCATTTCTTCCACGGCTGCTTTTACCTTATCGGCACAATTGATCAGGTTCTCCCCTGCCCTTTTTACAATGTTGAGGGTAACAACATTTTTTCCATCCAGGCGGGCATAGCTTTCTTTATCCTTAATGGTATCTTTTAGTTGTGCAATATCCCTGAGGTACACCGATGCTCCCTGTGCACTGCTGCGCACCACAATGTTTTGCAGGTCCAGTGCACTGGTGAACTGGCCTTTCACTTTTAGTGTCCGCTTCATCGTGCCCACTTCGATAAGGCCACCGGTAATGTCGTTATTCTCCCTGCTGATCGCACTTTCGATATCATTAAAACTTACCCGTGCTGCCGTCATTTTATACGGGTCCACATTTACCTGTATCTCTCTTTCGGGTGCGCCTACAATTTCTGCACGGGTCACTTCTCCCAGCTCTTCAAATTTATCCTGCATCTTGTCTGCATACACTTTCAGCTTCATGGCATCATAATCGCCGCTGATATTGACAAACATGATCGGCATCTCACTAAATGCAAACTCCTGAGCATTGGGCAGCGATGTAAGATCGGTGGGCAAGTCGGTTTGTGCCTTATCGATAGCATCTTTTACTTTTTGCTTGGCCACTTCTATTTTTACATCGGTATCAAATTCCACTACTATCAGACTATAGTCGGCCTGCGAGGTGCTTTGTATCTTATTTACTTTGGCGCCACTGATCCCCTTCAATTGTTTTTCGATGGGACGGGTGACCAGGTTTTCAATGTCTTTGGGTGAATTACCTATATACACTGTCGTTACGGAAATGGTGGGTACCACAATATCCGGAAACTGCTCTTTCGGCATACTGTTGAACTTCATCAGCCCATAAATGGTGATGATAATGGCGATAATATAAATGGCCGTTCTGTTATCGATCGCCCAGCTTGTTGGTTTAAACTGCTTGAATTTGCTGGTGATCCCTTCTATAATTTTCATTCTGAAATTATTTTTTGGTCAATTGGTTTTTTTCCAGGGGTTGCACCCGAAGTTATTTACGTTCAACCCCTATCGGGGTTTGGAATACATTCTACCGCATCATTTCCCCGGTGGTACCCGGGCTATTCACATTCAACCCCTATCGGGGTTTGAAGAGCTACCGGCATTTAGCCACTGTCGGGGCCTGGCCAACTATTCACTATTCTCTATTCACTATTTCCCCACCGTCACCGACTGTCCGTCATATATTGTTTGATATCCTTCTGTAATAATGATATCTCCGCCACTCAATCCGCTTTTTATTTCGATAAGTCCGTTATATGCTTCTCCCACCAGCACCACTTTCTTCCGGGCCACCATTTTGTCTCCTGATCTTTCCATCACATATACATACTTATTCTTCTCATCGCTTTGTACCACATTTATGGGTACGGCTGTTGCGCCTTTGGCTTCATAGTCCAGTATTTTCAGGGTGGCATTCTGGTTGGGTTTCAGCAAAGGATCGGAAGGGAGTTTCGCTTCTGTGGTAAAGGAACGGGTGGTGGGATTAATAGAAGCCCCTACCGTAGTAATAGTGGATTGAAAAGGTGGCTTGCCGGTTTCTGGTATCACCACTTCTACTTTATCTCCTTTCTTTACACGGGATATATAATTATCCGGAACGGCCGTCACCACTTTCAGTTTGGAATTATTGACGATGCGTATACCCATTCCCGGCATTGATGCTGACTGTGGTGAAAGTACCTCTCCCGGTTCTACGTTCATTTCATCAATCACACCACTGATCTGTGCATATACATTTGAGGTATTGGCCTGCTCCTGTGCCATGCTTACGGCCGCCTGCGCTGCCCTTAATTGTGCTGCCAGCGCATCCACATCTGCTTTTGCATTGATCACCTGTATCTCTGCACCTATATTTTGCTTCCACAAATTCTGGTACCGCTCATACACGGTTTGTGCTTGTGCCAGTCTTGCCTTTAGCTCGCCTGTTTGCTGCTGTGCCATTATTACGGCTTGCCGTGCCCAGGCATCATCCAGTTTTACGATCAATTGTCCTTTTCTTACAACGCTGCCGAGCTTTACATATACTGCTTTTACCTGTCCGCCTTGTCCGGTTGGTGACACATACGCAATGTCTTCTGCATCGATCTTGCCCTGCAGTTCAATGTAATGAACAAAATCCTGTATCCGCAGCGTATCTATAGTTATCAGCTTCGCTGTTTGCTGCGCCGCCTTCGGATCTGCTTTAGCAATTTTATCTTCCAGCGACCGGATGTCTGCATCCAGTTTCGATTTTTCTTTTTTCAGCTGTTCGAGCTTCACTTTTAAATCACCTGTTGCCCCTTTTTCTTCCTTGGCGCCTGCACCGCAGGAAGCGATAAACAGGCTGGTGATAATCAAAAGTCCGAATACTGTTGTAGTACTTTTCATATAAAATGTATTTGTCTGTGTGATCAATTTAAAAATCTTACGTCGTTGTTACAGTTTGCCTGTGGCTTTCATAAAGTCCACTTTGGCAATAATTGCGTCATACAATGCGTTGATATAATTGGTCTGTGCCGTTTTCATATCGGTTTGTGCAAAGTTGATATCTGTCTGGTCGCCGGTTCCCATCTCGTATTTCTTTTTGGTCTGTTCATATACTTTCTCTGCCAGCTCCATGTTCTTCTTCTGAAAATCCATATTGGTGATGGCGGTGCGGTAGTTATTCCGGGCCGTTTCCACTTCACCGTCTATTGACAGTTTTAATGCATCTATCTGGTTCTCTATTTTCTTTACTTCCAGTTGGGCCTGTGCAATTTTTGATTTGACAAAAAAACCGTTGAAGATCGGTATGTTGATATTCAGGTTTACATTGGAAACGGTGAACCAGTCGCCTTTGCCAAAGAAATTCCATTTGTCCCGCTGCGCATTTTTAGCATATAACCCGGTCAGCGTAACGGTGGGTATCTGGCTCAGTTTATACCGGCGTACATTGTATTCGTTCAATGTTTTACCGATCTGTGCATACTGGTATTCTTTGCGGTCTTCGTATGAATAAATACTTTTCTCCAGTATCCCTTCTTTGATCT
>CAYUCU010000158.1:0-9636 GCA_964443345.1 uncultured Chitinophaga sp.
CAAGTTCTATACATCTGGTATATTGTTTTATTCAATAAATTTTCTTAATTTTAACGAGCATCACATGCCTAAAAAAAGTCTAAGTTTAATTTGCATTCTAATTGTCTTAAGTTTGGGTATTTTTTCTGGGTACATTTCTAATAGTGGCGCAACAAGTTGGTATCACAGTCTAAATAAGCCAAGCCTAAATCCACCGGCAGCCATTTTTGGTCCTGTTTGGACCATATTATATATTTTAATGGGACTGGCCTTTTGTATCCTGCTGATCATTTACAAGCCGGAGTTCACCTGGCCGGGGCTGATCATCGTATTGCTGGGTATTCCATTGTATTATTTCGCCGTATCGCAGCAAAAAACTAATAAACAATAGAAATCTTTACGTTTCATATCTTAGTCACTTAATAAAAACTAACACATGAGTTTATTCGTAAGAAAACCAATGGGCACTTTAATGAATGAAGCCGCTGAAACAGGGGCACATACATTAAAGAAAACCCTGGGTGCCAAAGGTCTCATTGCTCTCGGTATCGGCGCCATCATTGGTGCCGGCTTATTTTCTATCACGGGTATGGCAGCTGCCAATCATGCGGGCCCGGCTATCACCATTTCTTTTGTGGTTGCTGGTTTAGGCTGTTTGTTTGCCGGGCTTTGCTATGCAGAGTTTGCCTCTATGATACCTGTGGCAGGAAGTGCCTATACTTATTCCTACGCCACCATGGGTGAATTCATGGCCTGGATCATCGGATGGGACCTGGTACTTGAATATGCGGTGGGTGCTGCTACGGTCGGTATCAGCTGGAGCCGGTATTTGGTCAAGTTCCTGGAAGGGTTCAATGTACATTTACCTTCCGAATTAGTGACGGGGCCGTGGGATGGTGGCGTTATCAATCTTCCTGCAGTTTTTATTATCGTATTAATGAGCTTGCTTCTCATCAGGGGTACTAAAGAAAGTGCTTTTGTAAACAGCATCATCGTAGTAGTAAAGATAGCAGTGGTGCTTACCTTTATTATCCTGGGATGGAAATACATTAATAATGCTAACTACGATCCATATATTCCTGATAATACGGGCAAATTCGGCGACTTTGGATTCAGCGGTATCATACGGGCCGCAGCTATAGTCTTCTTTGCCTATATTGGCTTTGATGCGGTAAGTACGGCCGCACAGGAAGCCAAAAACCCCAAACGGGATATGCCGATCGGTATCTTAGGCTCATTGCTTATTTGTACCATCCTTTATATATTATTTGCCCACGTAATGACCGGTGTTACCAGTTACACCACGTTTGCAGGTAAAGATGGTATCGCACCTGTAGCAGTAGCTATTGATCATATGGGTACGGTTGACGCATCCGGTGTAGCTCACCCTGACTATCCGTGGCTGAACCGTGCCATTGTAGTAGCCATTCTTTTTGGTTATGCCTCTGTAATATTGGTGATGCTGATGGGACAAAGCCGTGTGTTCTATAGTATGAGTAAAGATGGTTTGATCCCCAAGATATTCTCTGCTGTAAACCCCAAAACGCAAACTCCGGCAAAAAACAACTTCCTTTTCATGCTTTTTGTAAGTGCTTTTGCTGCATTTGTACCGGCAAGAGTGGTGGGAGAAATGACCAGTATCGGTACTTTATTTGCCTTCATCCTGGTTTGTATTGGGGTATGGGTAATGCGCAAGAAAATGCCGGAATTGCCAAGAGCATTTAAAACGCCATTAGTTCCGCTGGTTCCTATTTTAGGAATTGCCACCTGCCTGTTCATGATGGTCTTCCTGCCCATGGATACCTGGATACGCCTGCTGGTATGGATGCTGATAGGCCTGGATATTTACCTGGTCTATGGTGCCAAAAACAGCCATTTGGGTAACGGAACAGATAAAAGGAAAGGAATGAAACTGGCACGGATCACCGGAATAGCCTTAGCGGGTCTGCTGGCCATTGTAGGGCTGCTTCATCAAAACTCAGTAGGTTTTGATACCGACAGAACACTCCTTTATATTTCACTCATTTTTGCTGTAGTTCATGCTGTCCTTTACGCAAGTAAATTAGGCAGATCAGAAGATATAAGCTGATTTGAAGAAACTAGATAGAAAACCGTCCCGGTTCTGAGCAAAGGCAAAGAATCGGGACGGTTTTTCATTTCCGCCCATTGCCTTAGATTTGCACCCCGGAACACTATCGACTATTGACTTAATGACTGAATACAATGGGAAGAATTTTTGAAGTACGTAAAGCCTCGATGTTTGCCCGCTGGGATAAGATGGCAAAGAACTTTACCCGTATCGGTAAAGAGATCATTATTGCAGTAAAAGCGGGTGGCCCTGATCCAAAAGATAATGCCGCCCTGCGCCGTTGTTTTCAGAATGCCCGAAGTGTAGGCATGCCGAAGGACAGGGTGGAAGCCGCCATCAAAAGGGCCCAGGGTAAGGAACTGGTGAACTATGACGAGATACTGTACGAAGGATATGCCCCGCATGGGGTGGCCATATTGGTGGAAACAGCGACTGATAACCATGTAAGAACGGTGGCGAATGTAAAATCCTATTTCACCAAAGGACATGGCGCCATGGGCAATAGTGGCAGTGTGGCGTTTCAATTCAAAAAAATGGGCGTATTCAAATTAAAACCCGAAGGGCAGAAGACATGGAACTGGAGCTGATCGACTTTGGCCTGGAAGAACTGGGCGAAGGCACCGGTGAAAATGGTGAGGATATCCTGGTGGTGCGTTGCGGTTTTACCGATTTTGGTAATATGCAAAAGGCGCTGGAAGATAAAGGCATCACTCCTATTTCTGCCGAGCTGGAATGGATACCAACTACCACCGTTCCGGTAAATGATGACCAGGCAGCTGATGTAAGTAAGCTGATCGAAAAATTAGAACAGGATGATGATGTGCAGAAAGTGTTTCATAATATGGGCAGTTAACTAATAGTGAATAGTGAAAAGATAATAGTTTCTTAGAAAGTAAATGTCTCTCACTATTATCTGTTCACTATTATCTTTTATCTGCTCGTTTATCTAGCATCCGATATTTTCACATTGAATGCCCTTTACGGGAATTAAGATCACCCTTCTCTTATCGGGATCAAAGCGCCAGGCTTTTTTTATCAGTCTCATATACTCAGCATTGGTGTCTTTACCCCAGGCAACGATATAGGAATCAGGCTGATCGTTTTGATTGCAGGTACCTACCCGTACAGACCAGCCCTTAGCCACCCCGGTAATTTCAATGACATCATAAATTTTTGTTTCTTCCGAAGCGGTATCTTCCCTGATACTGAAAATGATGACATAAGTGGTTCCTTTCTTAAATACATCAGCCATAATGTACTCCGGGTCTGATATTTGATTTAACAGCGAACCTTCCATAAAGGTCCAGCCTTTCAATCCAGGAATTTTGCGGCTGTCGGTATAGGTTTTTCCTATCATTGATTTTTTGGTACCCGCATATTTGCCGGGCTGTGCATCCGCTTTTATCATAATGATAAACAGCAGTAGTACCAGGAATGATCTTTTCATACTTCAAACTTATTGTATCTGAAAATTACACTATTTCCTAAAAGAAAGTAGCGTACTGTCAAATACACCCGGATTTTTGACAGTACACTACTTCCTGAGGTTGTTTACTTTTATAATCCGGTAACGGTAAAATGAACCCTGAAATCCTTGTCTGTTCCTGCGGAAGCCGTAACAGCAAAACCATCTCTTGATCCATGTGCACGATAGGGTCCCAGCACCACCCTGTTGTGGCTGGCATCCACTATTCTTCCTCCACTATAGGGTTTATTAAGCGGCACAGATTCTGATACGGGTGCACTCATCCTGACGTTTGAAGAAAAATCATCGCACAGGTCGCAGGTCTTATGTGCAGAGCCAATGTTTGAAGTAACTAAAATACTTACCCTGCCTTCCCGTAAAGCAGCGGCACCCACTCTGAAACTTCCCAATGCTTCACCCACGCCACCACTTCCGCTTACAATAGTTGTAACGGTTGGTACAGAAGGGTTGGCATTGTGCACATAATTACTGTACGGAGGAGTAGTGCCGGCACTTGCATTTCTGAATGGCAGGAAGGTGTATACATCAGGCCCCCTGAAATGGGTACCTGCAGAACTATTCATGAATGACTGTGCGCCATCACCCGGGGCAAGCTCAAATACTTTTATTTTGATATCGCCAAAGACTCTTCTGCAATCGTTATTATGAATTATGGTTGAAATGCCGTTAAACTGAATCGTAAAGCCGGACAGCTCATCTGAACGGATGCCGCAAATACCTGTAAGATCAACTTTTCCTTGTGATGTAGTGTAAGCGGTTTCGTATGGAAACTCCAGATCACATTTTTTAATGTACACAATCTTACCGTTGGGTACCGTGAATGAAACATTTCTAATAGGAAACGGAGGTGTTAATTTTCCATTTACTATAGTAAAGTTCCCGCTTCTGCCTTTATAATTGGGCTGATCGTATACTTTAATATCTGTAACAGTAGTTATCAGCCTCGCAGATATGTCAGCATTCTTTAATACAGGCCCATCCCGCCTGATTTTAGCGGTGTCTAACTTTTGGGCAATTACCATACTGCTGAAAGTGAAGATCAAAATGGAAAAACAAAAAATCTTTTTCATACTCTTTTTTTTAAGGTTTATTATAAGTTTTATGGCTATTGATTTCCCTGTCTGAAGTGTATTGTAAATTTGAAAAGAAAACCGGTTACATACAATTACACATTCGGGTACTTTATCAATCTGTTCTTTTATACTTATCCTTCATAAATTCAAAATAAATAAATCCAAAACGCTGGTACCAGTCTGTAAGACCATACCGCCGCTCACAGCCATCAATGGCCATTAATGCCCGTTGCAATGAACCCATAAGGTCTGTGTACTTTCTGTCATAGGTCTGCTTAAAATTGTCATACTCCTGAACAATACCGCCTCTTGCATTTTGCCAGGAGAGACCGGTTACCCCATGTATGCCACTTACATTATCACCAAATGCAATGGCGCTTTGTGTAAATCGTTTTGTGTTGTTATAAATACAGCTTAAGCGGCCAAGTATTCGCCGTACAAAATTCAGTTCATTCACAGCACTTTCAAAGCATTGACTACAGTTGCTGTTTCCATCACAGGTGGAAGGCATCATGGCAGCGCCGCCGGTTGCAAAATCTGGTGCACATTCTCCCGGACTGAAATTTTGCATGCCCCGGTACGCATCGGCTATGTCTCTTAATGTGCTTAAATAGTTATTCAGGTCACCCAATGCATCGTCTATATTCTCCCTGTCCTCAGCCTCCCCGTCCCGTTGGTCCTGCCGGGCATCGTTATAATCATTGCTTTGCTCCACTGCCGCATCATTTCTTTCTGCCTCGGTTGGCGGTTCTACCTGGGCATAAGCTGAAATCAAAAACAGTTGGGCAAACAGGATAAAAATTATCTTTTTCATTTTTTAGCCTTTTTAAGTTTGAATAATAAAAATCCTATGGCAGCCAGTGCCGCAATGATCACAAGGACCAATACAAGGTTCTTTTTAAACCATCCTCCACCCCCGGACACACTGGTCCCGGATTTAAAGGGCGATGGTATATCTATTTTTACTTCATCACCAGTCCACACAAGCAATGCATACTTAACGGGTTTCTTTTTTGCAATAACCATGATACCAAAGTCCCCTTCTGTTTTGAAATTGGAATTCCATTTTCCCTTTCCCTTTATTTCACCGGTCTTATGCGGGGTTTTCCAGTTTTCCTTACACAGGTTTATTTTCAGGTCCGCTGCCGGGTCTGATGCTGTGATGCTGAAAAAAGTGGGTGAATACATGCTTATGCCCTGGGCCCAGAAGTACATCGTATCTTTTTCCTGTGTAATGGCCGTTGTATTGATCCTGCCTTTTGCCTTCGGATCATCCTTTTTATAATCCTCCAGTTTCAGCTCCTGCGGGTCCACCCCTTCTTCCAACGTAAAGGGTTGGGCAGATGCTGAGTGAACTAAACTGAAAACCAAACTGGAAAAAAGTATAAGGCGGAGTGTTTTCTTCATGCCGACTATGTTTAGCATAAAAGTCCGCATAAAGAAGACATCAGTCAATTACCTATTTGGGTAGTAAGTGTTGCTAATCAAGCTTTACAATCTTGTGCTGCAATGCTTTAGCTACTGCTTCGGTGCCGCAGTTCACATGAAGTTTGTGGTAGATATTCTGAAGGTGTTTTTTCACCGTATCAATAGTCACTGCCGATTTGTCTGCTATCATTTTATAGCTATTCCCTTTTACCAGCAATTCAAGGATTTCCTTTTCCCTTGTCGTAAGATTGAACTGTTCTGAATCAGATGTTGTCTGCCTGAAGTGCTGAAAAACTTTTTGTGCCACAAAGGGACTCATAGGTGCACCGCCATTCATTACTTCCTGCAAAGCATTTACTAACTGCAGCGGAGAGGTGTTTTTCAGCAAGTAGCCGTCGGCCCCTGCGCAAATAGAGTCAAATATCCGGTTATCATCATCAAACATGGTGTGCATCACCACTTTTACTTCGGGGTTGCTGTTTTTTATCCGCTTCACGCCTTCCACGCCGCCAATTCCCGGCATATCTATATCCATCACCACCAGGTCGGCCCGGTGCTTTTCCACCTGCCTGTCCGCTTTATCACAATCAGGAAAGGAAGCCGCCACCTGGAAATTGGTTTCGTCATTCAGCAATATTTCCAACGATTGCCGGAGGCGGGTATTATCTTCAAATATCAATAGCTGGTAAGGCATAATTTCAAAAATACACAATCACTAAAAGTAAAACCATTACACTTTTGGGTAGCGTCACCCCGGAAAACTTAGCTGATCCCAATTACCATACGTATCGTGGTGCCATTACCGGATTCTGAATGTATCGAGATCTGCGCCCCGGATGCTTTGGCCCTTTGTTCCATGTTGTGCAGCCCGTTGCCGGCATTTGTATTGTTTTGATCAAATCCTTTCCCGTCATCCTGTACAAGCATTTCAATACTATGCTCTTTGGCTGAAACACGGATAGCGGCATTCCTGGCATCTGAATACTTGACAAGATTATTCACTGCTTCCTTGAAGATCAGGTAAAGGTCACGCCGCTGCGTCCTACTTAATTTCAGGTTAGGTTCACCGGAAGGGAAATCAAATTCTCCTTTAATGTTCTTTCCATCGAGCATATCTGCTGCATAACGTTTCATTCGTACAAACAGGTTTTGCAGATCATCATACCGGGGGTTGATATTCCAGACAATATCTGATAAGGACTCATTGATGCGCTGAATATCCTCTGATGCTTTTGATAAATACTCCTTCGACTTGTCGGGCTGGCTGATACTACGGCGGGCCAGTTCATTCAATATATTGATATTACTTAGTGATGCACCAATGTCATCATGAAGATCCCGGCTGATGTTATTCCGCATTTCCTGCAGCGCTGTTTGTTGTTCCAGCCTCTTTTTCAACTGGAACCTGTTAAACCATGTTATTCCAAGCAATGAAATAAGGATCACCCCTCCTATTAAAAGGTTCCTCACATTTTTTTGATTCTTTATTTGCTTTTCCTGAAATTGGTTTTCCTTTTCTGTCAGTTGCAATTGCTGGGCATTGGTTTTGGAAAGCAGCACCTGTTTTTCCAGTTCTTCGGTTTGCTGCCTTATCTGAACCCGTTGTAGTTCTCTCGTCTTGGACAGCAGGTCTATCTCATTCTGTTTTTGCAACGCTGCCGCTATATTCCCGGAAATAATGGCTTTCTGTTTTTCAATTTCCAGTTGCTTTATTTTCTGGGCTGCATTCAACCGGATAATTTCATTGTCCTTCCGGTTCGTCTCATACCGGCTTTCCAATTCAGCAATTTTCTCTTCCTTCTCCGTATTAATAATACTGTCGCGGTATAAAATGTGTTTTTTGTAGGTAAGATACGCTTCACTGTAATTTTTTACTTTGTTATGATAATTGGAAAGGTATAAATAGAGGTCTTTCAGGTTGCCCCTGTCACCCAGCTCTTCAGACAAACGGATTGATTTGTTGTAATAGCCCAGTGTGATAAGAGAGTCGTACTTGAGCATATCTGTATAGAATGCTGCCGCAATATATCTCCGTGCCAGCATCCGCTGATTGGTTTTTGTTTTTTCCAGCAGGTCAATAACTTTCAGTTCATACTCAAATGCCTCTTTATTATTCTTTTTTGCATTCGCCACCAGCGAGGATGTGATATAGGAGTGTATGATGCGGGCATTATCACCCGTTTGACGTGCATACTTTACACACAGCTCCTGGTACCTGGCAGCTTCTTCATTATTAATACCAAGGTAATATTGGCTCAGGTTGCAGCAAGTTATGGAAAGCCGGGCAATATCCCCGGTTTTTTCCCGGTACTTCAGCGATTGTTTACCATAATCAATTGCTTTTTCTTTTTGCCCCATTTGAAAGTATACCGTAGATAAATTCCCGAGCGACATAGCAATTCCTGCATCATCTTCCAGTTGTTCATATATGTGTAATGATTTGTGAGTGAACAATGCCTGTCTCTCGTATTCATCTTTCAGACCCCAGGCATATCCAAGGTCATTAAAGGCAAGGGCCAGGTAGGGATTCACCGATTTGCCCAATCCGTTGGTGATACTTTTATCCAGGTACAGTATCGCATCATCCGGCTGGTCATTATACATCTTCACCTGCCCCAACTGCATCAATGAAACTCCGGTAAGCAGCGTATCATTGACCTTATTCGCAATTTTATTTAGCTGCAATGCCATTTCTTCTGCTTCCGTGTATTCTTTTTGTTCAATTAATACCTCAATGATCTTTGAATAAGCCCAGCCCTGCCCGGCATAAACTCTCTTTTTTACCGCCAGGTCGGCTGCCATTTTAGCAATGGTAATAGCGGAATCATACTGTTCCTTTTCTGAATAATAGTCCGCTTGCTGAATCATCTTAAATATGATCGCAGAATCACTGGCCATAAAATGGGGCTGCCCTCCTACGCTGCCACTAAAGAGAATAGTAGTGACGAATAATATCAAACTAAGTTTCATGCCCGTTGTATTCAGAGTTAAAAAATACAACTAATCTTCCGAAAAAAATTGTTGCCTATTTTTACCGGGTGAATACGACTACCCCTGTTCTGCTTTTTGATGGAGTGTGCAACTTTTGCAACCGGATGGTGAACTTTGCCATACGTAATGACAGTAAGGCCCGTTTGCGATTTAGCCCTTTGCAATCTGCCACGGGACAAAAATTATTTCAACAACACCAGGTAGCTCCTTCAGCAGATACCATTGTTCTTATTGAAAAAGGGAAAGCATACACCTATGCCGGCGCTGCTATCCGTACCTGTAAATACCTGGATTGGCCGGCCAAAGCCTTATATGCTTTTATTATTGTCCCCGCCTTTATCAGCCAGCCCATCTATAAATGGGTGGCCCGTAACCGGTACAAATGGTTTGGAAAAAAAGATTCCTGTATGATACCCGGGCCTGATATAAAAAAGAGGTTCCTTGATTAAGGCAATTCCATTTCACCCTTCATGAAGAAAAAGCATTCTCCGGCAATAAGTACCCGGTCATTGTTTAGCATTTCACACCACAACTCGCCTTTGCGCTGAGAAAGCTGAAAGGCATGCAGTACGGTCTTATTTAATTTCTGT